>CAMWBA010000025.1 GCA_947172355.1 uncultured Bacillota bacterium
CAAAGAGGACGAAAACACCATTCTTGCTGAAATCAAAGCGGTCAATGACGCCATCGACAACGAGAAGATGTCCGCCCAAATTGATCGGATTGGGGTGATTACCGCCAAGATTCTGGACTACCAGAAGACCCACCCGGACAAGGCCCCTCAGCTCCACAGCTTTTTAAGCTACTATCTGCCCACCACCTTGAAAATTCTCCGAGCCTACGGCCAGCTGGAGGACCAGGAGGTGTCCGGACAGAACATCACCGCCGCCATGCAGCGCATTGAAGGAATGATGGACAAAGTGGTGGAAGGCTTTGAGAAGCAGTTGGACCTTCTCTTCCAGGGGGACGCCATGGACATCGCCACCGATGTGGAGGTGCTGGAACGGATGCTGGCCAAGGACGGCCTGTCCGACCAGAAGGGGCTGACACTGGAACTTTAGCCACAGAAAAAACCGCCTCACCAGCGAGGCGGTTTTTTTACGCTTTTTTGTCCTTAAACAACTTGAAATAGGTGACCCGGTGAAATTGAATGCCGTTTTCCTCCTGCATCGGGCCCTCCTCTGCCGCCTGCCACGCCGGGTTCCGGTCCAAATCAGGAAAATGACAGTCCGCAGGAAATGTACGGTGTACCTTTGTCACATATGCGGTATCGCAGCGGTCCAGCAGCGCCGCATATACCGAGGCTCCGCCAATCACAAAGGCGTCCTCCGGCGCAGCGGCCAGCAGAGCGTCCAGACCGGAAAACACCTGCGCCCCCTCCGGCGAAAACTGGGGGTTCCGGGATAAAATCAAATTGCGCCGCCCTGTCAACGGCCGCCCCCCCGGAAAGGTCGCCAGAGTCTTCCGCCCCAAAATCACCGGATGTCCCATTGTAGTCTCCCGAAAGTATTTCAAATCTCCCGGGAGATAGATGATCTGGTCTCCACCGTTGCCAATCCCCCAGTTTTCATCCACCAAAACAATCGCTTTCATGCGGAGACCTCCTGTCTGTTGGGCGCTCGATTTTCGAGCCTGTATGCATAACTGGTGACGCAGGATGGGCGAGAATATTTCTCGCCGGGCAAGGAACTTAACGCCGTATGGCGGCAAAAGGGCCGCCCGCCAGCGTGCCGGGAGATTGTAAACGGGCTCTTATACTGCCACAGGGATTTTCTGGTCCAGCGGGTGGGCCTGGTAGCCCTCCAGCTTCACGCTGGCGGGCGTAAAGCGGTAGAAATCGGTGACGCTCTTGTCCAGGCTGAACTTGGGGGCGTCGAAGGGCGTTCGGGTCATAAGTTCCTCCACCATGGGAACATGGCGGTCGTAGATGTGGCAGTCAGCAATAACATGGACCAGTTCTCCGGCCTCGAAGCCGGTAACCTGGGCAATCATATGGAGCAGGACGGCATACTGCATCACGTTCCAGCCATTTGCGGTGAGCATGTCCTGAGAACGCTGGTTTAAAATCGCGTTTAGGGTACTGCCCGCCACATTGAAGGTCATAGAGTAGGCACAGGGATAGAGGGCCATCTCGCTTAAATCGTGGTGATTATACATAATGGCCAGAATGCGCCGGGAGGCAGGGTCGTGTGTTAAATCCCACAGCACCTTGTCCACCTGGTCCATATCCCCTTGGGGGTAGTGGTGTTTTACGCCCAGCTGATAGCCATATGCCTTGCCGATGGAACCGTTCTCGTCCGCCCAAGCGTCCCAGATGCGGCTGTTTAAGTCGCGGATGTTGTTGGACTTCTTCTGCCAAATCCAAAGCAGTTCGTCCACCGCCGACTTGATAAACTGTTTCCGGACGGTGAGAATGGGAAATTCCCGGCGCAGGTCATAGCGGTTCACCACTCCGAACAGTTTGACGGTATGGGCAGGAGTCCCATCCTCCCACCGGGGGCGGACCTCCCGGTCTGTGTCCCAGACGCCTCGGGACAAAATATCCTTGCAGTTTTGAATAAACACCTGGTCGGCGTAGCTCATAATCGGTTCTCCTTTGTCCATTCGCCCGTTCTGCCCTGCGGGGGATATCCGGTCTGATTGTAACATAAAACCGGACCGGGTACAAGTACCCAGTCCGATTTTTAAATTCGACCATGTCTGAACAACGGCAATAGGACCAGCCGCGAGAGATTTTTCCGCCCGACGAAGCCAATTTGTCCCAGGTACACCGAATTTAGCTCCAGGAAAACCGGCAAAGTGCGGCGAAAAAAGCTCCGCTGATTGGGCGTGCTGACAAGGTTCCAACAGGTCCTAAGCTCCTTTGTATTTCTTTCTGGTGGCAATGCCGCCCCGGATATGGCGCTCAGCCTTATTTTGCTCCAGCACTTCTTTCACCTGGAGGTAGAGCGTCCGGTTGAAGGCTGGCAGGCGCTCGGACAGGTCCTTATGTACCGAGCTCTTGCTGATGCCAAACTTTTGTGCGGCGGCCCGTACCGTAGTCCGGTTTTCCAAGATATACAGCGCCAGACGTTCGGCCCGTTCCTCCATATTTCCTTTCAAAGCACAACACTCCCCGCCTCTTGCTGTTCCATCCTATGCAGATTTTGGGCGGGTTATGAGCTTTTTTCCAGTTCTGGAATAGACTGAAACACCCCCTTCTTTTTTGTGCTTCCCCCCCTCTAGGGCAGCCGCTGCAACGCCCGATTGGGTTCTGGAGCACAAATTGGAAGGCGGAGACCGGAACAAGGAGCTGACTATGGTGGGAAACCTTTTGGATTATCTGGCCTGGCGCGGCGACCTGACGTTCGAGCAGGTGCCATTTTGCCCGGTGGACGCCCTGGCGCTGTCCGCGCTGTCCTACATCCATTTCGACGGACTGGTGCCAGCCGGGCTGGACCGCCCCGTCCCTTTGGCCCAGGCAGCAGAGCACTACCTGGCCCTGCCGCCGGGCCGGCGGGGCCGTTTCCGCTGTGATACCGACCTGGAACTGCTGCGGGCGCTGAAGCGCGCCCCCCGGTTTTCCGGGATGGGGCTGTGCCGCAGTGCGGACCGCTTTGTCCCCAAGGAGGAGACCCAGTTCGCCGCCTTGACCGTTCTCCCGGGAGACTGCTCCGCCTTTCTGGCTTTTCGGGGCACCGACGGCACCCTGGTCGGCTGGAAGGAGGACTTTAACCTCAGCTTTCTGGACCTGGTGCCCGCCCAGTTGGAGGCGGCAGAGTACGTGCGCGACCTTGCGGAGCACTTCTCCGGGCTCCTGCGGCTGGGGGGCCACTCCAAGGGGGGCAACCTGGCGGTAACCGGAGCAGCGCTGTGCCCGATGAAACACCGCGACCGTGTGGAGGCGGTGTACTCCTTTGACAGTCCCGGCTTCAACCCCTATCTGCTGGCCCGGCCGGGTTACCAAGAACTGCGCACCCGAATCCGCAGCTTTGTTCCAAAGTCCTCGGTGGTGGGGCTGCTGCTGGCACACGAGGAGCCCCACACCGTGGTGGACAGCGACCAGCAGGGCCTGTTCCAGCATGATCTCTACTCCTGGCAGGTGCTGGGGGGCGATTTTGTCCGGCTGGAAGAGGTCTCCGCCGGCAGCAAACTCATCGACCGCACCTTAAAAAACTGGCTGGCCGAACTGACCCCCCAGCAGCGGGAGACGGTGGCAGACACCCTCTATGAACTGTTGTCCTCCGGAGACGCCAAAATGGTGAAGGAGGCTTTGGAGCCCGCCAATCTGGCCGCCGCCCTCCGGGCCGTCAAAGATGCCGGCCCCAGAGACCTGTTCACCGTGGCCTCCTCTCTGGCGCAGCTGGCCAGAGCGGCGTTGCGGGCGATGTAACAACATCCGTTCACACCAAAATGCCCCTGCGCTTTTTCGTTCCAGAATAGTTCGTATCTATCTTTTTACCTCCTTTTCTCCACAATCTTTGCTGTGTTTTTCAGCTTTCGGTCCCCGGCGTTCCGCCGGTTCAGCTTGTTCACTAGGGCGGAGATCTCCCCCTGAACCTGTTCCACCTCCGCCCGAAAACTCCGGGCGGACAGCCGCAGGGCTTCATGGCCCAGAATAATCAGCTGTTCCAGGCCGTCGGAGGTGGCCACCCGGACCCGGTGGTCCTTTCCCAAGTCATAGGTGGCCTTTTCGATGTAGGTGTCTGCGGTCTCTGCCTCCTTGGTATACACCACATAAATGTTGTTTTTCTTTTCCACCGAGCCGGGGTTGCCCTTTACCTTATAGGCGTCAAAGACCAAAATCACCACACACTTCCGGAATCCCTGGTAGTTGGACAAAATGTCCTCCAGGACCCCCCGGGCGGCGGACACGTCCTGCCGGGCCAGCGCCTTCAGCTCGTCCCAAGCGAAGATGATATTGTAGCCGTCCACCAGCAGATACTCCGGGCCAGACTTCTGCTCCCGGATGGTATATTTCCCTTCGTCCAGGCTGGTGCGGGCCGGCTTTTTCCGGGGCCGAAAGGCGGTCTCTCCCCGGTCCACCTTGCCATACGTCCGCTCAAAGACCGCCAGCAGCTCTTTGTCCTGCTCCAAACTTCCTCCCTGCTGGGCGCGTGCACCTCCCGTCGGAAGGGCAGACTCCGGGGCGGGAGGCTCCATCCCCAGCCGCAGGCCGCTGTCCACATGCATATGCGCCCGGACCTCACTCCACTTTACGATGACTCCCGCTCCATGGGAACAGAACACCGAATCAGGCGGATTCTCGGTGTCCCGCTCCGGATCATAGCCAAATTGAGTCACAATCTCCTCCTGGTTGGCGCAGGGCTCATACCCGCGCAGTGCACAGGCCAGCCGTCCCTGCCCCCGGGTGTAGGCGGCCACCTCCCGCCAATAGTTCCGCAGGCCGGTCACCGGGGCATGACCGGTGAGGAGGACGAGTTCTCCCGCCTGCTCCGGCCCCTCCACCGTCCCTCCCATGGACTGCAGGTCGTTCATGGCCCTACCTACGCAGTCGGAGGGCAGCTCTAGGGTGAAATCATAGTGGGGCTCCAGCAGAATGCTGTCCGCCTGCATCAGCCCCTGCCGCACCGCCCGATAAGTGGCCTGACGAAAGTCGCCCCCCTCGGTGTGCTTCACGTGAGTCCGACCGGCCACTAGGGTGATTGTTATGTCTGTGATAGGGGAACCGGTGAGCACCCCCCGGTGGTTCTTCTCCATCAGGTGGGTGAAGATCAGCCGCTGCCAGTTTAGGTCCAGCTGGTCGGTGGGGCAGGCGGAGGCCAGACGCAGCCCACTGCCCCGCGGACCGGGCTCCAGCAGCAGATGGACCTCGGCATAGTGGCGCAGGGGTTCAAAGTGGCCTACCCCCTCCACGGTGTTGGCGATGGTCTCCCGATAGACGATGTTTCCCGCCCCAAAGGAGACCTCCGCCCCGAAGCGCTCTCGAATCAGCCGGGTGAGCACCTCCAGCTGGACCTCCCCCATGAGCTGAAGGTGAATCTCCCCCAGCGCCTCGTTCCACACCACCCGCAGCTGGGGGTCCTCCTCCTCCAGCTGGCGCAGGTTTCGCAGCAGGGTGTGTACCTCGCAGGCCGGGGGCAGAATTACCTGGTAATTCAGCACCGGATCCAGCTCGGGCGGCTGGGAGGGGGGCTCCGCTCCGAACCCATCTCCCGGCCGGGTTTTGGTCAGGCCGGTGAGAGCGCACACCGTCCCGGCGGGGGCCTCGTCCACCGTCCGGTACTTTGTTCCGGAGTAGATCCGAATCTGATTGACCTTTTCTTCCCCCAGCAGGGTACGAACCTTCAGCGTGCCGCCGGTAACCTTCATATAGGTGAGCCGGTCGGACCCGTCCCGGGCAATTTTAAAGACCTTGGCTCCAAACTCCGAATGGTACTTGGGGGCCGGACCAAATTGGTCCAGCCCCTCCAGCAGCGCCTCAACCCCCTCCAGCTTCAGCGCCGAACCGAAATAGCAGGGGAAGACCAAACGCTGGGCAATCAGGGAGGCGGCATCCTCCCGTCCGATCTTCCCCCCCTCCAGATACCGGTCCATCAGCGCCTCATCCATGGAGGCCAGATCCTCCTGGAGTGGGGCCAAGCCGCCGGAGAAGTCCAGGCAGCCGCTGTCAAACTTGTCCCGCAGCTGGGCCAGCAGAGCGGTTCGGTCCGCCCCCGCCAAGTCCATCTTGTTGAGGAACAGAACGGTGGGGATCCGGCGCCTCGCCAGCAACTTCCATAGCGTTTGGGTGTGGCCCTGGATGCCGTCGGTGCCGCTGACCACCAGAACGGCGCAGTCCATCACTTGCAGAGTCCGCTCCATCTCGGCGGAAAAATCCATGTGCCCTGGGGTGTCCAGCAGGGTAAAGGAGGTGTCTCCCCAGACAAATTCCGCCTGCTTGGAGAAGATGGTGATGCCCCGCTCCCGCTCTTGGACGTCGGTGTCCAAAAAGGCATCCCGGTGGTCCACCCGGCCCAGCTTCCGCACCGCGCCGCTGAGATATAAAAAGCCCTCAGACAAGGTAGTCTTTCCCGCGTCCACATGGGCTAAAATTCCCAATACCAGTTTTCTCATCCGGCTTCCGTCCTTCATCTATGTTTTACTGTAAGGATACATAATTTGACCCGCTTCTGTCAAGTAGGGGCCGCAGACGTCCCCGCTTATTATATTGGACATTTTTCTGTGCTGATTCAAGGCAGTCGCAGCCCGGGCGTGTCCCCAGCGAAAATTCATCGCCCTGTCCCCCGCCAGCTTGTTAAAAAACCTCGCCAATGGCGAGGTTTTTTAACAGACTGAGCCGCTCTGCCAGGGTGGTTTCCATTTGCTGGCCATCCACCGTGATATCCGGACCGGTGTGTTTCACACGCAGAGAAACAGGGGCCCGCTCACCCCTCGTCCGGCAAGGACGTTTCCTCTGTTGGCCTGGAAAAGAACACATCCCGGTGGACGGGAGAGGGGGATTCATAGCTCTCCAGAGTACGGTACTGCTTTGCGTACTGTTTGGGGGATACCCCTGTATATTTGATAAACGTGCGGATAAAGTGGGCATTGGTATTAAAGCCGGAGTGCACTCCCGAAACTGCCACAGAATACCCTTGGCGCAGAAGCTGTTTTGCCCGGGACAACCTGCGTTTGATAATATATTCGCTTAGAGAAACGCCCATCACCTCCTTAAAGTGCCGGCTGAGGTAGTATTTGCTTACAAACAGCTGTTTAGACAGGACATCTAGCGAGAGGTCCTCAGCAATGTGATCCTGTATATAAGTGAAGACGGGCTTCAATTTGGATATTTCTGTGTTGTCTGGCGGGAGAGGGCGAGTCTGCACATTATAAAGGAAATTGATATACACCAATGATTCCGCCAAGAGCGTTTTAATTAGTACAGTCTTTCCATAGGCAGAACAGTCCACACTCAAATAATATTCCATCTTGTTAATAATCTTCAGCAGGTGATCCAGTTGATCGCCATGCAGCTGAACCCGGTGATTGAACTGTTCATGGTGTTTAAAGCAGCTCAAAATATCGAAATCCTCCGAGGAGAAGCTGGCCGCATCCTCGGGATAGAAGCGGATCGAATAGAACTGATAGAGCGAGCCGGGGTGTGGGATACTGCGGTGCAGGTCGTCGGGGTTAAGGACGAACAGACTTCCCCGAGAGATGGGATACATTTTGTTGGATACATACAGTGTTCCGCCCTCTGACATAATGAGCAGCACCTCCAGGTGTTCATGGAAGTGGAATTGATTTCCCTGCCAGCCCTCTTTGCTGAAAAACCGAATCTGCACGATATGCTCCTCTCAATCCAAACAGAAATTGCACTTCATTGTCTCCAAAAGATTCTTTAGTATACTCAGTTTTTGCGGGAAAAGCAAGAAAGCAGGTGGAGCAAAAAATGCAAAAAAAGATAATAACACAGCAAAATAAATCAATATATGGCCGAGAAATGGTCACAGGAAAATATTTTGTGCAATAAAAAGCAATTTAATTTGTTTGATAGAAGCCGAGTTTTAGCGCAGTATTTTGCCAAAAAACTGGAAGATTTTTTATTGATTTTTTGTATTTCCCGTCAAATAATACCGGCAATATGGATTTGAAACTTGGCAATTTATCACAACTTCCTTGCTGTGTTTTACGATATAATCAATTCAAATAGTTCCGAACGATATGCAGCGGGGGTGTTGGAAAAAACTGTAATTTAATTGGACGGGCTGAGGGGCTTTGGAATAGGCCCTAATTTGAAGTGAGGAGATGGTTTGTTTGGCGCCGCTTTTGGAAGTGAAGAATCTGAAAACCTACTTCTTTTCACCGGGGAAGGTAGTACCAGCGGTAGATGGTGTTACGTTTCATGTTGACAGGGGGGAGGTGCTGTGTATTGTAGGGGAATCGGGCTGCGGTAAAAGCGTGACCTCTCTGTCCATCATGCGTTTAGTGCCTACCCCACCCGGAAAATTTGTAGCGGGCGAGATCCTGTTTGATGGCGAGGATATCTTGAAGAAGACAGAGAAGGAGATGTGCGGGATTCGTGGGAATGCCATCTCAATGATTTATCAGGAGCCAATGACCTCGCTGAATCCGGTCTTCACCATCGGAATGCAGATTGTGGAGGCGATTCGTCTTCACCAGGGATTAAACAGGCAGGAGGCGGAGCAAAAGGCGATTAAAATGCTCCATTTGGTTGGAATCGCAGACCCAAAATCCAGACTTCGGGAATATCCTCACCAGCTCTCTGGTGGTATGCGGCAGCGGGTGATGATTGCCATGGGACTGTGCTGTGAGCCCAAACTTCTCATTGCTGATGAACCCACCACCGCGCTGGATGTCACAATCCAGGCGCAGATTCTGGATTTAATGCGCAAGCTGAAGAAGGAGCTGGGCATGACGATTCTATTTATCACCCACGATCTAGGCGTTGTGGCGGAGATGGCGCAAAGAGTTATCGTGATGTATGGCGGGCGTGTGGTAGAGGAGGCCCCGGTGGATGCGCTGTTTGCCGCGCCGAGGCACCCTTACACCAAGGGGCTAATCAACTGCATCCCCAAAACAGACGACACGCGGGAGACCTTGGACGTCATTCCTGGCATTGTGCCGTCACCCAGTAACTTTCCGCAGGGGTGCCGGTTCCACCCCCGCTGCCCCTATGCCCAGGAGCGTTGCCGGCGGGAGGAACCTTCTGTTTACACGATAGGCGCCACAAAGGTAAGCTGTCATTTCCCGCTGGTGTCGGACGGCGCAGAGGAGGGGTAGCGCGATGACAAGACAGGGACAGACGCCCCTGCTGGAAGTAAAGGGGCTGAAAAAAGATTTCGTGTCCAAGGGCACAAACGGAACAAAAATTGCCCATGCACTCAGCGGTATTGATTTTAGTGTCTATCAAGGGGAGACCTTCGGGCTGGTGGGCGAGAGCGGCTGCGGAAAGACAACCGTTGGCCGGGTGATCTGCTGCCTCACCAATCCAACCGCAGGCAGTGTGCAGTTTGAAGGTAAAAATCTGTTCCAGATGTCCAGAACGGAGCTGAAAACGGTCCGCAAGGATATTCAGATGATTTTTCAGGACCCCTTTGCCTCCCTGGACCCCCGCATGACGGTGGGGCAGATTATCACGGAACCCCTGATCATCCACAAAATTGGAGACCGGGCAAGTCGGAAAAGAGAGGCAGAAAAATTTTTGGAGCGGGTCGGTTTGCAGCCCAGCTATTATAACCGCTATCCCCATGAATTTTCCGGCGGGCAGCGGCAGCGCATCGGGATTGCACGGGCACTGATTTTAAAGCCTAAACTTGTCATCTGCGATGAGCCCGTCTCCGCATTGGACGTGTCGGTTCAGTCTCAGATTTTAAATCTGCTCGATGAATTACAGAAGGATATGGGACTGACGTATATTTTTATTGCTCACGGCTTGAACGTAGTTAAGCATATTTCAGACCGGGTAGGCGTGATGTATCTAGGCAGAATGGCGGAAATTGTAGATGCCGATCATCTGTTTCTCAGTCCGGCCCACCCCTATACTCAGGCGCTGCTGTCGGCAATTCCCCAGCCCGACCCCAAAAATATCCCCCAGCGCATCATTCTTGAGGGAGATATCCCCTCTCCGATCAATCCACCCCCGGGATGTTATTTCCATACCCGGTGCCGCTGCTGCAAGGATCTTTGTGTTCGGGAGGCGCCGCAAATGAAACAGATAGGAGGACGGGAAGTGGCCTGCCACTACCCCTTGATTTAGATGAAACGGACGCAGGTAAATGGCTCTGGAGTGGAGCGGCTGGCTGAACTGATCACGCAGATGAATCGCTGTCCGCTGCCGGAGAGTGCTGGCCAGGCGGCACGGCTGTGCCTGCTGGACACTCTGGGGGTTGGCTTGTACGGAGGAACCCAGCCGGAGGCGGAACCGCTCCTTCAAGCGGTGATGCCGCTGGGCTGCGGCACGGCATCGGTTTGGGGCCGGAAAGAGCGGTTGGAGGCTGGGATGTCCGCAATGGTGTGCGGAAGTCTGTGCCATCTGCGGGAACTGGACGACGTACATTATGCCATTTTGCACACCGGATGTGTCTGCATCCCCGCTGCCATGGCGGCGGCCCAGGTGCGGGACGCTACACTGGGACAGCTGCTGCGGGCGGTGACCAACGGCGTGGAGGTGATGGCGCGGATCTCCCTGGGGATGGATTACATGAACCACCGGGAACGAGGATGGCATGGAACGGCCACCTGCGGCGCCTTCGGTGCGGCGGCCGCAGCAGGATATATTCTTGACCTGGACAAAGAACAGCTGGCGGATGCCTTGGGCATTTCCGGCAGCCGTACAGGAGGCACATGGTCCTTCTCGGTGGACGGGGCGATGTCGAAGCGGTTTCACCCTGGCCTGGCCGCTCGGGACGGCCTGCTTGCCGCCTTCCTGGCCCAGACGGGGCTGTCGGGTCCCCGCTGCGTGCTGGAGGCGGAGGACGGCGGATTCTACCGCTTGTTTGCACAGGAGTGGGATATGGAGCGGGCCCTTGCCCCTGCGAAACGGCTGGAAGTGGAGAACGTGGAGTTTAAATGGTTTGCCTCGTGCAAGTCGGTACACTCCCCTATTGAAGCGGCATTGAAGATCCATAGCGAGCACCCGGAGCGCACCCCGGGGGATGTGGTTCAGATAACGGTAGAGGTCAACCGCTCCGCGCTGGCCATGGCGGGCCGTTCCTACCAGGGAAATTCCGTTGTGTCTGCCCAGCTCAGCATTCCCTACGGAGTGGCACTGGGTCTGCTGGGGCGGTCTGGACAGGCGGATGATTACAGCTTGGAGCGCCTCAAAGATCCTGCTGTCCGAAAACTGGCCGATCGGGTGACCGTCCTGGAGAGTGAGGAGTTTAATAATGTGCGGCAGAAAGAACATCTGAGCGGTGCGCGGGTCACTGTACAGTGGCGGGACGGAAGCCGCAGTATTGCCAGCGTCACCAGGCCACGCGGGGCTTTGGGCAATCCACTGACTCGAGAGGATGTCATCCAAAAGTTTACCGGTCTGGCCTCCTGTGCGCTGGGTGAAACAGGCACACAGGTGCTCCGAGCGCTTGTGCTGGAGGGTTCGGAGGATATTCCTGTCTCCCAGTTAATCCAAGCGATGATGCCGGCTTGAGGGATAAAACTCCGTTTGTTTTGTTGGATGAAGTATCGTAATAAAAAGGAGCAATCAAGATGGAAGAAGCAAAGAAAAAGGGCGGTTTTTTTGAACAGACCCAGGGGAACATCAATCCGGTCGTAGTGCAGTATTATTACGGGCCGCGTATGGCCAAGTCGAACGGCTCCTTTGACTATCTGGTCAAGGTGATGGAGGCCCATGTTGTTATGCTGGGGGAGCAGAAAATCATCCCCGCGGCAGCGGCGGCTAAGTTGTTGGAGGTTATGGAGCGCTGGCAGAACTTCCAGCCGGAGCTGGATCCCAGCCTAGAGGACCTCTACATCAACTTGGAGCACCTGATGACCCAGGCGGCCGGAGAGGATATTTGCAGCTATCTGCCTGCCGCCCGCAGCCGCAACGATGTGGAGGCGGCCATGTGGAGAATTGAGCTGCGTGAGCGTCTGTTCCTGCTGGCGGATGCGCTGCTGGATATGGCGGCGGTTCTGCACAAGCGGGCCAGGGAGACCATTGACTGGATATTCCCCGGGTATACCTACCATCAGCAGGCGATGCCCATCACCATGGGCTTCCACCTGACAGGGGTTGCGGCGCCGCTGCTCCGGGATGTCAGGCGTATTGTAGAGTGTGTAGACCGGTTTAACCGCAATCCTCTCGGCTCGGCTGCCATGTCCGGGACCGAGTATCCCATCAGCCGTGAGCGCACAGGGGAATTGATGGGATTTGATGGGGTGTGGGAGCATACTCAGGACGCGGTAGCCAGCGCGGACTATATGCTGGAGGGGTCTAACATCGCAGTGATGAGCTTGAATACCCTGGCCCGGCTGGCGGAGGATATCATCTTCTGGTGTACCAATGAGGCGGGCTTTGCCGGGCTGTCCGACGATCTGATTGACTCCAGCAGCATCATGCCCCAGAAGCGCAATCCGGTCATCTGCGCCACGGTACGCTCTCAGGCCAGGCTGATTGCCGCCCGGTATGCCGGGATCTGCGATGCCTGCTCGGTTTCCTTCCAGGCCAGCCGCGATATGACAGCGGCCTGGGAGGATGTATTGGAATGTGTGCAAACCGCAATGGGAATGTGCCGGATCAGTGAGGAGTACACCCGCTCCCTCACCTTTAACAAAGCACAGATGGAGGGCGTGCTCGCACGAAACTTCTCCAACTCCACAGAACTGGCTGACAGTCTGGTGCTGCAGGGCGGGCTCTCCTTCCGCCAGGCCCACAAAGTGGTGGGCGGAGCGGTCAGCGAACTCTTTGAGAAGGGTTTGGGCCAGGAGTCTCTGACGTGGGAGCTGCTGGACATCTGGTGCCGGGACATCAACGGAATGCCGCTGCCCATCTCAAGAGAACAGGTGGAGCAGGCAAAGGACTTCCATGTCAGTGTGGAGCGCCGGTGCTGCCGGGGCGCCACCGCCCCCAGTGAGGTTCAGCGTATGTTGGAGCAGCAACGCAACGAGGCGGAGCAGCTGGCACAGGAGTTAGTCCTGCGGCGCAGGAAGTGGGAGAATGCAGACGCATTGCTCCATGCACGGGCCAAGGAGATGGCTGCGCATATCGGATGGCCTGCGCAAATTTCAGTGAGGTCACAACGGTCTGAACCGTTTTGATCACAATCCAGGCAGAAAAGGAATCCGTCAATCCAAGTTTAAAAGGAGGGTAACCCATGAAAAACAGAAAAAGACTTCTGGCGCTGCTCCTGTCCGCTGCAATGGCGCTCAGTCTGACCGCCTGCGGCAGCGGGACAAAAGGCGGGCAGAGCTCAGCCCTTTCCGGAAGCGGAGGTCAGGATGGGGAGACAATCGCGAAGGAACTGATTGTCCTAGCCGGAGCGGATGCGTCCACCTTTGATCCCCATTTCTGCACCGACTCCGCAACAGAGATTTTTAACAAAAACATCTACAACGGACTGGTGCGTTTCAATCCTGACATGGAAATTATGCCCGACCTAGCCAAGTCCTGGACGGTGTCGGAGGATGGCCTGACTTGGACCTTCCAGCTGAGGAACGACGTGGTATTTCATGATGGGAGCAAATTCAACGCTGAGGCCGTAAAAATCACGCTGGAACGCATTTTGAATCCCGATGTAGGTTCTCCGGTCCGCAGCTCTTTAGAGCCCATTGTCAAGGTTGAGGTTTTGGATGAGTACACGGTGGCGCTGTCCACCGAGGCGCCCAACGGCTCTATGCTCCAGCGCTTGGCTGGCCCAGCGGCTTTCATAATTAGCCCCACCGCCTTAGAGAGCTATGGCAGCGACTATGCAACCCATCCCACCGGAACCGGTCCCTTCAAATTTGCGGAGTGGAAGGTGGGTGAGGAGATTGTCCTGGAGCGCAACGAGAACTATTTTGCCGGCCCTCCCATGGTGGAAAAGGTCTATTTCCGCATTGTCCCTGAGGACGCCACCCGTGCGCTGCTGATCCAGTCCGGACAAGCTGATGTGGCCATGCGCCTGCCTGCCACCGAGATTGAGCGCCTGAGAGATTCAAAAAACATCCAGTTTGTCGAGGGCGAAACCGTGATGACCATGTACGTAGCCTTAAATAACTCCAAGGGCGTGCTGCAGAACGTAAAGGTCCGTCAGGCAATGAATTATGCAGTGGACAAGAATGTCATTGTCAACAACATTTTGGATGGGATGGCCACTGTGGCCGACGCGCCTATCTCGCCCAAGACCTGGGGCTATGCCTCCACAATGACCTATGAGCACGACGTAGAAAAGGCAAAGGCCCTGCTGGCTGAGGCCGGCTATCCTGACGGTATCGACCTGGAGCTATGGACTCCCGCCGGCCGCTATTTGATGGACGTTCAGGTGGCCGAGAATTTGAATGCCCAGTGGGCGGAGGCAAATATACGTGTCAAAATCCGCCAGTGGGAGTTTCAGTCTCTGATGTCCGAGGTTAAGAAGGGCGAGTTTGATATGGTGCTGCTGGGCTGGAGCCCCTCCACCGGTGACGCGGACGTGGGCCTCTTCCGTCCGCTCCACTCCTCTCAGTTCCCTCCCAATTCCAACCGCGCCTTCTATAGCAACCCCCAGGTGGACAAGCTGCTGGAGGATGCCCAGACAGAGGTGGATATGGAGAAGCGGGCCGATCTGTATAAGCAGGCGCAGGCAATCATTATGGATGAAGCGGCCTGGACCTTCCTGTACTACCCCAAACAGGCTTTGGCTGTACGCAGCAATGTATCCGGCATTGAGATTTTGCCCACTGAGCACATCATTTTGGAAGGTGTGCGCAAGAACTGACAGACAGTTTACCGTTTTAGAAGGAAATAACATAATCGTTACCCGGAGCGGGGTGGGACATGCTTGCCCCGCTCCAGGGTATGATATACTGCGGGAGGGATCATCTTGCTGAACTATGCCATGAAAAAGATTGCCTTTACAGTCCTTGTCCTGTTTGGCGCAGCGACCATCTCTTTTGTTTTGCTCCACGCCATCCCGGGTGACACGGCTCAGGCTCTGGCTGGTCCGCAGGCGGCTGCCGCGGATGTGGAAAACCTCCGCCGCGCCCTGAATCTGGATGCGCCCTATGGGGAGCAATACTTGAACTATATGGGGAATCTACTGAAAGGGAATCTGGGCCATTCCTACCGCAGCAACAAGCCTGTCATGGAAATTGTGGCTGCAGCCTGGCCGGCTACGCTGCAGCTTGCCGCCTGTAGTATGCTGGTGGCGATTATCATCGGTCTGCCCATCGGAATATTTGCCGCTGTGAAACGGGGCAGAATTGGAGATACCATTGCGATGGTTGTCTCTTTCATCGGCGTTTCGATGCCCTCATTCTGGTTGGCGTTGCTGCTGATTATGCTGTTTTCCGTCAAGCTGGAGCTGCTCCCATTTTATGGAATCGTCGGACCGACAAGTTTTATTCTCCCGGCTCTGACACTGGGCTCCAGCACTGCGGCCAATATTGCCAGACTGACCCGTACCAGTATGCTGGAAATTTTGGGACAGGATTACATCCGTACCGCCAGAGGCAAGGGCCTTCAGGACCAGCGGGTTATCTGGCTGCATGCGCTGCGCAACGCCGCCGTCCCCATTCTCACGATTATCGGGCTTCAGTTCGGCGTCATGCTGGGCGGCCAGGTGGTTACCGAGACCGTATTCTCCTGGCCGGGAGTGGGACGCATGATTGTGGACGCCCTAGACAGCCGTGACCTTCAAATTGTTCAAGGCGGCATTCTGATCCTGGCGTTTACCTTTGCCGTAATCAATTTGGTGACCGATCTGCTGTATGCGCTTCTCGACCCGCGTATACGCTATTGATGGGGGGAATTACCTTGAAGAATGTACAAAAATTTTTGAGGAGTCCTACCGCTGTGGTGGGGTTGTCCATCCTGGTAATTCTGATTGCAGTGGCAATCACCGGCCCCTTTGTTGTACAGTCCCCTTTTGAGCAGTTCCCAGCTAATAAGCTCCAGGGCCCTTCCGTTGGGCATCTGCTGGGCACCGATGATTTTGGAAGGGATATTCTGGCTCGTATTGTGGTTGGCGCCAAATATTCTCTTACTTCCGGTATCCTTGCGGTAGCCCTTGGTCTGGCCGGCGGGCTGCTGATGGGAACATTGTCCGGCTACTACGGCGGGATATTGGACCACCTGATTATGACGGTCTGTGATATTCTGCTGGCCTTCCCCAGCGTCTTGCTGGCCATGTCCATTGTGATGGTAATGCAGCCCAGTGTCTATACGCCGATGATCGCTGTAGGGCTGAGCTCAATGCCCACATTTGCCCGGCTGGTACGTGCACAGTTTATGTCCTTGAAAACCAGCAGCTATGTCGAGGCGGTCCGCTCCTCTGGTGCCGGCGACTTCCGGATTATTTTCCGGCATTTGCTGCCCAACTCGATGGGACCCATTGTGGTCCAGGCGACGCTTCGTATGGGCTCCTCCATCATGCTGGCCTCTACGCTGGGCTTCCTTGGCTTGGGCGCCCAGCCGCCTACCCCGGAGTGGGGTTCTATGCTCAGTTCCGCAAGGAATTATATCTGGACTGCGCCGCACATGGCGCTGGCCCCTGGCCTGGCAATTTTCGTTACCGTGATTGCGGTAAACCTGCTGGGTGATGCGCTGCGTGACTTCCTGGATCCCAGAACCCGCGACGCCTGATATTATTGGGGTATGAACGAAGGAAGGGAATGCTATTGAAAAAGGTTCAGGTTACATTGACAGGCAACGAGAGCAAGCGCCTGATCGGGAAAGCCGCTGTGCGGCTTCCTGAGGTATGCAGCCGAATGAAAAATGGCCGGCAGCTTCTGCTGATAGGGGGCACAACCGTCTCTGCCATGTCGGAAGAACTGGGTTTTGGCCCCATGCGGATATCGGGGCGGATTGATGCCGGCGGGACGCGCTCTGCGCTGCATAAGATACCGGCCCCCCACAACCTGCTTGTCCAGGCGGGACAGGCGGTGAATGTGGATAAAAATATCCAGCTGATTGTGGAACAGATGGACAGTACAGCTCTAATCATCGTGGGGGCCAACGCGATTGACACTCAGGGCAGGGCAGCGCTGGCTTTTGCTTCCCGAGGCGGCGGGAGCCGGGGCTATGCTTTGCACAACGCCTATATCAGAGGACTGCCCATGATTGTCCTGTGCGGACTGAATAAGCTGATTCCGGATGTGGGGTCCGCAATGGCCCATACAGGTTTGTCCGGTGTAGAGCGGTCTATGGGAGCGGCTATAGGGTTGTATAATATCTTTGGCTCTATCATTACGGAGATCAAAGCGTTTGAAGTTCTATTTGGCGTAGAGGCTGTCGCCATTGCCGGCAGTGGAATTGGCAGCGGGGAGGGCAGCAGGACGTTTCTCCTGATGGGGGAAGAGGAAAATATCCAACAGGCCTGGGACCAAGTGATTGCGCTGAAAGGGGCGGAGCTTTCTGGTGACAGGGGGAGCCTGGCGGTGTGCCACGGCGGCTGTGAGGGGTGTGCCCGCCATCATGGCTGTATGTACAAATACGCGGCGGAGGGAATCACGTGATTTCATGCTGAAATGTCAAGGGGGGAGCGTATGAACGCAGCACGCCTGTTTGAACGGCTTCTGCGGTATATTGCCTGTGACAGCGAGTCGGGAGACGAAGGCGCTTTCTGTACGCTGCTGGAGGCAGAGCTGCGGTGTCTAAAGCTGCCAGTATTTCGCGACGGGGCTGGGGTACTGTGCGGCTCCAACGGAGGAAATTTGTATGCCTCACTTCCTGGCGTGGGGGAGCCCATCCTCTTTTGTGCACATATGGATACCGTTTCTCCCGGCAAAGGGATATATCCGGTGCTGGATGAGGACAGAGTGCTGTACTCTGGCGGGGATACGATCTTAGGGGCTGACGACAAGTCCGGCATTGCCGCTGTGATGGAGATGCTGGAGACGCTGCTGGAATCCGGACTATGCCACCGGCCCATTGAAGTTCTCTTTACAATCTGTGAGGAAAATGGTCTTCGCGGTGCCCGCCACGCCGATTACAGCCGTCTGCGCAGCCGGCAGGCTGTTGTATTGGACAGCGGGCGGCCCCATGTAATTATCAACCGGACGCCAATCCACGAGTCATGGCACGTCCGTATCTCAGGAAAAAGCGCCCATGCGGGAGTGGCGCCGGAGAAAGGGATCCACGCATTGAAAGCCGCTGCGGCAGCGGTGGCGGAGATTCCCTGCGGCCGGGTCGACGAGGCAACCATGATGAATGTGGGGAGCTTTCTGTCTCCTGGCAGCACCAATCTGGTGCCGGCTGAGGCAAATTTTGATCTGGAAATACGTTCCCATGAGGAGGCAAGGGTTCAATACTGGTCGAACGAGATTGCGTCTGCGCTGGAACGGGCCTGTGTTTCCATGGGTGCACACCATACAGTAACCAAAGAGCGGCATACCGGCCTGCTTTACGTGCCGGAGGATTCCAAGCTGATTCGAGACCTGGTGGATGCTTATCGGGAGCTGGGCCTGGAGGCAGTCCTGGCCCGTGGGTTCGGTGGTTCAGACGCTTCCCTGCTGTTTTCCCACGGCATCGAGGCGGTCAATATCGGAACTGGAATGCGCAACATCCACAGCTTGGAAGAATCAATTCCAATGTCGGACCTGGAGCGGGTAACGAAACTTATTTTCAAACTTGTACAGACAGGATAAGGGTTTTGGCATTTGCGTGAGTGAAAAACAAGACAGCTGCATGGTATATCAATGCCATGCAGCTGTCTTGTTGACGTTTATGAAGTAAATTTGTTTTGCTGTTATTTTTCCTTGCTGCGCTTCATTGTAACTCCGCAAAATCTACGCATCCTCCCAATCGCAAGCAGGGCAGAACTTTGGGCTGTTTTGTCCCTCCCGCTTGAATCCAGTTAGAATGGATGATGGGGTTGCATCGAACTTTTTAGGGTTGGATTTATATGGAATGGGATTTAATCGGCGGCAGCCATAAAGAAAAGGCCCCGAGTAATGGTGAATTACTCAGGACCTTTTGTTGGTCAGGATATTAGGGATACTCGGTCTGATGTGAAGTGGACAGCGACAGCACTTTTTATTTTACCATGGAAGCGACCTCAGCGGCGAAGTCGTCCTCCTTCTTCTCAATGCCCTCGCCGGTGGCGAAGCGGGTGAAGCCCTTCACGGTGATGGTGCCGCCCAGCTCCTTGGCCACAGCGGCCACATGCTTCTCCACGGAAATCTTGTTTTCCTTGACGAACGCCTGCTGAAGCAGGCAGTTCTCCTCGTAATACTTGCCCAGTTTGCCCATAACGATGCCCTCTTTCACCTTGTCAGGCTTGGCGGCCATCTTGGGGTCGTTGGCCATAATGGCCAGCTGGATTTCCTTCTCTTTGTCCAGAACCTCCTGGCTCACATCCGACTTATCCAGATAAGCGGGGTTCATGGCGCAAATCTGCATAGCCACATCCTTGCCCAAGGTGACCACCTTATCGGCGTCGATCCCCTCCACGGCCAGGTTGACCAGCACGCCTACCTTGCCGCCCATGTGGACATAGGGCACGTTGACACCCTCGGCGTAGCGGACAAAGCGGCGAATCTGGATGTTCTCTCCGATGGCCAGCACCTTGTCGGCGGTGACATCGGCGACGGTACGGTCGGTGCCGGGATAGGTGCAGGCTTTCAGCGCCTCCACATCAGCGGGGTTCTGCTCGGCCACCACGCTGGCCACGTCCTTAACAAAGCCCTGGAAGACCTCGTTCTTGGCCACAAAGTCGGTCTGGGAATTGACTTCAATGAGGACACCCACGCCGCTGGCGGACACGCTGGCAAAGGACACGCCCTCGGCAGCCACCTTGCCGGCCTTCTTGGTCTGGGCGGCCAAGCCCTTCTCCCGCAGCCACTCAATGGCCTTGTCAAAGTCGCCGTCGGCTTCTACTAGGGCCTTTTTGCAGTCCATCATGCCAACGCCGGTCATCTCGCGCAGCTTCTGTACGTCTTTTGCGGAAATTGCCATAATTACATTACCTCCAATTTATTGTCAGCCGGCCGGAACCGGCATTCCTACCGTGTAAAAGGATAGCGCCCGCCCGCCTGGGCGGGCGCTGAAAAGCGGAACTTTACTCCGCCGCAGCGGGGGCAGCCTCTGCCGCGGGGGCAGCGTCCTGGCCCTGGCGGCCCTCCTGGATGGCGTTGGCCATGACGGAGGAGATCAGCTTGATGGCGCGGATAGCGTCGTCATTGCCGGGGATCACGTAGTCAATCTCGTCGGGGTCGCAGTTGGTGTCCACGATGGCCACAATGGGGATATGGAGCTTGCGGGCCTCGTTGATGGCATTGCGCTCCTTGCGGGGGTCCACCACAAACAGGGCGCCGGGGAGCTTGCGCATCTCGGTCACGCCGCCCAGATACTTCTCCAGCTTGGCGATCTCGCCCATGTGCTTAATGACTTCCTTTTTGGGCAGCATGTCGAAGGTGCCGTCCTCCTGCATCTTCTTCAGCTGGGCCAGACGGTCCACACGGCCGCGCATGGTCTTGAAGTTGGTGAGCATACCGCCCAGCCACCGGGCGTTCACCCAGTACATGCCAACCCGGCTGGCCTCTTCCTTGATGGCCTCCTGCGCCTGCTTCTTGGTGCCCACGAACAGCAGGGTCTCCCCCTTCTCGCCCAGGGAACGGACAAAATTATAGGCCTCTTCCAGCTTCTTCACGGTCTTCTGGAGATCAATGATATAGATCCCGTTGCGCTCCGTGTAGATGTAGGTGGCCATCTTGGGGTTCCACCGGCGGGTCTGGTGGCCGAAGTGTACGCCGGCCTCCAGCAGCTGCTTCATCGATACGACTGCCATAGTTTGTTTCCTCCTGTTTTCAGTTATTCTTCTGGGGGCATCATATTCTCCGCCAACCCGCTTTTCCCGGGCACCGGGCGAAAAATCCGCACTCCCACGCATAATGCCTTGGTAGTATACCACAGTTTTTCCAGGGACGCAACACTTTTTCTCTGCCTTCCGGGAAATTTTTTTGTGCTTTCCCGCCCCATTTCCCCGGTTTGGTCCACTTTCTCCTCTGCGCCGCATAGAATAGCGGGAAGGGGGTGCGGACCTTGAAGGAACGGATGGCAATGCGGGGCGGCGGCACACTGACGCTGCGCCAGGATGGCCCGCGGGTCCACATGGAGGCGGAGCGGCCCTCCGACGGACGGGGACTCTATAAGGTATGGCTCCACGGCGACCAGGGAGGAAAATTGCTGCTGGGCACCCTAGCGCCAGAAAACGGGCAGCTGGTTCTGCGCCGCACGCTGTCGGTGGGCGCTCTGGAACAGGCGGGCTGCTGGCCTCAGTTTTCGGCTGCGGCCACCCTGGCGTTCTCTTTTTCGGCCCCGGCCAACTGGTACTGCGAGCAGCACCCGTCCCAGCTGCTGGCCGACCCGGTGCTTCAGGAACAGCTCAAGGGTTCTATGCTGTGCCGGAAGGAGTCGGACGGCTTCTCTCTGGCGGTCCCCTTCCGGCCGGAGCGGCCGGTGGCCCTGTCCGCCCTGATCTGCCTGGCCTCGCTGGAACGGTGGGAGGGCCGGCCCCATTTGGTGTGGCGCTTTGACCGGGAGGGACATCCAAAAATTCCCCGCCGCGCATAAAGGAACCCATACCGGACAGACTACTGCCATGATCGGGGGACATCCCCGCTTGGAAAGGAGGCAGTTTTATGCCCAATCTGACCACCAAGGAACTCAACGCCCTGTCCGACCAGCTGGACTTTGAACGGGTGCTCCACTGCAAGTACCTGTCCGCCGTCCAGGAGAGCCAGGACCCGGAGCTGAAAAGCAAGTTCCAGGCCTGTGCCGGCCAGCACCTGAACAACTACAACACCTTGCTGAACTATCTGCGCTGACAAAGGAGGAGAACCCATGAACGACCAAGAGAGAATGACCGATTTCATTTGCAGCGAAAAGAAGATGTCCGCCAACTACGACACCTATGCCTCCGAGTGCGTCAATCTGGCCCTGCGGGATGACTTTCTGAATATCCTCAACCAGAGCCACCAGACCCAAAGCGACCTATTCCGCATGGCCCAGTCCAAGGGCTGGTATCAGGTGGAGCAGGCCCAGGCCAGCAAGGTGAGCCAGGCGTATACCAAATTCTCCAACCAGCAGCCAACAGCCTCTTAAAATCCCCGTCGCAAAAGGCGGTGCGCGGCCCGTTCCCCCAGGGAGCGGTGTCTGCCGCACCGCTTTTTGTGTCTCCCGATGTCCATCCCACTTCCACAGACCGCTCCATCCCCGCAGGAAATTCTTGGTTGAACACCACAAATTTTTATGCTATAGTTACAGTATGTTTGGCCGGCAGAGAGAAAATTCAAGCATACAATTTGTTCCCGTCCGCTCCACGCTGAGATGGCCAGGCAACACCAGTACAAGGAGGAACCTCCCATGGAAAAACAACACCTTGCGCCCTTCCTGGCTGACGCAGTAGCCAAGCACCACAGCGCCGCCATTGCCCTCAGTGACGACCTGTACGCCCATCCCGAGCTCCCAGACCAGGAATTTCGCTCCAGCCAAAAAATCGTGGATCTCTTAACTCAGGCGGGATTCCAGGTGGAATACCCCTATCTGGGCTGGCCCACCGCCTTCCGCGCTGTACTGGACAACGGCGAGGGCCCCTCCGCCGCCATTCTGGTGGAGTATGACGCTCTGCCCGGCCTGGGCCACGCCTGCGGGCACAACGCCCATGGCTCCATGGCGGTTCTGGCCGCCCTGGCCCTGGCTGACCACAAGGACAAATTCCAGGGCAGGCTGTATGTCTTTGGCACACCCGCCGAGGAGGAGCGGGGCGGCAAGGTGCCTATGGCCGATCAGGGCGCCTTCGACGGTATGGATATGGCCATTATGGTCCACAGCTACAGCGGCGGCGCAGCGGCAGCCGACATGGACGTACTCAGTCTGAAGTGTTACCTGGTGGAGTTCAACGGCCAGTCCGCCCATGCGGCGGGCGCCCCTTGGGACGGACGCAACGCCCTCACGGCCGCCCGGAAATTTTTGGACCTGGTGGACGCCCGGCGGGAGGGCTTTACCTCTGACATCCGGTTCAGCGGCGTCATTCTGGACGGCGGCAAAGCCCCTAACATTATCCCCGACCGGGCACTGGTCCGCGTGGAGTTCCGCACCGGCTCTATGGGCAAGCTGGCCCGGCTGGACCAAATCGTCCAGAAGTGCGCCAAAGGCGCTGCCATGGCCATGGACTGCGGGGTCAGCTTTACCCTTGGCTTCGACCCCTTTGCCGATATGGTCCGGGTCCCCGCCTTAGAGGGGGCGGCTATTGCCATCATGGACGAGCTGGGCCAGAAGCACATCCCAGTGGACGCCCCCAGCGGCTCTTCCGATGTGGGCAATGTCAGCTACCGCTGCCCCACCATCCAGCCCTTATGGCCTTTGTGCCAGGCTCCCTGGGCCATGCACACGGCGGAGTTCCGGGAGGAGACCATCTCCGAAACCGGCCACCAGGCCATCGCCGGCGGCGCAGCGCTCATCGCCGGCATGACCTACCGCATCCTTACGGATGAGGCATTCCGCCAGCAGGTCCAGCAGTCCTATGAGCAGGCCAGAGCGCAAAAGCTGGCCGACTGACTCCTGCCCTCTCCCGCCCGGTCCGGTGCGGTCTGGTTTCTCCCAAAACCTGTTAACCATGGGAAACGGCTGGCTGCCTCCGGCGGCCCAAGGGGGCGCCGTCCCCTCGCATCCCCCGCCAGGGGGAATGGTTCCCTCTGGCTCCCGCCAACAGAGGGTTCTCTTTTGCTCAATGTCTGTTGAGAAACACGCGGACACTGAGTACATTTCAGCATAGAAAACACCCGCTTCGCCGATAGGGATGCGGGTGTTTTTTATTCTACAGCTGTTCAATTTCCTCCTGGTCCACCACCTTGATACCCCGTTGGGCCAGGGCAGCGGCGGCAGCGGCGCTGTCGGCCACCTTGAAGATGGTGTAGGCGCTGCCGGAGTTCTTGTGCCCCACAAAGACGTACATATACTCCACATTTACCTGGGCATCCGTCAGGGCCTGTAGGACCTTATTTAGCCCACCGGGCTGGTCGGGGACCGCCACGCCCAGCACGTCGCTGATGGAGTGGACATAGCCGGCATCCTTCAGGGTGGTAGACGCCTTATACACATCGTCCACGATGATGCGGGCAATGCCGAAGTCGCTGGTCTCGGCCAGGGTGAAGGCACGCATATCCACACCGTTCTGTCCCAGTACGCCGGTCATGGCGTAGAGCACGCCGGGCTTGTTCTCGATAAAGACGGAAATCTGCTTGATGCTCATAGTGTTCCCTCCAAATATAATCACATAGCCTTCCCTTCTCTCGCCGCGGAGAGAACGGAATCGTTAAAATTAGATTTTCCGCTTGTCGATGACGCGGACGGCTTTGCCCTCGCTGCGCACAATGGTCTTGGGGGCCACCAGGGTGACCTTGGCGGCCAGGCCCAGCATGGAGCGCAGACCGTCCACCAGTTCCTTCTGCCGGCGGTTGATTTCGCCCATGTTGTCGGTGAACATCTCAGGGGTCATCTCCACCTGGACGTCCAACGTATCGGTGTTCCGCACCCGGTCCACAATAATCTGATAGTTGGCGGGGTAGCCGTGGTTGAGCAGGACGGTCTCGATCTGGGACGGGAAGACGTTCACCCCTCGGATGATGAGCATGTCGTCGGAGCGGCCCATGGGCTTGCACATCTTCACGTGGGTGCGGCCGCAGGAGCACTTCTCCCGGGTGAGTGTACAGATGTCCCGGGTACGGTAGCGCAGGAGGGGAAACGCCTCCTTGGTGATGGAGGTGAACACCAGCTCGCCTTTTGCGCCTTCGGGCAGGACTTCGCCGGTGTCCGGGTCGATGATTTCGGCAATGAAGTGGTCCTCGTTGATGTGCATACCGGTCTGGGCAGAACACTCAAAGGACACGCCGGGTCCGGACAGCTCGGTCAGGCCGTAGATGTCGTAGGCTTTGATGCCCAAGGTGTTCTGGATGTCCTGGCGCATCTCCTCCGACCAAGCTTCCGCACCGAAGATACCGGCTTTCAAGGGGATCTGGTCGGGGGTGAGGCCCATCTCCTTCATGGTCTCGCCGATGTAAGCGGCGTAGGAGGGGGTACAGCACAGGATGGTGGCGGACAGATCCTGGATGAACATAATCTGCCGCTCAGTGTTGCCCGAGGAGGTGGGGATGGTGAGGCAGCCCACCTTGTGGGAGCCGCCGTTCAGTCCGGGGCCGCCGGTGAACAGGCCGTAGCCGTAGGACACCTGGCACACGTCCTCATCGGTGCCTCCCGCGGCCATGATGGCCCGGGCGCAGCAGTCCTCCCACAGATCGATGTCATGCTGGGTGTAGAAGGCCACCACCCGCTTGCCGGTGGTACCCGAGGTGGACTGGATACGCACACACTCCTTCAGAGGCTTGGCTACCAGCCCATAAGGGTAAGCATCCCGCAGGTCGGCTTTGGTGATAAAGGGCAGTTTATGCAGGTCGTCGCTGGACTGGATGTCCTCCGGGGTCAGGCCCTTCTCCTCCATCTTCTTCCGGTAGTAAGGCACGTTTTCCCAGACGTGGCGCACCTGCTTCACAAGCCGCTCGTCCTGCCAGGCTTTGATTT
>CAMWBA010000026.1 GCA_947172355.1 uncultured Bacillota bacterium
ATACTGGCATCAGCGTTAAACCCTGGACAAATTTTAGAAAGTGAGGAACATAAAATGAAAATGAAAAAAGTCCTTAGCCTTGCTTTGGCCGCCGCTATGGCCCTGTCTATTGCCGCCTGCGGCAATAACAGCGGCTCCGCCAACAATCCCCCTGCCGCCAGTAATCCTCCCGCCGCCCCCAACGCCAGCTCCGCCGGGGATACCCCTTCCAGCCAGTACGGTGAGTTTACCACCGTAGAGGCCGGCAAACTGCATATGTCCACCAATGCCGCCTTCCCCCCCTATGAGATGCTGACGGACAGCGGCTCCTTCGAGGGTATCGACGTAGAGGTGGCCGCTGCCATTGCCGACAAGCTGGGCCTGGAACTGGTGGTGGACGATATGGGCTTTGATGCCGCCCTCACCGCCGTGCAGACCGGCAAGAGCGACATTGCTATGGCCGGCATCACCGTCACCGATGAGCGCAAAGAGGTCATGGACTTCTCCGACAGCTACGCCACCGGCATCCAGGTTGTTATCGTCAAGGAGGGCTCCCCCATTGAGACCGTGGACGATTTGGCCAACGCCGAGATGATCGGCTGCCAGGAGACCACCACCGGCTACATCTATTGCTCTGCCACCCCGGAGGATGGCGGCTACGGCGAGGAACACGTCACCGCCTATGAGACCGGCGCTGTGGCCGTTATGGCCCTGGTCAACGGCCAGGTGGACGCCGTGGTCATCGACAATGAGCCCGCTAAGGCCTATGTGGCCCAGAACCCCGGCCTGAAAATTCTGGACACCGAGTTTGCCGTGGAGGACTACGCCATCGCTGTGGGTAAGGACAACAGTGACCTGCTCAACGCCATCAACACCGCTATGGCAGAGCTGATTGAAGAGGGCGTCTTCCAGAATATCGTGGACAAATACATTACCGCCGACTAAATACCTCTAAAGAAGGGCGGCCAAACGGCCGCCCTTCTTTCTCACACTCCAATCAAGAAAGGGTGTCCGCCATGATTCAATGGTTCACATCGCTCGCCCCGCGCATACACAGGGCTTTTATCGAGGGGGACCGCTGGCGCCTCTACCTCAAGGGCCTGGGCGCTACGCTGCAGATGACCGTTCTGGCTCTGTGCATCGGCATTATCCTGGGTATGCTGGTGGCGGTCATCCGCACCGCCCATGATCAGCAGCGTCTGGGGCAGCACAACCCCATTCTGGGAATTCTGAACACGATTTGCCAAATCTACACTACCATCCTTCGGGGCACCCCTATGATGGTCCAGCTGCTGATTTGGGCCTTTGTCATCTTCAAGTCCAGCCGAAATATGATTATGGTAGGCACCATCGGTTTGGGAATCAACTCTGGGGCCTATGTGGCGGAGATCGTCCGGGGCGGTCTGATGAGCGTAGACGGCGGCCAGTCTGAGGCGGGACGTTCTCTGGGCTTGAACTACCTGGACACCATGCGCTTTATCGTTATTCCTCAGGCATTCAAGAACATCCTGCCCTCCCTGGGCAACGAGTTTATCACCCTGTTCAAAGACACCTCTCTGGTTCAAGCCATCGGCGGTGCCGAGCTGGCCTATTACGCCAAAACTATCGGCGGCAATACCTTTGACTATATGCCTCCTTTGATTGGCATCGCGATTATGTACTTAGCCATCGTGGTTATCTTCACCTGGCTCCAGGGTAAGCTGGAAAGGAGGCTGCGGGAAAGTGATCGACGTTAAAAACCTTAGTAAATCCTTTGGCGACCATCTGGTGCTGGACGACATCTCTGAACACATCTCCCCTGGGGAGAAGGTGGTGGTGATCGGCCCCTCCGGCTCGGGAAAATCCACCTTCCTGCGCTGCCTCAACCTGTTGGAGACTCCCACCAAGGGGACCATTACCTTTGAGGGCACCGTCATTACCGACCCCAAGGTAAAGATCGACAAGGTGCGCCAGCAGATGGGCATGGTATTCCAGCACTTCAACCTGTTCCCCAACATGACCATCCGGAAGAACATCACCCTGGCCCCGGTCCGCACCGGGCTGATGAAACAGGACGAGGCTGATGAGGCAGCCTCCCAACTGCTCCAGCGAGTGGACCTCAGCGACAAGGCGGAGGCCTACCCCAACCAGCTCTCCGGCGGGCAGAAACAGCGCATCGCCATCGTCCGGGCCCTGGCCATGAGACCCAAGGTGATGCTCTTTGACGAGCCCACCTCCGCCCTGGACCCCGAGATGGTGGGCGAGGTACTGGACGTGATGAAGGAGCTGGCCCAGGAGGGCATGACGATGGTGGTGGTCACCCACGAGATGGGCTTTGCCCGAGAGGTGGGCAGCCGGGTTCTTTTTATGGACGGCGGCCACATCCTGGAGCAGAACACCCCGAAAGAGTTCTTTGACCGCCCTCAAAACCCCCGGACCCAGCTGTTTTTGTCCAAGGTTCTATAACCGCTTTTCCGCCGCATATAGGTGTTTTAGGACCGCTCCGCCAAAGGCGGGGCGGTCCATCTCGTTCTGAGGTGATGTGCGGTGGATTTTTTGGCGCATGCGGCAGATGTCCTTTGGAACCCCTGGCTGCTGGGGCTGTTTCTGGCCGCAGGACTGGTATACTCGGCGGGCTCAGGCTTCTTTCAGCTGTTTGAATTTCCAACCTGGTGGCGCTCTACAGCGGGAGCCCTCTTCCAGCGGCGGAAGCGGAGCAAGGGTGGATTGTCCCCCCTCCAGGCTCTGGCAACCGCCCTCGCCTCCACCATGGGCACCGGCTCTATCGCCGGAGTGGCCACCGCCCTCACGCTTGGCGGGCCAGGAGCAGTGTTTTGGATGTGGATTTCCGCTCTGTTGGGTATGATGACCAGCTGTGGGGAAAAACTATTGGCAGTAAAATACCAGCGCTCCGGCCCCGACGGTTCCCTTCGGGGCGGACCCATGTACTATCTGCGGGACGGGCTCCGTTCCCCCCTACTGGCCGGCTGCTTCTGTCTGGCCTGCATCCCTGCCACGCTGGCGGGGGGGAATCTGGTCCAGTCCTCCTCCATCGCCGCCGGGCTGGAGGCCGCCTTTCACCTGCCCCGGCTCCCGGTAGGTCTGGTAACCGCCCTGCTGGCCGGGCTGGTAATGGTGGGCGGACTGGGACGCATCGCGGCGGTATCCTCCGCCCTGGTGCCTGCTATGGCACTGCTCTACCTGGGCAGCGGTGGGGCGGTTCTGGTGGCCAACTGGGAAAAAATACCGGATGCGGTGGGAACAATTCTCTCCTGCGCCCTTTCTCCTGGGGCGGTAGCGGGGGGCGGTGTGGGCTGGACGGTATCCACCGCTCTGCGCTACGGGGTATCCCGAGGGGTATTCACCAACGAGGCGGGGCTGGGCACCTCTGCCATGGCTCATGGGGCGGCCAAGGCGGACTGCCCCACACAGCAGGGGTTGTGGGGCATCTTTGAGGTGTTTCTGTCCACCATTCTGGTCTGTACCGTCACCGCCCTGGCCATTTTGGTCAGCGGGGTCTGGACCCCAGCTGACCCTGCTGCTCCCACCGGTGCCCCCCTCACCGCTGCCGCGTTTGCCTCCGTCTTGGGGAAACCCGGCGAGGGGGTTGTGGCTGTGTCCCTGCTGCTGTTCGCTTTCTCCTCCATTCTGGGGTGGAGCTATTACGGCCAGCAATGTCTGGAGTTCCTCTCCGGCGGGCAGCTGCTCCCCGCATACCGTGTCATCTTTCTCCTGTGTACGCTGCTGGGGGCGGTATGGGAAGCGGACCTTATCTGGCAGCTGACCGATCTGTGCAATGCGCTGATGGCCCTGCCAAACTTGACCGCCCTGCTATTCCTTGCACCGCAGGCATTACGGGACTTGGCGCGGTGGCGTGCGGAGGAAAAACCTTTGTCAAAGCGCAGAAAATGGAAAAACCCTATTGACAGCCGAGGCAAATGTGCCTATCATAAAGACAGAAAATGTGCGTTGGCACAAAATAAAGGAGCGACACATTATGATCTTTGAAAAGCTGGCTGCCTTGATTGCCGAGCAATTCAATGTAGACGCTGAAACCATCACCATGGAAACCTCATTTACAGACGATTTGAATGCCGATTCTGTGGATATTGTGGACCTGTCCATGGCCTTGGAGGAGGCGTTCGGCATCGACGAACTGGAGGAGGACGAGGCTTCTTCCATTGCCACAGTGGGCGATTTGGTTCGTTTCCTCCAAAACAAAGTCGACTAATGGCACTTGAAATGGAACTCCGCCCCTGTGCGGAGTTCCGCCACGTTTAAGGAGTTCAAATGAAAACGTTAGAAGAGAAGCTGGGCTACTCCTTTCAGAATCCCGCCCTTTTGGAGAACGCCCTGACCCACAGTTCCCGCGCCAACGAGAGCCGCGGAAAACTGCAAAGCAACGAGCGTCTGGAGTTTCTGGGCGACTCTATTCTAGGGATGGTAGTGGCTGACCATCTTTTCCGCAGCCATCCCGACCTGCCCGAAGGGGATCTGACCCGGACCCGTGCAGCGCTGGTGTGCGAGGAGAGCCTTGTTGAAGTGGCCCGCGACCTGGGACTGGGCGAATACCTGCGTCTGGGCAAGGGAGAAAGTTCCGGCGGCGGCCGGGATCGGCCCTCCATCCAGGCCGACGCGGTGGAAGCCGTACTCGCCGCCATCTATCTGGACGGTGGCATTGGTTCTGCCCGAAAGTTTATCCAGAGATTTATCCTCAGCCGGGAAATCGCCGGACTCACCAAGCCACTGGACCACAAGACCGCCCTTCAGGAGCTGGTTCAGCGGGAAAGCGGTCAGGTCCTTCAGTACCGTCTGGTGAGGGAGGAGGGTCCCGACCACAACAAGCGCTTCTTTGTAACCGTGGAGCTAAATGGCTCTCCTATCGGCTCCGGCTCCGGCAGGAGCAAGAAGGAAGCGGAACAGATGTCCGCTCAGGCCGCCATCCTTGCCCTCAAGAAGAACTAGGACTTATTTGATCCATGGCGAAGTGTCCAATGTCGCGTGATTTTTTGCTGGGCAGTGCAAAATCCCCGGGAGCCTGGACGGATTTTATGAATTATTACGCAGCAAGCAGGAAAAATCCGCCGCTTGGGCGTTTTGCCATGTTTCCGACACACCTAATATGCAGTACAACAGGGCTCCCCATACGGGGAGCCCTGTTTGTTGTGTGCCGTTATTTTTTAAAGAATCCGAACAGTCCGCCCCGCTTGGGCTTCTCCTTTGCCTTAGTGGACGCAGGTGTGGGCTGAGGGGGCTGAGGAGCCGGTTTTGCAGGTTCCGGCGTAATGTATGTATAGGGACCTTCGGGCTGTCCTTCCAGCCGCTTGAGGGCCTTCTGGGCACTCTGATACCCCCTATCCGCCGCACGCTGATAATACTCCTTGGCCTTATTCAAGTCAGCCTTGACGCCGTTCCCCTCCTCATAGCACTCGCCCAGGAGGAACAGCGCACGGGGCTGGCCCCGTTCCGCCGCCTTCGCAAACCACTTGACGGCTTCCTCGTCATTTTCTTCCACGCCAATGCCCTGGTAGTAGCAGAACCCCAGGTTGCACATGGCGGTAACATTGCCCTTGTCCGCAGCCTGACGGTAATACTCGGTGGCTTTTTGTTTGTCCTCCGCCACTCCCCTGCCCATCTCATAGCACAATCCCAGCATACAAAGGCTCCGGGGATATCCCTGTTCCGCCGACCTGGAAAACCACTGAAACGCCTGTGCATCATCCGTTTCGGTGCCGATGCCCTCATAGTAGCAGTAACCCAGGTTGCACTGGGCAGGGACATACCCCCGCTCCGATGCCTGGCGGTAAAGCTGCACCGCTTTTTCTGCGTTCTTTTCCACGCCGGTCCCCAGTTCATAGCACAGGCCAAGGGAGCAGGTTCCGAAAGCGCTGCCCAATTTGTGGGCCTTTAAATAGCAGGACGCCGCCTTCTCGGGCCTTTTTTCCACCCCATAGCCGTTTTCATAGCACTCGCCCAGCAGAGCCGCCGCCCGGGCATAGTCCTGTTCTGCGGCCATCTGGAACCATTTGACCGCTTCCTCGTCGTCCTCTTCCACGCCGATGCCCTGGTAGTAACAGAACCCCAGGTTGCATTGGGAGCGGGCATGACCCCGCTGGGCCGCCTTGCGGTATAGCTCCACCGCCTTGGCCTTATCCATCTCCACGCCGGTGCCCAGTTCATAGCACAGGCCCAGAGCACAGGTGGCCGGTGGGTAATTTTTGGCGTCGGCTTTGCGATACAGTTCCACCGCCTTGCCGATGTCTTCTTTCACACCGTAGCCGTTTTCATAGCACTCGGCCAAAAGCTGTATTGCTCTGGGATAGTCCCGCTCGGCGGCTTTCGCAAACCACTTTACCGCTTCGCCGTCGTCTTCCTCCACACCGATGCCTTGGTAATAGCAAAATCCCAAATTACATTGGGCCCGGACAACACCCCGTTCCGCCGCCTGACGATACAGCTCTACCGCTTTGGCCTTGTCCTCCTCCACACCGTCGCCATACTCATAGCACACACCCAAAGCACAGGTGGCCGGAGGATAACCACCCTGGTGGGCTGCGGTATACAGCTCCACCGCCCGTTTGATATCTTTCTCCACTCCATAGCCGTTTTCGTAGCACTCCCCCAGCAGCTGCATGGCCCGGGGATATTTCTGCTCAGCGGCTTTGGTAAACCACTTCACCGCCTCGCTGTCGTCCTCCTTCACGCTGATGCCCTGATAGTAGAAAAAGCCCAAATTGCACTGGGCTCGGGGGTAGCCCCGCTCCGCCGCTTGAAGATAAAGCTCTCTGGCCTGTTCCTTGTCCTCTGCCACTCCCCGGCCCATTTCATAGCACAGCCCCAGCGCACAGATGGCGGGCACAAATCCCTTATCACTGGACTGCCGATAGAGCTGGACTGCTTTCTCCAGATCCTGCTCCACCCCGTAACCGTTGTCATAGCACTCGCCCAGCAGCTGAAGCGCCCGGGGATAGCCGTCCTCCGCCGCCTTGCTGAACCACTGAAACGCCTGATCGTTGTCCTCCTCCACGCCGATGCCCTGGTAGTAGCAGAATCCCAGATTGCACTGGGCCCGGGTATCGCCCTTTTCGGCGGCCTGGCGGTACAGCTCCACCGCCTTGGCTTTGTCCTCCTCCACGCCGGTACCCAGCTCATAGCACAGGCCCAGGGCGCACAGTGCAGGCGGATAGCCCGTTTCGGCAGCTTTGTGGTAGAGCTCCACCGCCCGGCTGATATCCTCCTCTACGCCAAAGCCGTTCTCATAACATTCGGCCAGCAGCTGCATAGCGCGGGGGTAGTCCTGCTCTGCGGCTTTCGCAAACCATTTCGCTGCCTCGTCGTTGTCCTCCTCCACGCCGATGCCCTGGTAGTAGCAGAACCCCAGGTTGCACTGGGCCCGGGGCATCCCCCGGTCAGCGGCCTGGCGGTACAGCTCCACCGCCTTTCCCTGATCCTGCTCCACTCCCTGGCCCAGCTCATAGCACAGGCCTAAAGCACATACCGCGGAAACATACTCCTTGTCTGCCGCCCTCTGGTACAGCTTGAACGCCCGGTCATAGTTCTGCTCTACGCCCCATCCCCGGTCGTAGCACTCCCCCAGCAGGAACATAGCTCTGGGGAACTCCCGCTCGGCGGCCTTTGTGAACCACTCCACCGCCTTTTCTGGATTCTCTTCTACACCAATCCCGATGTAATAACAAAAGCCCAGGTTGCACATAGCGGGCGGAAACCCCTCACGCGCAGCTTCCTGATACAACTCCACCGCTCTGGCCTTGTCCTCCTCCACGCCCATGCCGGATTCATAGCATAGGCCCAGAGTGCAGGCCCCATCCGGATAGTGCTGCTCATAGGCGGCTCGATACAGCTCTACCGCTTTCTGTTCGTCCTTTTCCACACCATAGCCGTTCTCAAAACACTCCCCCATCAGTACCTGAGCCCGGGGATAGCCCTGCTGGGCCGCCTTGGCAAACAGCTCCGCCGCTGCATCGTTGTTTTCCTCAAAGTAAATACCTTGGTAGTAGAAATAGCCCAGATTGCACTGGGCCGGGGCATAGTCTTGGTCAGCCGCCTCCTGGTAGAGCTCCGCTGCCCGGCCTTTATCCATCTCCACACCATGGCCCAGCTCATAGCACAGCCCAAGCTCGCAGACGGCGGGAAGATAGTCCTGGTCTGCCGCCTCGGTCAGCAGTTCCGCCCCCCGCACCATATCCTTCTCCGTTCCAATGCCCCGGATATAGCACAGAGCCAGGTAATACTGCCCGGCAATACTGTCTCCCTCCGCAGCCTTGGCAAACCACTCGAAGGCTTTCTCTCCGTCCTTGGGCGCACCGTCCTCCCCATAGAAATAGGAGCGGCCCAGGCGGTACTGGGCATCCAGGTCGCCGTCCTCAGCGGATGCAATCAGGGCCTTCAAGTCCTCCTGCTTTTTCTCCGCCATATCATTCAGGCTGTTCATTACCTTCGGGTCAATGTAGATCATCACCGAATCCTGGTCATAACTGCCCGAATTCATGCTTTGTTCGTTCATGTTTTGCTCGTCCGCCATTGCGTTTCGCTTCCTTTCTCTGTTTTCATAGGCTCCTTAACGGTAATAAGGATTTCAATAACAAAATCTTTCCGCTTCTTGCTGCGGCTGGGGTGGCGCGTTGTTGGGACAATCTGCGCTCCATAGAGAACATCGGATGTTCTGCCGTCAGTTAAGAAAATCTTTCAGCTTCTTGCTGCGGCTGGGGTGGCGCAGTTTTCTCAGGGCCTTGGCCTCAATCTGCCGGATACGCTCCCGCGTGACATTGAACTCCTTGCCCACCTCTTCCAAGGTGCGGGTACGGCCGTCCTCGATGCCAAAACGCAGCTTGAGTACCTTCTCCTCCCGCGGGGTCAGGGTGGACAGCACCTCTACCAGCTGCTCTTTCAGCAGGGTAAAGGAGGCGGCCTCGGCCGGTTCGGAGGCGTCCTCATCGGGGATAAAGTCGCCCAAGTGGCTGTCCTCCTCCTCACCAATGGGGGTCTCCAGGCTGACGGGTTCCTGGGCGATCTTCAAAATTTCCCGCACCCGCTCGGCAGGCATATTCATCTCCTCGGCAATCTCCTCCGGCGTGGGGTCGTGCCCCAATTCCTGAAGCAGCTGTCGGGAGACGCGGATCACTTTGTTGATCGTCTCCACCATATGCACCGGGATGCGGATGGTACGGGCCTGGTCGGCAATGGCTCTAGTGATGGCCTGACGAATCCACCAGGTTGCGTAGGTAGAAAACTTAAAGCCTTTCACATAGTCAAACTTCTCCACCGCCTTGATTAAGCCCAGATTCCCCTCCTGAATCAAATCCAAAAACTGCATCCCACGGCCTACATATCGCTTGGCGATGGACACCACCAGCCGCAGGTTGGCCTCGGCCAGACGCTGGCGGGCCCGCTCTCCCTTTTTGATGGTCTTCTCCAGTTCCAGGCGCAGCTCCTCGGGAATTTCCTCCCCTGACTCCTTCAGTTCGTCCAGTTGCTCCTGAGCGGCGGTACCGGCGGTCATGGCCTGGGCCAGCTCCACCTCCTCCTCGGAAGTGAGCAGATTCACCTTGCCAATCTCTTTTAAATACATACGCACCGGGTCGTCGGTGCCAAAATTATCAATGAGGGTGTTGGGGTCAACAATCTCCTCCTCCGCAATCCCCTCGATCTCCTCCACCGGCGGTTCCGCCGTGTCGGCCAGGTCGGGCATATAGTCCTCACCCACCGTCTCAATTCCCAGGTTCTCCAGAGTGTCGTAGATCTTATCCATCTGCTCTGCACCCAGTTCCATGTCCTCCAGCACATCCAGCAGTTCGGTGGAGGAGAGATGCCCCTTCTTTTTTCCCCGCTCAATGAGCTCCCCCAGCTTTTCCGCACCGGCAACTCCCTCGACCACCTTCATGATCTCAATTTTGCCGGTCTCCATCCGGGTCTGGATGTCAGTCCGCTTCTCCTGCTTCTTTTCCAAAATCATCTCAGGGGCGGGCTCTTTCTTTTTTGTGCTCATCGTTTCTCCTCCATATATGCTTTCTTTTGTTGATATCTCTTCTGTACTGCCAACAGCAGGTCATCCCCCTGCGCCTGTCCGCTCCGCAGCAGCCGTTCGCTGCGGATGACGGATATGTAGTCTTCAATCGCCTGGGCGCTGTTGGCCACCGACTCCGGCTGAGCTGCCACTTGGGCCAAATGGTTCATCTCTTCCCCGGAAAAGTCCTCTGCCAGCAGGGACAATTGGGTGGACAGCCCATCCCTCGCCCGGCGGCTCAGCCAATTGAAGGCCCGGCCCAGCAAGGGGGAGGAGAACTCCTCCCCTGTTATGTTGTCCATCCGATTCACCAGCCCGGGGTCCAGCATTAAAAGCCGGAGCAGCCCCTCCTCCGCCCGGGCAGAGCGAATATTTTCATACCGCAGGGTGCGGGCCTTGGGCTGGAGCTGGCTGACCGGCGCCAGATTCTGCCGCTCCTGCTGCCGCTTCTCCTTGCGCAGACGGCCTTTCCATGCCCGTTCCACTTCCAGCTTCATCGTGTCGGCGCTCACCCCCGCCGTCTGGGCGGCGTGACCGCCATAGATCTCCCGCTCCACTGCGCTGTGGAGGGTCGACACCAGCTGAGCTGCCTCCTGAAGAAAGGCCACCCGCTGGCTGTCGTCGCTGAGATTGTACTTTTTTTGAATCTGAGCCAGCCGGTAATCCACCTGATTTTCACTCTGGTCCAGCAGCTTGGCGAAGGCATCCCGGCCATAGGACTTGATGAATTCGTCCGGGTCTTTGGCCCCCTGCATCCGCAGGACCCTGACCTTCAGCCCCGCTTTCTCCAGCAGAGGGATGGCACGCTGGGCCGCAGCCACCCCAGCTCCGTCGCCGTCATAGGAGATGATAGCCTCTTTAAAATATCGGGCAAGCAGCTGTCCATGCTCTTCGGTCAGGGCCGTACCCAGAGAGGCTACTGCATTGTCAAATCCCGCCTGGTGGAGTGCGATGGTATCCATATAACCTTCGGTCAGAATCACCCGCCCTGCCTTGGAATTTTTCGCCATGTTGAGAGCAAACAGGTTGCGGCTTTTGTTGTACACCGGGGTATCCGGTGAATTGAGGTATTTGGGGGTGGAATCGTCCATCACTCGGCCGCCAAAGCCAATCACATTCCCCCGCACGTCGATAATGGGGAACATCACCCGGTTGCGGAACCGGTCGTAAATGCGGCCGTCTTTGCTGCTGACCGCCAGCCCAGCGTCCAGCATATCCCGTTTCTCATAGCCCAGACCAGCCATTGCAGCAATCAAGCCGTCCCAGCGGTTGGGTGCAAATCCAAGCCCGAAATTGGTCTGCGTCCGTTTGGACAGTCCCCGCCCTTGAAGGTACTCAAGTCCCTGCGCCCCCTCCGGTGCATTGAGCCAGCGGTGAAAGGCCCGGGCGGCCTGCTTGTTCATCTCCAAAATCTTCTCCCGGCGCTCCCGCGCTCCGGGGGAGCCGCCAAATTCCGGCATCTGCATCCCCGCCCGTTTGGCCAGCACCGCCACAGCATCCCGGTAAGGCAGGTTTTCCAACTCCATCACATAGTTGATGACCCCGCCCCCCTTGCCGCAGCCGAAACACTTATACATCTGCCGGTCAGGCACCACATGAAAGGAGGGGGTTTTCTCGCTGTGGAAGGGGCAGCAGCCCCACCAGCTATTCCCTTTTTTCGTCAGCCGCACCGACTCGGATACCAGGTCCACAATGTCGGTCCGGGCTAAAAGCTCGTCCATAAAACGATCCGGTAGCGGCAAAGACGCTTCCTCCTCTCTGGTAAAGCGGGTTCTCCCCTATTTGTATCCGTTTTTTGGCAGGATTATCCCAAAATATATCTTATTGTCCCGCTGCATTGGAATCCTCTTTAAGCAAAGCCCCCTCTGCCTTCTGCAGCGGCAGAGCGTTCACAGTACCGTCCACCCCTTAGGGATAAACAATTCCTTAAACCGGTCTACGGCAAAGGGGTCGGTCATACCGGCGATGTAGTCGCACACGGCCCGGTCCACCCCCTCCACCGCCCGGATGGACTGGAAATCACTGGGCAGGCAATCTGGGTTCTCTTGATAATATTCAAACAAGCGGCGAAGCATGTCCTGTGCTTTGCCTTCCTCCCCTTTCGCCCTGGGGTTTGTATAGACATTGGCAAACATAAACTCCTTCAGCATCAGCATGGCCTCCCCCACCTGTGGGGACTGTTTAATCTCCTCCTGCCCCTGGCTGGCCTGCACGGCGTCTGTCACCAGTACGTTAATCCGCTCGCTGTGGGTAAACCCCAACACCTTCGATACCTCCAGCGGAATGTCGATGGGGTAAATAATCCCACCCCGGAGAGCATCCTCAATGTCGTGATTGATGTAAGCGATGTGGTCGGCCAGACGGACCAGCTGCCCCTCCAGGGTGGCGGCCGGCGTTCCCTTGGTGTGGCAGGCGATGCCGTTGCGCACCTCCCAGGTCAGGTTCAGCCCCTCGCCTCCCTTTTCCAGCCGTTCCACCACCCGGACCGACTGCTGATAGTGGGCAAAACCGCCGGGCATCATTTCGTTCAGCAGCCGCTCTCCCGCATGGCCGAAGGGCGTATGCCCCAGGTCATGGCCCAAGGCAATGGCTTCGGTCAGGTCTTCGTTTAAAAACAGGGCCCGGGCCATGGTGCGGGCAATACGGGAGACCTCTAGGGTGTGGGTAAGCCGGGTGCGGTAGTGGTCCCCTTCGGGCTGGAGAAAGACCTGGGTCTTGTGCTTCAGCCGGCGAAATGCCTTGGAATAAATAATACGGTCGGTATCCCGCTGAAAGGGGGTTCGGATGGCACACTCTTCCTCCGGACGTTCCCGGCCTCTGCTCTTTGCGGACCGGCAGGCCAGCGGCGACAGCATGGCCTCCTCCCGCTCCTGCATCTGTTCCCGCAGCATCATGGCGGACCCCTCCCTGGGCATATTTTTATTACGATTACTTATACGAAATATCTCCTTTGATTCCTCTTAAATTCAAAAAAAATTTTTGCCGGGGTCCCGCCGGACAGGTCCCGCGCAAGGACCGAAAAGAAAACGTTAGCCGCACGGAAAACAGCCGTGGGACTAACGCTTCACAGACGGCGTTTCCCTTGTGGGGAGCGCCGTTTTTATACATATCCATACATTCCCCGGACCGAGACCTCTCCGGCGGAGATGGTCTCCCGCCTGCCATTGTGCAGCTCTACCACCAGGTTAAAGTCCTCATCAATCTCCAGCGCAAACGCCTGCCGGCGGCTGGAGGCGGTAATGAGCTGAACCTGATGGCCGGGAGTGATACAGCCAGCCCGATACCGGGCCAGATACGACTCCCTCTCTCGGGGATAGACGGCATACATTCGATTCAGAGCCAGGACAATCTGGGCGGCCAGCTCTGTCCGGCGCACCGGACGGCCCAGCTGTTGACTCAGGGAGGTGGCAATCTCCTGCACCTCCGGGGAAAAATCTTCTGGGCCCTCGTTCACGTTGATTCCAATGCCGGTGACCAGATAGTCCAAGGTATTGCTCTCGCTCTCCAGTCCCAGTTCGGTGAGGATGCCCACCAGCTTTTTCCCGCCCAGAATGATGTCGTTGGTCCACTTGATTTGGGGACGCACCCCGCAGCACGCCTCAATTCCATCGCACACCGCCACCGCCACCCAGGCGGTGAAATCTGCGGTTTTCGCCGGCTCCATCTCAGGACGAAACAGGGCGGACAAATACAGCCCCTTCCCCTTTGGCGACTGGAAGGAGCGGCCCCGGCGGCCCCGGCCGCCGGTCTGTTCCTCCGCCGTCACCACCAGTCCCTCCGCGGCCCCGGCCATGGCCTGGCGTTTACACTCGGTATTGGTGGAGTCGATCACGTCCAGGCACAACAGCTTGGACCCCACCAGCGAGCCGGACAGCGGGCCGGACAGCTCCCCTGCCCGCAGCTTGTCAGGGGCATCCTCCAGACAGTAACCCCGGTTGGGGGCAGACGCAATCACATACCCCTCCTGGCGCAAACCCTCAATGGCTTTCCACACCCCCGCCCGGCTGATACCCAGACTGCGGCTCATTGCCTCACCGGACAGGTATTCTCCCTGCCTCTCCCGCAGCAGAGACAGCACGTTTTCACGGCTCATACCGATACTCCCCCTTTCTCCGCTCCCCTCTGCGGCCCGCAAGGGGATTGGACTAACACCGATTGCGTAATATAGGATCACCCAAGCCCTATCAGACGGAACTTCCGCCGGCCGGCAGCGTTTTACTCCGCCGCCTGGTCATACCGGCTGTAAAAGTCTTGAATCAGGTTGATAAAGGCCCGAGCCGCCGGGGACAGAAATCCGTTTTTCTTATACACCACCGCCAGCGGGCAGGTCAAGGGCGGCTCGCCCACAGTGAAGCAGGTCAGCCGGTCCAGATAGGGGGTGCGTGGGATACCGCTCTCCTGCAAAAAGGCAAATCCCATCCGTTCCGCCGCCAGATTGATGGCGGTGGTGGTGTTGGTGGTAACCAAAATATTCTGGGGCTCCACGCTGTGTACCGAAAAGATATTGTTCAGCTGTTTGGACAGCCGCCAGTCCGGCGGAAGCATAATCAGGCGTTCCCGCTCCAGCGCCCGAAGATTTGGGAAGGGCTGTGGATTGCCGCAGACGCTGGCCAGCCCCTGAAATAAGGGGTGGTCCCGGTGCCCCACTAAAAAAATGCGCTCCCGCATGACCGGCTCATAGGTCAGTTCAGTCAGGTCGTTGGGAATCTGCATCACACAGAAATCAATCACATTGGCCTCCGCCAGCGCTCCCAGTTCGGGCACCGGAGCTTCGTGAAGGACCACCTGGACATCGGGATACTGCTCTTCAAAGAGGGGCAGTATATCGGGCAGCAGGATGGACCCCCGCCAGGGGGAGGCCCCAATATGGAGCACCGGACGTTTTTTATCCTGGAGGTCCCGCAGGTCGCTGACCAGCTGCCGGTCCAGATAGCTCTGCCGCTCCAGATAGGCGTGGAACAGCTCCCCTGCCGGGGTGAGCTTCAGCGGAGAGCGGGAGCGGTCCAGCAGGACCACGCCCAGACTGCCCTCCAGCTTGGCCAAATATTGGCTCAAGTAGGGTTGTGAGAGATACAGCCGCTCCGCCGCTTTGGAGATACTGCGCTCCTTGGCAATGGCGAGAAAGTACTCCGGATTTTTGACAAACATGGCCGTCTCAGCCCGGAGGCCAGGTCATGTCCCGTCCGGCCAGGACATGGAAGTGGAGATGGGGCACGCTCTGCCCCGCCTGCTCCCCGATGTTGGACACCACCCGGTAGCTGTCCAGGCCCAGCTTTTTGGCCTCCCGGGCGATGACAGTGAAGATGTGGGCCACCACCGCAGCGTTGTCCTCGTCCACCCCGGCCACCGAGGGAATGTGCACCTTGGGGATGACCAGGAAATGGGTGGGAGCCTGGGGGTCGATGTCGTAGAAGGCCAGGCACTTCTCGTCCTCATAGACCTTGTTGGACGGGATCTCCCCGGCGATGATCTTGCAGAATAAACAGTCGGACATAGGAAAACCTCCTTTGTTGAAAAAAGGGCCCCGCCGCAGGCGGAGCCCTCTCCTTACGGTAATTCCATTTTACCCGATTTTCTCAGGATTGCAAGGGTTTTATTTTGCCGGGACCAGATCGTTCAGGGGGATATCCACGCTCCCGCCCTCGATTCTGTCTGATACACAATTGGAGAGGGAAAAATGTTGACGCCATCTCAAAAAAATTTTGACCGGCCGGCCAAACGGTCAGCCGGTCTTTTCGTTAAGTAGACAGGTCCACGTCATCCCACGGGCACATCTCGTCGCAGCCCGCCAGCCAGAACAGGGCCCGGTGGCGCTCCATAACTACGCCCTCCTCCAGTCCCTGGGGGGCGGGCATCCCCATCACCCGGGCGTCCACACAGGCCCAGTGGAGGCGGTAGATCAGGTCGGCCTGCTCCAGCAGCTCCTTCCGGGGGCGCAGCTTTGCCGCGGCCAGCAGGGCCTCCATGGTCTGGCAGTCCTTCAGCAGCCGCACCGTGCCGGGCACGTCGCAGATACGGTCGGGCCAGAACAAATCATTGGTGAGCCCCAGGGCCCACTCCATCACCCACAGGTTCTCATACTGCCATGCGTACTGGATCTGGGTCTGCTCGGTGGAATCCGGGTCGTCCAGGTACTCCTTCTCATTGGGGGAGAAAAACTTCTCCGCCCCATAGCTTTCGATGATTGGGTCCACAAACTCCCGTGCTTTCTCATAGGACAGGTGATCCCCTACCCGGCACTCGGAGTAGAGAGACACGATGAGCAGGGCCGCCGCCCTGCCGCAGACCTCCTCCACGGTACGGCCCGGCTCCTCCGCCCGCTCCCACAGCAGGGGCAGCCAGGGGGTGACGTAGATGTGCCGGTCCCGCAGCAGGGCCATCGACTTGTCCCGCCGCTCCACGCTCTCCGCGGGCGCGTCCTTGGCCCAGTCCGCCGGGATAGGAACCTCAGAGGGCATGTAGTACTCCAGATCGCTTTTCCCGTCCTTGCTCAGAATGATTTTCCCTGCCGGATCCACCAGGGCGTCCATCCCCCAGGTCAGCACCCCCTGGAGCGCCGCTGTCACCACCCCCATCCGCTCGGAGATGGCCCCCTCCTTGTCCGCGTTCTGGGGGCCGTCGTAGACGGCGTTCACCGACACCATCCCCCGGCACTGGCGCAGGTGATAGAGCAGGTTGCGCTGGATGTCGATGTGTTCTGTCTCCACCTGCCGGAAGTAGGCCCACACCCCCTGGAGCTGCTCCTGGGTCTTTTTTCCATCCTCCGTCTCCTTGTCCGCGACAAAGCCGGTGAAGTCGATGTGCATGTCGTCCTGGTAAATGCTGATCCGGTTGCCTGTGCCGGGGCTGTGCACCCCCAGGGCAGACTCCATCCGGCCCATGATATGCTCCAAGCTCTCAGCCGGGCAGAAGATCAACTCCATCACCCCGGAGCGCTGCTGTCTGGGTGGCTCCTTGGGCTTCTTGAATTTATCAAACAGTCCCATTGTGGTTCCTCCTTACAGAAAACGATTTTTCTCTTCGTCGTAGGTATAGCCCACGGTCTCCAGCTTGCGGACCAGTTCCTCCTTGTCCGCGTCCAGGGCGGCGCACAGCTCGTCCAGGCTGGAATACTCATCCCGCAGCTTGGTGTTTACATAGCTGAGCAAAATAATCGGGTCCTGAGGAAGCATGGAACCCCCTCCTCTCTAATCGTAGTCCGTACAAATCAAATGTTTGCCGCAGTGGAGGCACCGGAAGAGATACCCATAGGGGTTGCACCCCAGGGATTGGGGATTGTTCCGGAGCCAGTCGTCCAACTCCGGGTCCTCTAAAACCTCCTCCAAAACCCCACGGTCCACCAGCCCCTGGTAGTCCGCGTATCCCAGGTAGGCGCAGAAGTCGCCGCAGTGGGCCCGCCAGTACTCCTGCTGCCAGCCGCAGTAACCGGGAGTGCGGCTGACCAATTCGTCCAGCTTGGCGGGGTCGTCCACCTCGTCGGTGGATTCGCTGTCCTGAAAGGCCCCGTCGTACTTCTCTGCCGCCGCCCCGCTGGCGATGCAGCCGGGGCACAGGTGTTCCACCTCGTCCACGCAGTAGAAGGGGCCCTCGTAGACCACATCGGTTTCCTTCCCGCAGCAGGGACAGGCGGCCGGCTCCTCCAGTTCCCGGAACACGCCGGTGGCGAAGGGGTCGGGGTGGTATTTGAATACAGGCAGTTTATTTTTCACGGAAAAACCTCCTCCGTTTTCCCTCCCTCGTTCCCGCCGCAGCGGGCAAGGCCCCTTTTGAAAGGGGCTGTACTCCTTACAGCCCCAGCTTCATGGACACCACGTTGTCCACCATGGCCAGAGCGTTGTCCACCATCAGCGGGTCCTTGCCGCCGCCCATGGCGGAATCGGGCTTGCCGCCGCCGGAGCCTCCGGCGATGGCGGACACCTGCTTGATGATGTCCCCGGCCTTGACCCCCCGCTTGACGGCCTCCTTGCCGCAGACGCACAGGAAGGTGATCTTCTCCCCGCTGACCGCGGCCAGCACGGCCACCACGTTGGGCTCCCGGTCCTTGAGGATATCCCCCATCTGGCGCAGGCGCTGGGCGTCGGCGTCGGGGACGGTGGCGGTGAGGACCTTCAAGCCGCCCACCTCATGGGCGCCGAAGAGGATGCGGTCGGTCTCGCCGGCGGCCTCCTTGGCCTTGTATTTCTCCACCAGCTGCTTGAGTGCCCGGACCTCCTCCATGGTGTTCACAGCCTTCTCCCGCAGTTCGCTGGGCTTGGTCTTCAGGGTCTCCGCCAGGCTCAACAGCATCTTCTGGTGCCGGTCCAGGGTGTCCAGGGTCAGCAGGCCGGTGGTAGCCTCGATGCGCCGCACGCCGGCGGCCACCGAGTATTCCTTGTCGATGTGGAAAAATCCGGCCTGGGCAGTGTTGTCCAAGTGGGTGCCGCCGCAGAACTCCACGCTGTAGCCATGACCCATGTCCACCACCCGGACAGTGTCGCCGTACTTCTCGCCAAACAGGGCGATAGCCCCCTTCTTTTTGGCCTCCTCGATGGGCAATTCCTCGGTCACCACGTCGTAGCCCTCCAGGATGGCGTCGTTCACCATGCGGGCCACCTTGGCCAGTTCCTCCGCTTTCACTCCGGAGAAATGGGTAAAGTCGAAGCGCAGATAGTCCGGACCCACCAACGAGCCAGCCTGATGGACGTGGTCGCCCAGGACGGTGCGCAGGGCCGTATCCAGCAGGTGGGTGGCGGTGTGGGCCCGCATGACGGCCTTCCGGTGGGCCGGGTCAATCTGGGCGCTGACCTCATCCCCCACCTTGAGCACACCTTCAGTCATCCTTCCGTAGTGCATATATTTGCCGCCCTTGTTCTTCTGGACGTCGGTGACCTCAAAGCCCATCATGTCCGCGAAAATGGTGCCGTGGTCGGCCACCTGTCCGCCCATCTCAGCATAAAAAGGCGTCTTGTCCAGGACAACAATGGCTTCCACCCCGGAGACGATCTCTTCCACCTGTTCCCCTTCGGCCACGATGGCCACCACCTTGGCCCGGGTAAGGGCGTGATCCCAGTCGCTGTAGCCCACAAATTCAGTGGAGGGGACATCCTTGCCAAACTCCACGCCGGCCCAGCCCAGGTCGCCCAGGGCCTCCCGGGCCTTCCGGGCCCGCTGGCGCTGCTCCTCCATGAGCTGCTTGAACTCGTCCTCGTTGAGTTTCATGCCCTGCTCCTCCACCATTTCCAGGGTCAGGTCAATGGGGAAGCCGTAGGTGTCGTAGAGTTTGAAGGCATCCGCCCCGGAGAAGGTCTTCTCCCCCTTCTCCTGGTGGTCCCTGAGCATCTCATTGAAAATTTTCAGCCCGCCGTCGATGGTCTTGGCGAAGTTCTCCTCCTCCACCCGGACCACCTTGGTGATATAGTCCTGCCGCTCCCGCAGCTCGGGGTAGTGGCCCTTGTTCTCGTGGATGACCGTCTCCACCACATAGTACAGGAAGGGGCGGTTGACCCCCAGCAGCTTGCCGTGGCGGGCGGCCCGGCGGAGCAGGCGGCGCAGGACGTAGCCCCGGCCCTCGTTGGAGGGGAGTACGCCGTCACAGATCATGAAGGTGGCCGAGCGGATGTGGTCGGTGATGACCCGAAGGGAGACATCCTTCTCGTGGCTCTCGCCGTAGTGGGCGCGGGTGATCTCGCTGACCGTATGGGTGATGTTCATCACGGTGTCCACATCAAAGAGGGAATCCACGTTCTGGCACACCGCCGCCAGCCGCTCCAGGCCCATGCCGGTGTCAATGTTCTTCTGCTTCAGCTCCTCGTAGTGGCCCTCACCGTCGTTGTCAAACTGGGAGAATACCACGTTCCAGACCTCCATATACCGGTCGCAGTCGCAGCCCACGGTGCAGCCCGGCTTGCCGCAGCCGTACTTCTCCCCCCGGTCGTAGTAGATCTCGGAACAGGGGCCGCAGGGGCCGGAACCGTGCTCCCAGAAGTTGTCCGCCTTGCCAAACTTGAAGATGCGTTCCTCCGGGATGCCGATGACCTCGTGCCAGATGCGGAATGCCTCGTCATCGGCAGGGGTGGTCTCGTTGCCCGCGAAGACCGAGGGATACAGCCGGTCCGGGTCCAGGCCCACCCACTCCGGGGAGGTCAGAAACTCCCAGGCATAGGGGATGGCCTCTTTCTTAAAGTAGTCGCCGAAGGAGAAGTTGCCTAGCATCTCGAAGTAGGTGCCGTGGCGGGCGGTCTTGCCGATGTTCTCGATGTCGCCGGTGCGGATGCACTTCTGACAGGTGCAGACCCGGTGGCGGGGGGGCTCCTTCTCCCCGGTGAAGTAGGGCTTCATGGGGGCCATGCCCGAGTTGATGAGCAGCAGGGAGTTGTCGTCCTTTGGAATCAGGGAAAAGCTGGGCAGGCGGAGATGGCCCTTGCTCTCGAAAAATTTCAAAAACATCTCCCGCAGTTCGTTCAGGCCGTAAGGTTTGGGTTCTTTCATGTTGATTACCTCCAATAATATCATAAATGTTACAGGTTTTTCTGACAGATATCCGCGATTTTGTGCAGATAGTTCCACCAGGCACAGGGGGTTCCGTCCCCTGCAAAGCCGGGGACCCAGCGGTCGCCCAGCCATTTGATGTGGAACATCCCGTCATGGGAGAGGGTACGCTTGAGCTTCTCCAGCTCCTGGGCGGACAACTCATCGTAACACTCCAGCTGCTCCATGGCTTGCTCCAGAGAATCGTCCGGCCCGATCCAGCCGGACAGCTCTTCAAGGGCGGACAGCACGAGGCGGGGGGCCATCCGCTTTGGTCCCTCCGCGTCAAAGACCACCAGATGTTCCTCTTTCCGGTAATCCACCAGCCGCCAAAGCTCTTCCCGCAGAGAGGAGGGGGTGAAGGACTCGAACCGGATACCGTTGGAAAACTCCAAGGTCAAATCTCCCAGGCGGGAAATCTGGCAGGCAGCAACGGTGTTCCCCAAAAGCCTTCGGGACAGGCCGGGGGACAGCACATCAAACCGGCTGCTCTCCACCGCTGGACGGCCCACCAGGTTGTATTCCCAATCCTCGCCCACCCGGTCCGGTGCAAAGGGCTCGTAGATATCCCGGGAGGCCAGGACAATCCGCCTGTTTCGGACAAAGCGCCACTGGGTCTGGAGATGGATGGAGTAAGAAGGAACACTTCGGACCTGTCCGTCCGGCTTGGGACGTTCAAAAAACCGCTCCACCGTCTCTCCCAGGTTGAGGCACAGCATATCCACCGCCCGGCTCAGACTGTGGAACGGGACGTTCCGCAGACGCTCCATGGCTCAGCCTCCGCCGGAACCTTTGGCCGACTCCGCCCCAAATTCCAGCCAGTAATTGCGATGGGGTTCGAGGATGAGGGCAAAGGTCCCCTCCAGGAATTTTTCTAAGTCCGCCACACGGGCGGGAGTGACAGGATATCCCTCCTGGTTGAAACGTTTCGCGCTGCCTTGGGTGAGGAACGCCTTTACCGCCTCATAGCCCCCCTCCCGCTGGAGGGTGACAAAGCCGAAGCGCTCCCCGGATCTGCCGGTCTGAGGCAGCTCCCCTAGGAACCAGACCGTCTTGGAAGCCATCCGTTCCCAGGCTTTCTCTGCAGGCATTGCGCCCCGGGCTGCGGCACAGAGAATGCAGAAGCTGTCCACCACATCCTTCATCGGCTCTAGGTCCTCTTTGGTGAGTACGAAGTCGATCTGGTTCCCGGCCAGGCCATAGATCACCAGAGCTCGATACCCTTCCTGCTGGAGCACCGTGTCCAGTCCCATCCCCAGGGCCGCCTGATAGGGACCGGAGTTTTTCCCTGTAAGTTCCAATGCGGCAGCGGCCCTCTCATAACCCTCCTGAGTGATGCACAGATGGAGGGCGCCGTTGATCTGAGGAGAGCCCTCTTTCACCGCTATCACCACCGTTCGGTCCAATTGCTCGAACAGGTCCAGCTGTTCCGGCGTGGTGTTGGAGACATACTGGTTTTCTGACTTTTTTGGACGAAACAGTCCCATCATTTCCTCCTTTTCTGCCGGCTCGTCCCAAAGGGACTCAGCCCGCTACTGCACTTTGATCTCAATGCCCATCAGCTCCATTTCAGTGCTGTAGGCAATGCGGTACATGACAGACTTTTTCTCATGCTTACAGTAAAGCACCGCTGTACCATACGCCTCGCCAGTGGCCTTTAAGGTCTGGCCGGTGGTCATGGCCTCGGTCTCCCTCTGATAGCCTCCCGCCTTGTCCAGCCGCTCCTCCATATAGGACTGAATCGCCTCCGGACTGGAGGTCTCCTGCCCATCAAAGCGGAGCTGGTCATAGACTCCCTGCCAGTCCCCCTCGTTCAGCATCGCCACAATCTCCCGGCCTTGCTCCAAAACGTCGTCCTCCTCCATCCCCTCGGGCAGAGGATGGCCCGAAACCTTACACCCGGTCAGCAAAAACATCAACATCAGTACAGTACATAACAGGAACCACCGTCTTTTCATAGTTCCCTCCTTTCTGCAAAAAAGCCGCCCCTGACAGACGTCAGGGGCGGAAATTTCCACGGTACCACCCTGATTGCCAAACGCACACAGGCTGTGGACAGCAAACTTGGACCACGCCAGCAAGTGTACCGGAGTGTGACAACATCCCCTTGGCATCTCATGGCCCGATCACGGGGGCTGGCCGTCCTGGTCGTCCCAGGCCGCTCAGAAGTGGCTTGTACCGTCCCGTCCGGCAAGGGCTTCCACTCTCCCCTCTCGCTTACTGCCACTGGAACGCACTTAGCTTCGTCATCACATTTTGCTAAAATATTGTACCATATTTCTCTTGCTTGTCAACGCTTTTTTTATCCTTTGCTGCTTATTTTAATGTTTTTAAAAGTTACTCTTGCAAAATGAAAAAGTATCGTGTATAATAAGTCATATCCTGCCGGTGTGATGGAATTGGTAGACGTAGCGGATTCAAAATCCGCCGATGGCGACATCGTGGGGGTTCGAGTCCCCCCACCGGCACCACTTGAAATGACTGGGTTTCTCGGTTTTGAGAGACCCGGTTTTTTCTTGCCGTTTGGGGAGTTCTCTCCTGAGTTCTCTCCTATTGCGTTTTGTTTTCACAGGCTGGCTTGTATGCCGGGAGAGATACTGATTGCCTTGCTCATCCTTGTAGCAGATGTGTTTTTCGCCGCTGTGTCCAGGTGAGCATAGGTATTAGCTGTTGTAGAGAAATCGCTATGTCCCAGCCACTCCTGGATTTCTTTCATGGCCACACCGTTTTTTAGCAATAATGATGCACAAGTGTGCCTGAGATCTGCCAATGTCAAGCCAGAACTAATAAATTTTTGAAATTTTTTCGTAGATGCTTATTGAGCGACTTCTGTCCTCCCTGCGGCTCCGCTCCAGGTAGGCAGTTCATCGAGGAATCTCAGCAAAACCTCTACACGGCCATCCGGCCACACTGTAACGCGGTCAAGAAGATCGGCTACCGCTTCATCCGGCAAAACTTCCATATCAGCATAGAGTTGATATTGCTCCGCATAGATAGAGCAATCACGGGTTTGCTCAAAGATTTCTGCCTGGATTTCAGTTTCGGCCTTTTGCGCGTTGTCACGTTGTTCTACAAGGCGGGCTTTCTGTGCCGCGTACGCATCACGGGAGAGCAGGTTGTCAATTACCGCATCTTCGTACAGTTTCTCAATTTTCTGATTAAGTTCCCGTTGCAGGGCTTCCAGCTTCTTAGCTTTCTTCCGCAGGAGCGCCACCGTTGCCTCCTGCGATTTCTTTTGCTGCTCTATCATGTGCTGTGCCTCTACCACACATCGGGCCTGCTGAAGAATGGCTCCGGTGACGGTATCCAGAATCTCTGATTCATAGATTTTCTCTGGATAACACGCCATCCCCGGCACGATACGCGGTGTCTGACAGCAGTAATAGCGGTTTTTGGTCCCGCGCCGGATAATGGCGTATCCGCAGATGCCGCAGTACACTTTCTTGCTCAGAGGGTTCTTCGCCTTGTTGTGGGAGGCCAACTGCCGCTGTTCCCCACCGAGCCGTTCCTGCGCTCTGGCAAACAGCTCCTTTGACACCAGCGGTTCGTGACGGTCTTCAACGATGATCCAGTCCTCCAGCTTGGCCGTCAACTGCTGATGAACACCGATACGGGACCGGACGCGCTTTCCGTACACCATGCTGCCGATATACTGCCGGTCCCGGATAATCCAGTCGATTGCCGCCCTGCGCCAATAATTCGGCAGCCAGTTCGCGTGCGCACTTGAAGTACCGACCTTGATCTGCGAGGGAGTGGGGATTCCCTCGGTATTGAGGATCATAGCCACCTTTTCCGTAGAAGTCCCATCCGCTACCAGAGCAAAAATGCGCTGAACGATTGGTGCGGTCCTGGGGTCAGGAATAAGCCTGTGCCTATCGCCTGGGTCCTTCAGATAGCCGTAGGGGGCAACCGGGTTGATGTTGATGCCCTGCTGGGCCAACCGCAGTTTTGCGCTTTTGACCTTCTTGGAAATATCCCGGCTATACAAGTCATAGATCAGCGCGCGAAACGCTCTGTCCAGACTGTCTATATCTCCCTTGCGGTTGCTGTCAAAATTGTCGTTGACCGAGATAAACCGCAGTCCTTTGAAGGGAAACACACGGGTAATGTAATTTCCTACCGTGATATAGTCCCTGCCGAAGCGGGAAATATCTTTGACCAGAATACATTGGACCTCTCCGCCAAACGCCGCCTTCAACAACGCCTGCACACCGGGACGGTCAAAGTTTTTCCCACTGTACCCATCATCCGCCAATGTCAAGCACGGAACAAAAATAAAATGTAAATAAACTGTGAATGGCATCAAATTATGGCGAACGAATATGATTGTAAGAGCGACGGGTTAGCCTGGGTCAGCCTCAATCTTGAAGCAGCCAGCACACTTGTCAATAACTTTTCAAACGCATTGTGTCCTCCGGTGCGGAACTCCGCTTGCCGTCACAAATTCATGCAGTATCTCCGTAGCCGTCTGCGGTACAGTACCATCAGCACAAACCACCTCGACAAACTGATCTTCCAGCCAGCGCAGATAAGCATCCACCTTCATTAAATCCCGTCCCAGGCGGGAGAGGTCTGCCACCAGCAGGAGGTCAATTTCCCCAGCCGCCGCTGCGCTGGAAACCTCGGCCAGTCCCCGCCGGGAAAAGTCCAAGCCGCTGGCCTGTTCAGCAGTAGTGCCCA
>CAMWBA010000027.1 GCA_947172355.1 uncultured Bacillota bacterium
CGTCCAGCCAGAGCCGGGTGCTTCTGCCGTTGCCCTCCCGGAACGGGTGCGCCACGTTCATCTCCACATATTTCTCAATGATCTCGTCAAAGGTGGATTGCGGCATCTGCCCGATATGCTCCAGCGCGGCTTGCAGGTAGAGGACAGGGGCAAAGCGGAAATTCCCCTTGGCGATGTTGACGGTGCGGACTTGCCCCGCAAAGCCGTATATCTCGCCAAACAGGTATTCATGGATTTGTGCAAGCCCCTGAAAGGTTCCCACCTCAAACACGTCCAGCAAGCCCTTTTCAAACAGCTCCAGCGCCTTGGCCTTGCTGATCCGTTCCTCCGTCCTGGCAAGCTCCGCAGAGTCGGTGATGCCCAATTTATTCTCCAACGCCATGCCCGTATATCCTCCTGAAAAAGTTTCCTGTTACTGCTATTATACCGAAATGACCGCGTTTCGTCAATCGTTCGGCCATGCAAAAGGCGGCGTTGGTATGTGCCAACGCCGCCCTTCGTCACAGGATGCCCGCCTTTTTGAGATACCCCACGCTGTCATAGCAACCACGGAAGTAGACCGACTGCATTTCCAAATCCACAAGCTGGTTTTGCAGGCTTATCACCTTGACAAGCGCCGCGCACTCCTGCTCGGTCAGCGCCGCCGTCCGCTCTGTGTCGAACACGCCGTACACATTCGGATACTGCTCATAGATGGCCTTGATCTCGTTCTGAATGGCCTTGTACTCCTTGTTCGACTTGGGCAGCTTTGCGATGATGGCGCTCACATACTCCTGAAAAGCGGTGCTTTGGTCATCTACAAGGGTTTCAAACTTCATTTCGTCAGGCACCATTTTCACCTCCGCCTGTTTGCTGCGGCCATTATACCGCATGACCATTGGCACGGCAAATGTGCGATTGATTTTACCGCTCCCGGTCGGAGGATTCCCGTGCGGGGCCGTCGCCCTCATTCAGTTCCCCGTCCACGATCTCATTCTCCGGCTTGTCCATATTCAGCAGAATATTGAGTTCATCCAGACGGGCGGATTTTGCTTTCAGCTCGTCCTCCTGGGGGAACGGCTTTTCCACCTCCTGCTTGGCGTTTGCCAGTTGTACGTTGGTGTTTTCAAGCTGTTCCCGGCAGGAAATCAGCCGTTCCTCCATGCCGCCCAGCAGATTGTCCAGCCGCAGGATGTTGCCAAAAATATCGGTGCCCAGGCCGGTGGTATGGTGGAGCGTCCCTTTCAGGGTGATTCGGAACTCCTTGCTGAAGCTCTCAAAGGATAACTCCATAGCAAAGCCCCGGTACTGTCCCAAAGGAACAGGATCGGGGCTGGTCATGGCATGACAGGCGGCAAGGATGGCGCTGCCCGCTGCTTTTTTATCGGTGTAGACAACACCCTCCACCTCCATGGGGGAGAAGCCGTCCTCATTGGGATGGGTGTTCTCTTTCAGCCGGTTCATATCAGCGGCAAAGCCCTCAATGCGCTGTTCAAGGGCCGCTATCTTTTGCGGGAAAACCTTGATGATCTGATCCTCCAGGGCGTACCGCTGGCTCAAATGATTGGCTTTCAGCAGTTTTAACCGCTGTACGTCAATATCCAAGTCCATCTTCTCTTTGATATGGGGATTGCCGGTGCAGAGGGCCTTGATCTCGGCGTAGGAAAGCGCGGTTTCGTCAATGTCCTCCGCCGAGCGCACGGGGCTTTTGCTGGTCATAATTTGGCCGATAAACTTCTGCTTGCCCTCCACCAACTGATAGAGGTAGCTGTCAAAGGTGTTCTCGGTGACGTAGGTGTAAATATCCACCTCTGGATTTTCGTTGCCCTGCCGGATGATGCGGCCCTCACGCTGCTGAAGGTCAGAGGGTCGCCACGGGCAATCAAGGTGGTGCAAGGCCGCAAGTTTCCGCTGGACGTTGGTGCCCGCCCCCATCTTCTGCGTGGAGCCGATCAGCACCCGTATCTGCCCAGAGCGCACCTTGCCAAACAGCTCCTTTTTCTGTGCTTCACTGTTGGCAGAATGAACGTAGGCTATTTCTTCAGCCGGTATGCCCCTGGCAATCAGCTTGTCCCGGAGATCGTCATATACATTGAAATCACCGTTCCCCTTAGGCGTAGACAGGTCGCAAAAGACCATTTGGGTGGAGCGTTGTTCGGCGGTGTGTTGCCATATCTCATAGACGTTTTCAGCGCAGGCACTTACTTTGCCCGTGTCACTGTCTGGCAGCATAGGGTTTAGGAGCCGTTGGTCAAGAGCCAGCTTGCGCCCATCATTGGTAATGAGCAGCATATTGTCCTCGCTGCTGTCCACCATCCTGTTACGGACACGCTCTGCCCGCACTCCCAGCGCCGCCACCATCTCCTTTTGCTGTTCAGAGGGTTTCAGGACAATGTTGTGATAGTTGGCCCTGGGGACGGGGAGGTTCAGCATATCCGCCGTCTGAATGTCCGCCACCTCCTTGAACATGGACATAAGCTCCGGGAGGTTGTAGAAGCGGGAGAACCGGGTCTTGGCCCGGTAGCCGGTGCCCTCCGGGGCCAGCTCTATGGCGGTAACGGTTTCCCCAAAGGTGGACGCCCATGCGTCAAAATGAAGCAGCTCCTTTTCCTGCAATAAACTATACTGCAAATACTTCTGCATGGTATACATCTCTACCATTGTATTCGAGATAGGGGTGCCTGTGGCAAAGATGACGCCCCGGCCCCCGGTCAGTTCGTCCAGATAGCGGCACTTCATATAGAGGTCGCTGGACTTCTGCGCTTCGGTCTGGCTGATACCGCCCACGTTCCGCATTTTAGAAAATGCGGCGAGGTTTTTGTAATAATGCGCTTCGTCAATGAAAATGCGGTCAATACCCAATTCCTCAAATGTGACCACATCATCCTTGCGGCTTTGGTCGTTCAGTTTTTCCAGCTTAGCTTCAATGGATTTCTTCGTGCGCTCCATCTGTTTGCGGGAGAAGTTGTCCCCGTGGCTTTCTTTTAACTCCCGGATGCCGTCCAGGATTTCTTTTCTCTGCTGGCGCAGTATGGCGATCTGGCGCTCCACGCTCATGGGTATCTTCTCAAACTGCGAGTGCCCGATGATGATAGCGTCATAGTCCCCGGTGGCAATTCGGCCACAAAACCGTTTGCGATTTTTTGTTTCAAAGTCCTTCTTGGTCGCCACCAGGATATTGGCGGAGGGATAGAGCTGCAAATACTCCGCCGCCCACTGCTCCGTCAGGTGGTTGGGCACCACGAACAGGCTCTTTTGACACAGGCCCAGCCGCTTGCTCTCCTGCGCCGCCGCTACCATTTCAAAGGTCTTGCCCGCGCCCACCACATGGGCCAGCAGGGTGTTCCCACCATAGAGGATGTGGGCGATGGCGTCTACCTGGTGCTTCCGCAGGGTGATCTCCGGGTTGATGCCCACAAAGTTCAGGTGGCTCCCATCGTATTCGCGGGGGCGGGTACTGTTGAACTTCACATTGTAGAGCTGGCACAACTGTTCCCGGCGTTGGGGGTCTTTCCATATCCAGTCCTGGAACGCCTGCTTGATAAGTTCCTGCTTGCCTTGGGCGATGGCGGTTTCTTTCTTGTTCAGGACTGGCGTTCTTTTGCCGTCTGCATCAACAACATAATCAAAAATGCGGACATCCCGCTGGTTCAATGTTTCCTCGATAATTTTGTAGGCATTGATCCGCCCGGTGCCGTAGGTGTTGGACGCCTTAACATTGGCCTTGTCGTAGGATTTGCCCTCAATGTTCCACGCCCTGGTATGCTTGGAGTGGTGGACTTTGATATTCTGCTGTGCATAGTTGGGCGTATCCAGCAGTTCAAACATGAATTGCTGGATCACTTCGATGGGGAGCCAGTCCGCGCCCAGCCGCACGGAAATCTCGCTGGCGGTCAGGTCTACCGGCTGCACCCGTTCCAGGGCTTCTACATTGGGGGCGTAGTCCTCCGGGTACAGTTGGGCGCTGCGCCTTGCCCACTCCAGCTTTTCCCGCACGTTGCCGGAGAGGTATTCATCGGCGGTCAGATACTTTTCGGCGGTGTTGCTCCCATAGCCGTACATGGGGTTGATAAAGATAACGCCCTTTAAGTCATCGTAAATTTCGGGTTCGGGCTTTCCTGTCAATTCCTCCATATAGGCCATATCCACTTTTGCTTTTTCAGCCAGTGACACGGCCAGGGCCTCGGAAGCGGTGCCCACGCTGGTAATGACAACCTTCTGCTTGATGGTGCGCTTGGTGAACATATCCGCTTTACGGACAAAGTTGCGCTCATCGTCCAGCACCTCCAGAGAGGACAACAGAAAGTAGGCGCTGTCTATGCTGAAAGCGGAATTATTGGCGCGGGAATTGATGCGGCCATACTTCTCTACAAAATTATCGTAGAGATCGTTTAGTTTTTTCTGCTCCGCCCGGATGTCCTCATCGGGCCAGTCCTCGGTCTGGTATTCGATCAGCGTTCGCACACAGTCCCGGATGCCGATCAGCCCCTTGATGCGGTTTGCTGCTGTGACCGACACCTCCACCGGGTTCATGCGGCTGTTCTCCCGGTAGTACACTTGGCCGTCTACGATGGTGTAACTGAAATTTCGTACCTCCGGGTCGGCAGGGATGGACTTGTCCTCCCCCTCCGCTTCCGGGTCATCCATCACATACTCTGTGATTTCAGCGTGAAGGTGCTGGATAGCGTTTGCCAGGAGAGTTTCAAGGTCGGTGTCCGGGTCAGGCTGACAAACGAGCTGGGGGCCAAACGGCCCGGAGATGATCTCCTGCTTCCCCAGCACCATTTCCGGGTGCGTCTGGTAGTAGCGATTAAGCGTAACGATTCTGTGGCGGCTTTCACCCTTTGCGTTTACATGGTCGTTTTCATGGATAATGTCTACATCAATCCACTCAATCTGATCCGGGTCAACCACGCGCTGCTTGTCCAGCTTTTGGAGAAACAGAATGTCCGTTGTAATATCTGTCCCCGCGCTGTCTGCAAAGGCTGTGTTGGGCAGACGGATCGCGCCGATCAGGTCACATCGTTGGGCCAGGTACTTCCGCACCCGGTTATCCTTTTTATCGAACGTGCCGCCGCTGATGCCGTTAGAGGTGATAAAGGCCACGATTCCCCCTGGACGGACTTTGTCGATCACCTTTGCAAAGAAATAATCATGGACAAGGAAATTCAGCTTGTCATAGCGTTTGTCCCGCAGCTTGAAATCGCCAAAGGGCACGTTACCGATGGCGGCGTCAAAAAAGCTGTCCGGGAGATCTGTTTTTTCAAACCCCTGAACAGCGATGGAGGACTTCTGATAAAGTTGTCTGGCAATACGTCCACTGATGCTGTCTAACTCAATGCCGTATATTCTGGAGTCGGCCAGTGTTTCCGGGCGCATACCGATGAAGTTGCCAATGCCGCAGGACGGCTCCAGCAGATTGCCGGTCTTGAAGCCCATGTTCTCCAATGCCTGATAAATGGAGCGAATGACCACGGGCGGGGTGTAAAAGGCGGTGAGCGTGGATTCTGCGGCAGATTCATACTCGTCCTCGGTGAGCAGGGCTTTCAGCTCGGCGTACTTGCTGTGGCGCTCGTCAAAGCAGTCGGCCAGTCCGCCCCAGCCCACATACTGCGCCAATACCTCCTGTTCCTCCGGGGTGGCAAACCGATCCTCACGCTCCAGCTTTTTCAGAAGGCGGATAGCCCGGATGTTATTATTAAACCGGGTTCCCGGCGATCCCACACCAATGGCGTCATCGGTGATGCGGTATTCATGCCTGTCTGCGTTGGGGATTTCGGGATGGAGAACAAAGGGGGACACCTTGGCCTTACGTTGGGGTGCGGGCGGGGTCGGTGCCGGGGCTTCCTCACTCTGGCCGTGCCCTTTTGCTAAACTTTCCGCGCCCTTTTCGGATTCTGCCGTTTTTTCAGCCGGTTCCAAAACCTTTTCCGCCGTGGGCCGGTGGGAATACACCGTTTTTTCCGCTTCTTCAAAGGTGCCAAAACCGCCAGCCGTTGCCGAGCTAATGCCACGCTGTTCGTCATATCCATAATGGTTGTAAAACTTGCCGTTGGGGTATCTGAAAATGATAATGCGCTCATCATCGGCCTGATAGCTGGCAATCTGTTCAACGCCTGGGTTTTCTCTCTTTTCGGCCTGTTGATTGAGTTTGTCGGCGTATTGTTGGGCTTCTTCCTCGTCCTCAAATGTCAGATAGAAATCGCCTTCGCTGTAATATCGTTCAAGGTCAGTAAAAGGAGAATGATTATCCCGGATAATGAATGGGTCGGCAAATGCGTCAGAAGTTAATTCCACCGTAAATCGCGGTATTTTGGCCCGTTCCATCATCAGCCATTCGGTCGCGTCCTGATCCGCTAACTCCTGTCTGATCTCCTTCAGATAGTCCTCGGCCTGCCATTCGCTGATAAATTCTTCTCGGACACCCTCACTATCTACATAAATCTCACTCCTGACATCATCCCATATTGAGTAGCCATTCTCCGTTTCAATGACAGAAAAGCGTTCTTGAAATGGGAGTTCATCTGCGGCAATCTTTTTCACATCGGCCATGACCTGCTGAATAAAGGGGTCTGCGTCCAGCTTGGCCGGGTCAACCACATGGCCGTTTACAATACCACTCTCCGCAAGAGCAGCCCGGACAGCGGCAGGGTCAATGTCGGAAAAGTCATCGGTTTCCTGCTCCTGCCTGGGCTGACCGCTTTGCTCCCGCTGCTTGTCATATTGTTCTTCGGCATAAGCAATCATCTCGTCAAAGTTCAGGTTGGCAAGATGGACGCTCAAATCTTCCAAATCGTGGCATTGGAGCGACACTACCACTTCACTGTCTACCCGGTAAATCAGGCGGCTGTCGATCAGGTCTGCGCTTACATCAATGAAATGTTCGCCGTTGCTGGTGGAGCTGTGGCCTATGGCGACATTGTGCAGATCGGAGAAATCCGCCCCCTCACCATATTCATACTCGCAAAACTCGGTGATAAACCGTTTGGCCTTTGCCATGGCCGGGGCCGGGATATGCTGTGTTTTATGCTGGTTCCCCTCCAGCCTTGCCACAATCACATCAAAGCCCGCGCCGGTCAGACGGGCCGCATGGCTGTCCAACGCCTGGACAGGAAAACCGCACATGGGCACACGGCCTACATCGGGGATGCTGCGCATGGTCAAGGTAAGATCAAGAGCGGTTGCCGCCTTGGTCGCGTCCCTGCCCTCACCTCCGTACAATTCAAAGAAGTCCCCCACCTGATATAGCACCATGCTGTCCGGGTTGCGTTCCTTGATAGCGTTGTAGCCGTCCCAAAATCTGCCGCTGGCAGGCCCAGGTTCTGGCTGTGGGGCGGGATTGCTCTGCGCTGCCGATTTCTCTTTGCGGGCGGTTTCCTGTAAAACGGGGACAATCTCGCGGTATTTATCATATTGAGCAAGGAAATCCAGCAAACCGCCATCGCCGTCCCCAATATCCTGGCGCTCGGTAAATATCCTGCCATCCGGCATGACAACGGTGAATTTGACCTTATCATAGCCTAAATAGGCTTGAAATTCCGGGTCGTTGGCGTCATACCATTTCTGCCACGTCCCATACTTGGTCATAGCGGCTTTTTTCTTGGATGTGTGTTCATCGTCCGCCTGTTTCATCAGCCGGTCAAACTCATGGAGGGAGTAGGCCGTCTTATCCTGAAAAACACTGCTTTCGCTCCACTCACAGAAAATATAGGGAACGTCGCGGGGAGGGTAGGCCGGTTCGTTGGTGTCGGGGGAAATTGCGTCAGGCTCACGCGCCAGCGGCGGGGTAGAGAACACGGGGGCATCCTGGGTGGCGGAGATCGTCATGGTGGAAGTAGCGGCAACTTCTTCGATTTGTGCCCGCACGTCCTCCGGCAGATCATCCACATAGAATTTTACGGTTCGGTCGGGGTCAATATGGGCGATGGTCTTGTAGTCGCCGTGTTCTTCTTCCAAACGGTTCCAGACGGTCAGGCCGTTGCCCAGGTGCCCATAGCCCAGGTCATAACCGGGCGTGTCCGGCTTTGCGGGTTCAACAATGGCCGGTTCTTCCTCTACCACCTGAAGCAGACGGTCATTCAGCGGGTTCTCCGCCAGCAGCCGGTCAAATTCATCGCGGGGCAGCTCCTTATTGATGATGGGAAACGCCGGATCAAAGAGCCGGACGGTCTGCCCGTCAAAGGCCAGCAGTTCATACTCCTGTGCGCCGAGATGCACTGTGTCGCCCAGGGCAAAGCGGTACTCCTTTTTCGGCGGGTTCAGTTCCTCGTCCATCGGTTCCAGTGGCGCGGCCAGCGGGCCGTTCAGTTCCGCAAGCATGGCTTCACACCGCTCTGTCAGGTGGGTGTTCTCCTGGATGATGGTCTGCATAGCCGCCCGCATGATAGGCAGGACAAAGCTGCCATCCACCGTCAGGACATAGCATTTCTTATCACCCACACCAAAGCTGTCCGCACACCGTTTCGCCAGCAAGACTTCCGAACATTGGTCTTTTTCACCAAGCTGTGTCTTGAAGTCCACATAATCGTCAACGATGGAGCGAAACTCATTTACAATTTTCCACCGTGCCTGCCGCTCCCGCACCTGCGCCTGATATTTTGGGTAATACTCTATTTCAGCCCGGTTCAGATAGCGGTCTGCGGCGATCAGTTCCCCAATGCGCTTTTCCACTCTGGCCCAGGATAAAACAAATTTTCCCTCCGGGTCGCCGTAGTCGCGGGAGATGGTAATGCCTTTGGTATCGTGATCTTCCCAATAGCCGCTGCCGGGGATGGCGTCAGAGTGACCGCCAACGCCGTATTCATCCCGCAGGAATTTGATGTTTTCCTGCTTACCCTCCTGTTTCTGGAATTGCTCATAAATGCGGTGCTTGCCCTGGGACACCCCACTGCCGCCGCAGAGGATATAGTCTATGGCCTCCTGGGACAAGGTAAAAGCCGAAGCCTTTTCAGCTTCGGCCTGTTCAATAAAAGAGATTTGCTCCGCTTCGCTGGGGAGGGGGCGCTCATCCGGGTCAAGCCATCGGTCAAGCAAGATCATTCCATAGACGGTATCAGCTACGGAGGGCCAGCGCAGAAACACCTCTTTCTCGCGGGAGAGGTATGCGCCGCGCCACAAGGTCAGCACATCATCCCACGCGCGATAACCGGCCCGCTGCCCGTTACTGAGGATTTTCTCGACATAGGTGTTGTTGAAAAAGGACTTGATAAAATCGCCGCGTTCCCTGTCGTCCATGTGGCCGGCAAAAAAGGCGGCGATTTCCGTCCTGTGGTCTTTCAGCGCGTCGCTGGTGCGTAACAACTCCTGCTTTTCGCTGTCCTCATGGTAGTAGGGAATATCAGAGCGGGCGTTAAAGTCGTAGTGGTTGATTTGCAGCCCTGTGGGGCCAGCCGCCGTCCAGTCGATGGAGGACGGCGGCTGTTCTTCCTCGGTGGGGAGCGGGTCGCTTAGGCGTACACCAGCTCCTTCATCACCACTTCCTCCGCCGACGCCTTGAAGTTGTTCATCAGGCCCACCCACTTCATCTGGTCGGACGCTTTCAGGCTCTCCGTCACGCCCTGCTCCGCCGCCATCTTCTCGACCAGCTTCTCCACCATCTCGGTGGCCTGCCGGTCGATCTCCTCCAGATGGCTGTTCAGTTCCCCGGTCAGCAGCATCCCGGTGTAAATCCCGTGCTTGTGATTCGCCAGGTAACTGCGCCGCAGCATCCCATATTTTCCGACCTTCGGGGCTTCCGGCACGTCCAGGTTGGGCAGACGGTAATCGCCCTCGGTTCTGTAAGTCAGCTCCATGTTCAACGCTCCTTTCAATTTCTGTTCTGCCGCCATTATACCGGCTTTCAGACCGACTGGCAAATGTGCGATTTTGCTTTTTTTCCTCCCGGTACAGTTCAAGGACAGTGGTGGCGATCTCCCGCAGGGGCATTTCGGCAATATCGCTGGTGGTCGTGCCCAGGATGGCAAGGGTTTTCAGGGTGTTAAAGTCAAAGACGTGGGCAAAGTCCTCGCTGTCGAAATACTCATGGGGGTCAATGCTGCACCGGGCCAGCAGCATAAAGCCCACGCTGTTCTCCAGCAGGCCCTTAAACCATACCTTTACGCTGTCCTCGTCCAGTTCCTCCAGAAAACTGCCCTCCCGGACGGAGAGAAGATCGGCGTAGTAGTCGCCAAAGTTGTCCTCCACGACGACCTTCGCCGTTTCCAGCAGACACCCGGCAAGGTCAGGCTTGCCGGTCAGCTCACCGTAGCTGTTCTCCAGCCCCTCTATGACCGCGCCCTCGTACTCCGGCTTCATCTGCCAGACGGGGACGGTGCGCCCCGCACGGCTGTTGGTGTCGGACATATCAAAGACGTGCCGCAGCTTATAGCCCCGGTCGGTGTCTACCAGCAGGGCGATCCCCGTAGTGCCCCGGTTTACCCACCGGCCACGGCTGTTCCAGAAATCGGTTTGGGCGCAGGCGGTGGCGTCCGGCTTTTGGGCATAAATCAAAAGCTGGTCACGAAAGCTGTACTTGAAGTTGTGGGCGGCGGTGTTCAGGAACGCCATATAGTTCCCGCTGTTGGCGGTGATCTGGCGGGCGGTCTGTACCGCAAGCTGGACAATGGGTTCAGGTTTTTTCGCCACGCTCTATCCCTCCTTTTCTTCGTAAGATTTGAGCAACCCTTTTGTGGCGGCGGCGATCTTGGAAATGCGCCCGGTGAGCTGGGCGACGGTGGCCCTGACCTCGGACTGCCGCGCCGCGTAGAAGTAGCCGGTGGCGTCGCTGCAAATGGGGTGGCCGTTACAGCGCAGGCGGTTGACGGCCCGCCGCAGTTCCGTCCCCTTGACGTGGAACGCGGCCTCCAGCTCTTTGCTGGAAGCCGCGCTCTCCTGTCCTTGGTGGTACTTTTTCAGGTGTTCACACAGGGCCTTATCCACCATCGTGCCCACCGCCGCGTTTCAGTTCTTTGCTGTATTCCTTTTTCGGCTGGTGCGTCCCGCCACAGGCAATCAAAAGTTGCCAGATCATTTCGGCGGCTTCGCTCTCGTACATCTGGACGCTGGCGTACTCCTGACCGTCCTTGCCGGGATAGAGCCGGGAGAAACGCATCCGCTTCTCCATCAAGTCCCTGGCGTTCATACGGTCGCGCTCATCGGCGGCGCTGGCCGCGTTGTCCTCCAGAACGGCCATCATCAGGTCGAACGTGGAGGGGTGTATCTTCAATTTGACATTCGGTAATTGTGCCATCATGCTCCTACCTTTCCACGGACACAGCCTGCCGTCCGCGCTGGGGGAAGTCCCAGCCGTAGACTTTGCCGATCTCGTCCCCCAGCCTGCGGGTGATACGGGTCACATCGGCGCGGGTAGCTGTGCCGTAATACAATTTTTCTTTCAGCAGGTCAATTTGCGATTCCCGCACACCGGGCTTATAGGTGCGGTAGAGCAGGTGATTGGTGCCGTCATGGTGGATGGCGTCGCAGCGCAGGTCGCCCAGCTTGTCAACGTACCATGTGGCGTAGTCAATGTCCCGGTCGCTGAACAGGCAGTCCCGGATGTTGCCGCTTTCGATCTCCTTGTAGCCCATGTGCCGCCCCGTCCAAAGGCCCAGGTCGGCAATCACAAGGATGGGCTGGTCAAGCTGGATGTTCAGGTTCGCCCGCTCATCGTCCAGATACCCGCCGTTGATCTCGTGCATCAGGGCCATGCGCTCATACTCGGTCAGCTCCGGGTACTCGGCTTCCAGGTCGGCCCGCCAGTCCTCGTAGTCCAGGTAATCGCTCCAAATCAGGTGCTTTTCCTCCGTCATCGGGCATCACCCCTGTCATGGCGTTTGGGCTTGATGGGCTGGCCCTGTTCATCGTAGTTTTTCGGGTCAGCGGCGGGGGTGTCCCAGCCGAACAGGGAGCCAGCCAACATAGCGGCTTCCTGCGCCCTTGTTACTCCAATAATTTGATTTTCAGCAGTGACACTCTCACGGGCAGTTCTTCCCTCAATAGGAATATAAACAGGATGTTGGACTGTTTCTCCTTTCACTATGATGACGATTTTGTCTGTGGCGGGTGTGATACTGAAACACTTCTCCGGCAAAGAGGAACGCAGTGGAATCACCTTGCCGTTTATCTGCTCCATCCATTCCGCAAACTCGCGGATGTGATAAAAGCTGCCGTTGATTTCAACGTGATTGTCATCGACGTATCGGGCCAAACGATCAAGGTGACCGCCCTTGCCTGTAATGATCCGTATCATATCGCCGTCTGGAACTCTGAACTTCTCCTTGCCGTCCAATGCAACAAAACGGACGCCCTTTTCAGCCTGTTTCATGTGGCTGTCCAACCGCTCCCGGCGGTAGGGGTGGATATAAACGTGATTGTCCTCCCCATAGGGAATACAGCGGATCAGGTAGGAATAGTCCTGCGTGTCGGCCCGAAACACAAAATCCCGGCCCTGGTTGCACATCCCTTCCGCGTTGTTAAGGCAATAGACGTTCATCAGGGGGAGGTTTTTCAGCACAAAGCCATACTGCGGGTCGGAGCGGAGCATATCAAGGACAGCCTTGAACTCGGCCTTAAACTCCGGCGTGTCCTCGGCGGGGTCATTCCGCATCCAATTACGGAAGAAAACAGAAATATTTTTGTCCAGTTCCCCGAACAAATAGCCGGGGCTTCTGCACAGCGTTGCAATCCGCGCACTCTGGTCAGAAGCATAAAGCTGTTCTGCGGGAGCGGCGGGCCGCATGGTCATATCCATAAATATCATGCTCCTTTACCGGGCGTCGCCCCTGTCCCGGTGCCGGGACTTGATGGGCTGGCCCTGTTCATCGTAGTTCTTGGGGTTGGCGGCGGGGGTGTCCCAGCCCAGCGTAGCGCCCGCCTGCATCGCCATCGCCTGTGCCTTTGTCACGCCCATCCCGTCGTTCAACTCGTCAACCAGCTTTTGGCTGGTGCGGCCTTTCGTTATATAGGACGCGGAGCGGTAGCCGTCAAAGCCCCGCTCAAACATCACGATGGCCCGCTTTTCGGGCACCTTGCCATAGCAGACCTTTGGGAGAGAACTTCTGAGCGGGATAACAAAATTGCCATTGCGCTCCATCATTTCAGCAAACTGACAGATGTGATAGAGGTTATCCCAGCCGCCGCCCACCTCCAGATGGCACTCGTCGATATAGCGGCACACCCGGTCAATAGAAGTACCGTCATACCGTCTGATCCGTATCATGTCGCCGTCCTCAATTCTGAATTTCTCCTTATAATTCGGGGTGATGAAACGGATGCCCTTTTCAGCCTGTTTCATGTGGCGGTCAAGCCAGTCCCGGCGGTAGCAATAGATAAACAGGTTTTCATCCTGCTTGTAGGGGTTCAGCCGGAGCAGGTAGGAATACTGCGCCGTGTCCGCCCGGAAAGCGAACAAAAAGCCGTCGTTGAAGCCGCTCTCCGGGTGTTTCTGGCAGAAGTCCCGCATGGCGTCCCGGCTTTTGAGAAAGCCGCCGTACTGCTCATCGCCCACCAGGGCGTTCAGGACGCTCTCAAACTCGGCGTGAAATTCCTCGGTGCCAAGGCTTTGCCGGTGGTCTACCCAGGTCTTGAAAAAGCCCTTTCCATCCTCGCCCATGTCGGCCCGCAGGTGGCCAACGCACCCGGTCTGGCCTTCAATCTGCGTACTCTGGCCGCAGGTGTAGAGCCGTTCCGCGGGGGTGGCGGTTCTCATGGTCAGTTCCATTATCGTTCAAACTCCTTCATCTTGATTTGTTTGGGCATTTGCGTCAGTCCATCCTCACGCGCTTTCCAATAGTCCGGGTGAAAATGCTGTACGCTGCTGTCAATACACGCAGCATACTCGCCGGGGCCAAAGTATTGATTCACTGGCGCGGTATGAAGTCCCCTGTCCATCAGCTCACGCAGGGCAACACAGGCGTCACAATCTTCCTCAAAGCAAAGACAGCCGCGCTCCCAAAAGCCAACTTTCTGAGCAGATTCAGAAAAGATTTGGGACGCAGCCTGTTTCTTTACCATGATACCGCCGTGGCTGGGCGTGGTCACTTCAAAAACGCCGGGGCAAATGGTCTTGCAGGTCTGAACAACGCCCCAGGGGGAGAATGACGGTTCACAGTTCACTACCGATCACGCCCCTTTTCCAACGCCTGTTCACGCTGGATAACCGGCAGGCGGTCTTTTGCCCACTGCGGCAGGCACTCCGGCTTGACCTCGCCCAAAATATCCCGGCGCTCCCACCGGCCATCCCTGCGGCCTGTGAACACATTGACGCCATAGACCGATGTTCCCCGTGAATATCCCCGCGCCCCGCTACCATTCGTCACAAGAATAAGTTGACAGTCCGCCCGTTGGTACTCATAGCGGAGGGCACCCGGCTTGACCGCCACCACCTTGTCAGTAATGTCATCGCTGTCAAGCAGCGGGAAACAGTGTTCGCCGCCCAACATATCCAGAGGAATGTGAAGGGTCTGGCGCTGGGCCTGCATCGCCGCAACCTGATCTTTCAGCCTGTCCGCGTAGAGTTCCATAACCTCCAGATAATCATCGCTGCCCATCGCTTCGGTGTAATACTCACGCATACTGTCCCGTGTGCAGAAACAGCACATGAACTCCTGCTCCGGGCTGACGCCTACCACCACCTCACGCGCCCCAATCTGGAGTGCATGGATGACTTCAAATTTGTCGATCATTCGCTTCTCGTCCGGCATCTGCGTCACCTCTCCCTGTCGTTTTTAGGCTTGCGCTTTTTCTGTTTCGCCTGATGCTCCTTTGCGTAATCCGCCAGCGATTTGGCGGGCTTATCATCAAAGGAAATCAGGATATTTTGGGGCGGAACGCCCCGCAGCATCTCGGACAGTTCCTTATCCATGTCCTTTTCTTTATCAGCCATTTGTCACCGCTCCTCTCTAAAAGAAACAGAGATTTGCCTGTCCTCGTTGGCAAATCTCCGCTCTAACTGTTCCACTGTCCAATTTTTCATAAACTGCCCCAGCGGGTTGTGCCCAAACTGTGTGATGGCCCGCTTGTCCATTTCCCGGAGCCGTGCCCACAATTCCGGGTGGTGCTTTCGCAGCTTTCGCAGCTCCCCAATCCTCTGGAGGGGGCAGCACCAGCAGGAACAGCGGTTGTATATCCGATACAACCCGCCCCAATCAAAGCCCCGGTCATAGCTGATCTGCAACGCCTGGGCTTCGGTAATGCCCCAATCCACCAGGGGATATTGGTCGTCCTTGATGCGTTTCGGCTCATCAGCGGCAATCCCCACATAATGCAGGGCGTTCCGCTCCTTTTTCAGCCGGTTCACCTCTTTGTGGATCAGGTGCGTTTTTAGCTGGCCCGTACACCACCGCACACGGGCACCGGGCCAGCCGTTGCCATAGAGAGGGACGCCCAGCCGCTGGCGGTTCTCAATGCTGGACTGCTTCACCTTCGGTTCCTCAAACATGAGCCATTCAAAGCCCTTGGGATGCCGCAGGGTGGTGAGATGGATGCCGCGCTCCCGGTAAAGTAAATCGTCCAATTTCTGCAAATGCTCATACATCTCCGGGAACTCCATGCCCGTGTCGGCGGTCAGTACCACATCAATGGGCATATCCCGCTCAATCATCAGCAGGAGCATAGCTGTCGAGTCCTTACCCCCTGAAAGGGAGACTGCGTGATAGCTGCCCTTCTCCGCATTACCGCCCATGCTCCCGCCCCCTCTCCCGGTTGGGCGGTTCCTCATAGAGCCGCAAGCCGTCCTCACAGGGGACGTACAGCCGCCCGCTTTCCACACAGCGGAAGATGTCGCAGTCTTTCACTGTGGTTGCCGCGTAAAACTCCTTGTGGGAGTAGGCAAACTCGCCGGGAAATAGCTCTGCCGCTGTCTGCCCCATGCGGGACAGCGGTATTCGGCTGTGGTACTGGCCCTGCGGTTCAAACCGCTGCTCCGGGATAAAGTGCAGCCCGCCATACGCAAAAGGTATCTGTTCCATGCCGGTTCCTCCTTGTCCAAAAATTTACACCGCCCTATGTCCTGGGGGACAGAGAGCGGTGTATGTACGGTATATCAGGAGAAACTTAGTTTTATCAGGCCATCAGCTTTGCCAGAAGCTCATTCACCGGATCGGCGCATTTGCCCTGCTTGGTCAGCTTGTTCCGCCAGTCCATCAGGCATTTGCGGACAAGCCGGTATTCCTCGTCAGTCAGTTCAAGGCAGACTTTCTTTTCACGTTTGAACATTTGAAACAGCTCCTTTCACCTACATAGTACAAGAAAAAAGAAGCGGTTTCAAATGTGCGAACGGCCCTATGTAAGTGGCCCGCAGAGCGGGCCACGGGGGAAATGCTCAATACCCCGTCCGGGGCAGGGGCTTGGAGGGGGCGTAGACCTTCGTTACCCAGCGGGTGGTCGCCATGATCCACTGTCCGTTGTAGACGCCGCCCACGTCCGCCTGATTGACGAACTGACTGCCGCCCTTGGCCCAGGACACAACGGTGCAGTCGATTTTGGGGGCTTCCACCTGCCGGAAATTAGCGGGCACGGTGCCAAACACGAACATGACCTCCGTCACATACTCGTTGGACGCCAGCCGCAGGGCCACCGGGGACGCTTCCAGCACATAGTTCTGCTGGGTGTTCAGGCTGTCCGCCAGGACACGGTATTCGCCGCCGGTGAGGTTGGTTTTGTAAACGATTTTGTAGTTTCCGGGGGCATTGTAGGTGCCGGTGGTGATCTTCGCCAGCCGTACCGCCTCCACGGGCAGCGTATCTCTCCAATAAAAAGAGGTAAGCGCGGTGGTGGAATTGTTGGCGATGTTGGAGAAGGTGTAGCGGATATTCTGACCGGGCATGACCTCCGCATAGCCAGTTTTCTGGATCGCCACATTGGTGGAAAGGCTCTTGTTGGTCATAGCGGCCTTCACGATCTGCCCAGCGTGTTCGATCTCCACGTCAATGGGGGTCTTGTCCAGCCCGTAGAAGTCAGCGGCTTGGGATTCCACCACCTTGTAGCGGCCCAGGGGCAGGGGCTTGGACACGGCCACGCCGTTCTTGTCGGTGCGGATGGTGTCAACAAGGTTCCCGGTGCGGTAGTGGTAGACCTCAAACACGGTGCCGGGGATGGGGGTGCCAGCGGGCCAGCCGTTCATGCTGTTGTAGTCGGCGCTGGTCTTGGTGATCTGGATCTGCCCGGTGATGGCGGTGTTCTTCCAGGTGATGGTGGTGCAGCCGCCGTACTCCACATAGATGGTCTTGGGCTGGGTGTCCAGAATATAGCCGTCCGCGCACTCAATCTCTCGGACGGTGTACCGGCCATCGGCCAGCTCCCGGTCGATATACACATAGCCTTCGTTGTCACTCTCATAGGTGCCCACGGGGTTGCCCTTGGTGTCGGACAGCAGGAATTTCACGCCAAAGATGCCCTTGCCGGTCACGCTGTCGATCTTGTGAATGAGGGCGCTGCCGCTCTGCCGGTTTGTGATCTCCAGTGTGGCGGTGCCGCCGTCCTTGACCTCGATCTGATGGGGCGTGTCATCCAACTTGTAGCCCTTGGCCGCTTTCAGCTCCACCACCTGATACCAGCCCTTTTCCGCTTCGGGCAGATTGATAACGCCGTTTTTGTCGGTGGTGTAGGTGCCCACAATCTCCCCGTTGAGCTTGCGGATTTCAAACTGAACTCCCTTAATGCGCTCCCCGGTTTCCTCGTCCTTTTTGATGATGGTGAGGCCCCCGATTTTGGTGTTATACACGGTGATGGTCTGCGTGTCGGTGGGGTTCACCTTGACGGTCTGCGTCTTGGTGCCCTCGTCCATCACATAACCGAGCAGGGGCTTGGTTTCCGTGATGACCAGCGTACCCACCACGCCGGAAATGCGGATTTCGCCGTTGGCGTCGGTCTTATACAGACCCTTGCTGGACAGGTGGCCGTAGTCATCGTCCAGGTAGGAGCCGTCCGAGTAGGTGATCTGGAACTCCACCCCGGCCAGCGGTTCCCCGGTCTGCTTGTCCAGCTTCTTCACCACGATGGTTCCCTGCTTGGCGTTGTAAAAACGGAGGGTCTGCGCCTCACCCACCTTGATCTTGATGGACTTGGGTGTTGTGTCGAGGACAAAGCCCTCCAGCGTCTTGATCTCCCTGACAGTGACGGTCACGCCGGGTTCCAGGCCCTCGATCACGATGCGGCCATTCTCGTCGGTGATGAACTCGCCGTTGGAGCTGCCTACCACCTGACCGTTGGATTCCGTCACCAGGAAAGTTACCCCTTTCAGCGGGTTCGTGGTGCCGGTGACATACTTCTCAATCACCAACTTGGTCTTGGGGTCATTTTCAAAGGTCAGGTCGTTGCCGCCGCCATTGTTCCCGGTGTTGGGCGTGTTGGTACTGCCGCCGTTATTGCCGCTGGTCAGGCTGTTGGCCCCGTTCTTCACGATGATGGTCTTGGGCGTTGTATCCAGCACATAGCCGTTGGGGACTTTGCTCTCGTTGACCACAACGGTGCTGCCCGGTACAAGTCCTGTGACCGTCACGGTGCCGTCTTTGCCGGTGGTGTAGCGGCCCAGCACATTCCCGTTCCCATCCTTCACGGTAAACTCGGTATTGGGGACGGGCTTGCCGGTCACGGAGTCCAGCTTGGTCAGGGTCAGACTGCACAGGGGTTCATTCAGGAACGTTAGGGTTTGCGTGTCCTCCGGGTTGACGGTAACGGTCTGCGTCTGCGTGGATTGGTCGATCACATAGCCGGGAGCCGCCTTGACCTCCTTGGCGACAATCGTGCCCGTCACGCCGGAGATACGGATTTCTCCTTTATCATCCGTCGTGTAAAGCCCGTTGCTGGACAAATGACCGTTGGAATTGTCCACAAAGCCGCCATTGGCGTAGGTGAGCTGGAACTGCGCCCCGGCAATCAGATTCCCGGATACGCTGTCCTTTTTCTGAATCACCAGCGTTCCCGCCCGCTTGTTCCAAAACGTCAACTGCTGAACTTCCCCGGCCTTGATAAGAATATCCTGCGGGGTGCCGTCCAGCACATAGCCCTCCACGGTCTTGATCTCTCTGGCGATCACCGTCGTGCCGGGTTCAATTCCGTCCAGCACGATCTCGCCCGCCTTGTCCGTGTAGTAACAGCCATCGTCCGGGCCGACCGCCGCCCCGGAGCCATCCACCACCTTGAAACAGACGCCGCTCAAAGGCTCATTCTCGGTGCCCTCAATAAATTTGCGGATAATCAGGGTGGTCGCCGGTTCATTGTCAAAAATCAGGCTGTTGGCGACGCCGGTGCGAACTACGATATTTTTCGGCGTTTCATCCTTGATATAGCCGGTGGGGGCCTTGCTCTCGGACACCACGATGGTGGCGTTGGGAGCCAGCCCGGAGACGGTCACAGTACCGTCCGTCCCGGTGATATACCGGCCATTGTTGGGGCCGATGGCCTTGCCCTCGCTGTCTTTCACCAGGAACTCCGCGCCTTTCAGCGGCTTCCTGGTCACAGCGTCCCGCTTGAGAAGCGTCAGGGTGCAGAGGGGATCGTCATAAAAGCGGAGGGTCTGTGTGTCCCCGGCGTTGACCACAACCGTCTGCGGGGTGGGGTCGGCCTGATAGTTGTCCGGTGCCTTGACCTCGGCCACCACATAGGTGCCGGGGAGCAGCTTGGAGAGGACGATCTGGCCGCTGCGGTCGGTGGTATAAAGGCCGTTGGAGCTGGTCATACCCTCGTTATCCGGGGTCAGTTCACCGTTGGCATTGGTGATCTTGAACTGAGCGCCCGCAAGGGGCAGCTTGGTCACGCTGTCGTACTTCTCCACGATCAGCCCGCCCTTGGGGGTATTGGTGACAATGACCGTCTGCGTGTCGCCGTTGGCCCCGATGACCACGTTGGTGCTGGGGCTGTCCATCACATAGCCTGCCGGGGCCTTTGTTTCAGTTAGTACATAGGCCCCCGGCGCAAGGTTGGTGATGCGGATTTCTCCGTTGCTGTCCGTTACAAAAAGTCCGTTCTGCGTCAAGGTGCTGGTGCCGATCACGCCATCCAGACCAACCTCACAGCCAGCGGCGGTCGCCACGCGAAACTCCGCGCCGGGGAGGGGCTGGCCGGTGAGACTGTCCCGCTTTTGGACAATAAGTGAACCTTTCGGCTGATTCTTGAAGGTAAGGGTCATGGTGCGGCCCTCTTTGATCTGCACAGTCTGGCTCTGCGTGTCGATGATAAAACCGGCGGGGGCGCGGGTTTCCGTGACCACCACGCTCTTACCGGGTTTCAGGCCGGGGATGCGGATTTCTCCGTTCTCATCGGAGCGGTAAATGCCGTTGCTGTCGCCAATCAGGGTGCCGTCCGCATAGGTGATCTTAAACTCGGCGTCCTGGAGGGTAATGCTGGGGTTGACGGAACATACCTTTCTGACCAGTAAAATTCCGTCCGGGGAATTGTCAAAACGGACGGTGACAACACTCTGCTCTCCGCTGTCGGCCAGATATACCGTCTCGGAGGCGTTGATGATGGAATACCCGTCAGCGGGGTCTACTTCCTCCAGGACGTAGGTGCCGCTTTTCAGCCCCGTCCAAATGGCGGTGCCGTTTTTCCCGGTGACTTTCTGCCCGATCACTGTCCCGCCTGTGCCGCTGGTGCCGCCCAGGTAGCGGAGCTGGAACGTACATCCGGGCAGGGCCTCATGGGTCACGCTGTCGTATTTCTCAATTATAATCGCGTTAAGCGGCTCATTCTGGAACGTGACAGTTTTGCTCTCGCCGCCGTGGATGATGACCTTCTGCGTGGTCGGCTCCTTCATCTGGAAGCCGGGAGCGGGGGCCACCTCTGTGACCGTGTACTCACCGGGGTACATCTTTTTCCCCTGCTCATGGAGCTTGATCTGCCCATTGGAGTCCGTGAAGATATAGCCGAAGTCGATGGTGCCGGGGGCGTCGGCGGCTTCCCCATTGCTGGTATAGGTCACATGGAACTTGGCCCCCTCAATGGGAGCGCCCGCCACGCTGTCCTCCTTGAAGATGGTCAGCTCCGGGGCCTTGTGGTCTTTGAACATGACGGTTTTCTCGTCGCCAGGGTTCAGACTGACCGTCTGCTCCCGGTCGGCGTTCTTGCTGGGGAGGTAGTAGGGCGAGGGGACGGACTTCTCTGTGATGCGGTAGCTGCCGGGGACAACCCGCAGGGAAACCGTACCGTCCGCGCCGGTAGTCACATCGTTTTGATAGTCGCTGTCAATGCCCTTAACGGTGAACACCGTGCCAGGAATAATGGCGTTCGTGTCAGCGTCAATTTTGGCGATGGTCAAAAGGGGCTGCTTGAGGTTGTCAAAAATCAGTTCCCGATCCTCTCCGGGGCCGAGGTAAATGGTCTGCGTGGGTTCATCTGCCACCACATAGGGGTCGGGGACAGATTTCTCAATCACTTCATAGCTGTCCACGGGGATGTTTGAGAGAACGGCCCTGCCGTCCGCCCCGGTGGTCACGTCATTGTGATAGTGGTAGTGAATACCCTTGATCTCAAAGACGGTGCCGGGAATGACCTCCTTGGTCTGTGCGTCCCGCTTCAAAATGGTAAGGGAGGGCAGCTTTTTGTCGGCGGCTGTTACGGTGACAGTCCCGCCGCCGTTGATGGTGGCCTGATCCACATGGGCGATGACCGGCTCGGTAAGTGTGGCATAGGGGGCCGGGGCGCTCACCTCCACAAAGGCGTACATTCCCTCGGTCACGTCGGTGACAGTGATGGAGCCGTCCGCCTTGGTGGCCTCCGTACCGATAACCTGTCCATCCTTGATGATATTGAACACAGCGCCGGGGAGGGGATTGTCGCTGTCATCCAGCTTGATAAGTTTCACTTTTACCTTGGCATCATTCTCAAACACCAGGGCAACGTCGGTCTTGCCGTCCCAGCGGAAGGATTGCTTGACCTTGCTGGTTTCCGGGCTTTTGGTGTAGCCCTCCGGGGGCGTCACTTCGGTGGCGGTGTAGCTGCCGATGGGCATATCCTTCCAGGGTACATCCGTCAGATAGCCGCCCTCGCCGGTGACATAGGTGCCGGTAAAGTCGTTGTCCACGCCGACGATCTCAATGACTGCCCCGGCAAGGCCCTTGGTGGGGTCGTCCGCGTCCACCTTGCGGATGCTGCCCTCGCCGGTGATTTCAGGTGTGTCGGTAAAGGTGACGGTCACAGTCTTGTTGCTGCCATTGGGCAGAACAACATACTGCGGCCCCGCATTGTCGATCTGGTAGCCGTCAGGCGCTTCCAGTTCCGTCACCGAATAGGTGCCCGCATCCAGAGCGGACAGGGTGTACGTCCCGTCCTGCCCCGTCACGATCTCTTTTGAGTAGGTGCTGTTCTCCGAGCGCACCATGAAGCGCGCCCCGGCGAGGCCCTTGTTGGGATTGGTGGAGTCCACCTTTTTAACGGTGAGATCGTACTTTTCACGGGTGACATTCAAATCACCGATCATAATAGCCTGCACATCGTTGGTCTGATGGTAGCTGGTGCTTACGCCGGTGTAGTCGTACTCATAGACCTTGCACTCGCCCCACACGCCCTGACTGCCCAAATCCAGAATATATTGGGCGCGGTCACGAAACGATCTGCCGTCCATCGTATCGTCAATGCTGGTGTAGTTCTTATGCTCCAGATTGTTGTAGACGCACATCAGTTCCTCGGCGCAGGCGGTCACGGGGTCCGCCAGCAGACCGGCCTTGTAGCGCCAGACAATGGCCTGCACCCAGGCGTTCATGGTCCAGGCGTAGCCGCTGTCCCACACATCGTCCACACCCAGGGCGTGGGCCTGATCGGTGAACACGCCGGTGGAGTGGGCGTAATAGTAGGCCATCATGGTTGATACGGTGGGGTCAGAGATGGGCTTGGGGTGGCCCCAGGTCTGGCCCTCCAGCGACCAGCCCATGCCCTTGCCCTTTTCAGCGCAGAAACCAATCGTATTTTTGTTGTTGTAGTCAAATGTCATCTGGTGGAGGTAGCACGTCCCCAGGCTGGGCGAAACATAGGACACGCCGTTGTGGGTACAGTCCTCCATCTTGATGGAGCTGGGGTTTGCCGCCAGCGCCGTGGCGGGCAGCAGGCCCAGCATACACACCAGCACAAGCAGCAGGGCCGTCATGCGGGTGAGGGAGAAACGGATTTTCTTCATAAATTAAAGGCTCCTTTCCGTTTTGGGGCATAAGAAAAGGCCCTCCAGCCTGGGGCTGAAAGACCTCTCTTGTCCATATTCGATTATTCGTAGGGGTTATGGGTGTTGGGACGGCCAACGAACATATAGCAGTAAGTCACGCCGTCACATTCGGTCACGCCCACGCCGATGCCGTCACAGTCCGGGGTAATCATGGTCTGGAAATGCCCCGGTGAGTTGAGCCAGTTGTCGTGGGCGTGTTGGGCGGCGTCCTCCGCGGCTACGCCGGTGAATACGGTCAGATTCACGCCGAAGCCGTAGGGGTAGCCGCAGGCGATCACAGCTTCACATTCCTCCTTGGTGTGGTGCCAGGAATACCGCAGGTCGGAGAGGGTCTGCGCGGCGTCCATCAGGGTCTCGCTGACTGGCAGCTCCGAAACGCCATTGGCCTTGCGGGTCTGGTTGATAAGCCGCACCAGCTCTTGCCGCACGTCCGATTCCTCTGTACGGCTGGTGCCGGTGGAGGGGGTTGGAGCGGCGAGGGTGCCGGAGCCAACGGTGAGCGTCAGCGTTCCCACCTCACCGGCTCTGTTGGAGACGGTGATCTCCGCGCTCCCCTCCGCCTTGGCAACCGCCACCCAAAAGGTAAGCACCTGCTCCACCGCTACCGTGTCCGGGTCGCTGGAGGTGACGGTGTACTCCGCACCGCTGGGGCCGATCATCAGGCCGCTGCGCTCTCCAACCTCCAACGTACTGCCCTTGTAGCTGTTTACCCGGATAGACGGAGCCTCCGCCGCGTGGGCCGGGACGGTCAGACCGGCGATCAGGGCGGCGCAGGCAATTCCGGCAAAAAAGCGGTTCAGACTGTTTTTCATTATGAATGACCTCCTATGTGATATGTTGGGGGCTTTGCTGTTCCAACAGTACCACAAAGGGGGAAAACAGTCCAAGGTGCAAATCTTTTTTCAGCAGGTCAAAACCTCTGCGTCAGACCTCCACGGCCCGTACCGCCCAGCGGTAGGCGCTCTGATTGCGGACGCAGGTAAACAGCGTGACGCAGTTCTCGGCGGTGGGGGCCAGCAGGGAGTTGTCCGTTTCGCTGATCTTGTTCACGCTGGTGACGGCGTAGGTGCGGGTGCCCAGCCGGGTGGTCAGGGTGATGGTGTCGCCCACGTTCAGGTTGTGGATGTCGCCAAAGTAGCAGTTGGTTCCCCGGTTGTGACCGGCGATGGCGCAGTTGCCGTCCCAAATGCTGGTGTCCTCAAAGTGGCCCGCCCCTTTTGCCAGGATGGAACTGCCCGTGCCCTCGTAGACCTTCACGTTCACCTTCAAGCTGGGGATTTTCAGGGTGGCAAGGTAGCCGCCTTTGTAATAGAGGTCAGACGTAACCTCCGTAAAGCCGGTGGAGGGGGTGGTGGTTCCGGGAGTGGTCGTGGTGCCCCCGGTGGACGTGCCGCCAAAGGTGAGGTTGCCAAAGTCGGGCGGGGCAACGGTGATCCCGGCGCTGCCGTTGATGATGGCACCCTCGCCCATCATATAGCCGGGGGCCAGATTGGGCGTCAGGGGGGTGCCGGTGTTCAGGGTGTAGGCGCTGGGACTTCCAAACGTGGGCGGGATCAGGGCCGCGTTCTTGCTCACATCCACGTTGGGCATCTCGCCCTGGTCAGCCGTGACCACCGGCTCGATGGAGGTGGACTTGCCATACTCCGGGTCGCCGGGGCCGTCGATGTTGTAATCCAATGCACTGGCGGGGACGGTCAGGGCCAGCGTAAGGCACAGCAGGGAAAAAAGAGTGGTCAGCTTCTTCATGTTCCATTACCTCCTGCGTTTGATGAAGTAGAACACGC
>CAMWBA010000028.1 GCA_947172355.1 uncultured Bacillota bacterium
GACAAGGGGCTGGACATCGAGTTTGTGGAGCAGCCCGTCAAGGCCCACGACTTTGCGGGACTGAAGTATGTCACTGAGCGGTCCTATGTGCCGGTTATGGCTGACGAGAGCGTCTTTTCTCCGGAGGACGCCATGACCATTATGCAGATGGGAGCCGCTGACTTGGTAAACATCAAGCTGATGAAGTGCGGCGGGCTGTACAACGCCCTGAAAATTGCCTCTGCCGCGGAGGTCTATGGTGTGGAGTGCATGATTGGCTGTATGCTGGAGGCCAAGATCTCGGTCAATGCGGCGGTCCACCTGGCCTGCGCAAAAAAGGTTATCACAAAAGTCGACCTGGACGGACCTGTGCTGTGCCGTGAAGACCCCGTTTTAGGCGGTGCGGTATTTGAGGAACAGCGGATCACCGTTTCGGCCGAGCCTGGCCTGGGCATCCAAGGGGTGGAGGGCATCCAGTACCTGACCTGAGCGGAAGCGGCAACCCACGTTGCAGCCGCTTTTGAGGGGAACAGGGAGTTTTTTATGCCGGACAAATGCAAAAGCTGTCCATCACGGTCTGGAGTCTTTGCGGAATAAAAAAGATGACAACTTGGTTCCAAGGTGGTACAATTCTCCATAGACTGGAATATGGGGGAGAACTGGAATGGATTTGACAGCGGCGTTTGGAGTATTTTTAGTCGGGGTTGCAATCTGCATGGGAAAGGGGATTTCTCTGGCCTGGGCTCTGCTGGCGGGCTTTGCCTGCTTTTTTCTGGTGGGGCTGCGCCGGGGGACATCGGCCGCTGCTCTGCTGAAGATGGCGGCAGGTGGGATGGGGACCGCCTTTAAGGTGTTGCGCATTCTGCTGCTGCTGGGCCTGCTCACCGCGCTGTGGCGGGCCGGAGGAACGGTGGCCTTCTTTGTCTGGGCAGGGGTCCAGCTGATTACGCCGGGCACCTTTGTCCTGGTGACCTTTGTGCTGTCGGGCGTGTTCAGCCTGGCCTTTGGCAGTTGTTTTGGTGTGGTGGGTACAGCGGGGGTTATTCTGATGACCATTGCCCGCAGCGGCGGAGCCAACCTGGCGGTGACGGCGGGTGCAATTCTGTCGGGAATCTATCTGGGGGAGCGGCTGTCACCGGCCTCCTCCTCTGCGGCACTGACGGCGGCGGTGGCCAAGATTGACCAGCATACGTTTCAGATGCGGATGTGGCGGGATACCCCGGTCCCTCTGGTTTTGACCCTGGTTCTCTACGGGGTGTTGTCCGCTCTGTTCCCCATCCGGGAGGTGGACGCCCAGATTGTCTCTGCGCTGGAGGAGGGGTTCTCGCTGACATGGCCTACCGTTCTGCCCGCCTTGGCCCTGCTGATTCTGCCATGGCTGAAGGTGAGCGCTGTGATCTCCATTGCGGTGAGCTGTGTGCTGTCTGCGGGGTGTGCGCTGTTGGTCCAGAATGCCGCCCCGAGAGAAATCCTGCGGGCCTGCGTGCTGGGCTATCGCCCCAACCTGCCTGCGCTGACCGAGCTGATGTCCGGAGGAGGACTGATCTCCATGGTCAATGTGGTCTGCATTGTGCTGCTGTCCTGTGCCTACTCCGGCATGTTCAGCGGTACCGGACTGCTCGCCCCGGTGACCAGCCGGGTGGGGAGGTTGGCGGGACGGATTGGGCTGTTTGGGGCGCACATTGCGGTGTCGTTGGGGTGCTGCGCTCTGTTCTGCAATCAGACTGTGGGGATTGTAATGAGCGCCCAGCTGCTGGAGGAGGAGTATCAAGACAGGCCGCGTCTGGAGCTGGCTGCCAACATCGGCAATTCGGTTATTAACTTGGCGGGGCTGGTTCCTTGGGCTATTGCCGCCAGTGTACCTCTGACCACCATGGAGGTGGGGGCGGAGGTCCTTCCGCTGGCCTTCTATCTCTGGTTGCTGCCTCTGTGGTGCTGGGTTGTGGAGACGGGAAGAGGGCGGAATAAAAAAAGTGGTTGAGTTTTCCAGCCATCTGCGCTATAATTGTCCTATTACCCATCGGGCGGCGGCACGGTTACAGCCAGCCCCACCCGAGCGGACCACGGAACAAAGGAGAACAATATGAGATTCCATATTGTCAGCGACAGCTCCTGTGATTTAGGACATACGGAGATGGAGCGGCTTGGCGTGACCATGGTATCGTTCTACGCTGCCATCGGTGACGAGGTTTACTATCGGGAGGAGCGGGACATCTCCACCCACGACTTTTACCAGAGAATGGCGGATCGTCCCGGTGTGTTTCCTAAGACGTCTATGCCCACTATGGACGACTATCTGGAGGCATTTCGCCCCGCCGCAGCTCAAAGGATGCCCATTTTGTGCATCTGTCTCAATGCCGTATTCAGCGGATCCTATCAGTCGGCTTTGAATGCAGCGGAGGAGCTGAAGGAGGAGATGCCCGGTGCGCGGGTGGAGGTGATGGATTCCGCATTGGCCACCGTGCTCCAGGGCCTGCTGGTGCGGGAGGCGGCCGCCCTTCGAGACGCGGACCTTACCTTGGAAGAGGCGGTGGAGGCACTGCGCCCCCTGCCCGCCACAGGACGTATCTTCTTTACCACCAACGATTTGGAATATCTGCGCCACGGCGGACGCATCGGCCGGGCGGCGGCGGCCACCGGCGCCTTGCTGAAGGTGAAGCCACTTATCGGATATAAGGAGGCCGGTCTGGTCTCCGACGGCATCGCCCAAGGAAGGAAAAAGTCGCTTAATCGGGTGCGGGAGCTGTTTTTCCAGCACCTGCGCCGGGAGAAGATTGACTTGAATCAGTACCGTCTGGCCACCGGCTTCGGCCTGGACCGGGAGGAACATCGGGACTTTGCCCAGGCGGTCTACAGCGGTCTGCTGGAACTGGGCCATGACCGGCCGGAGGTGAAGGAGCCCTGCCAGATCGGCGTAACCATTGGGGTGCACACCGGTCCGAGCCCCATCGGCGTGGGATTGCTGCGGCGTGCGGATGGCATCGTGAGAACAAACAGGTCCTCGGTCTGAAACGATTGAGGGCCTGTTTTCGTCACAAATTCCAATGTAAAAAAAGAAGGTGAATATTGGAAAATTTGTAACGGTTTTGTCACTTGAAATTTAAAGAAAGTATGGTATCCTAAATGGGAACGGATTCGACAGGGGTTGACATAAGCCCGTTGGGAGGTGTTTCCATATCATGAGCGGCTATCGGGGAAAACATACCGCCCAGAACCGCCGGAATGCGGTGCGCTGGGCTGTTGGTGCAGCAGTGGTTTTGGCGCTTCTGGCCGGTGCGGTCTTCCTTATGAGAACCTCCAGGCGGGCGGCGGACCCTGACCGTTCCATTGGGAGCAGCTCGGAAGTGTTGGATGGGGTGGGAAGTACCTCTGGAAGCGGCTCTTCCGCCTCCTCAGAGCCCACCCATGGGCTCGATGTCTCTGCCTCAGTTCCGGAAGCAGATCCCCCACCCCCTTATGACTTCTCACAGCCCGCGCCAGAGAGCGAAGGGGTGGACAACAGTTACTTTGATGACGCGGCCTTTGTGGGTGACTCCCGCACCGATGGCTTTATGCTGTACAGCGGCATCGGGACGGGGAAGAATTTAACCTCCAATGGACTGTCCATCTTTCGGCTGGGGTCGAAAAAGGCCTTGACCATTGGCGGGGAAAAATATACTTTGCTGGAGGCGCTGGCTCTGGAGCGGTATGGCAAGGTATATCTTTCTTTGGGGGTCAACGAGCTGGGCTACCACAACGACAAGGGCTTTTACGACAGCTACTGTGCTGCAATTGACGAGATTCGTAACCTGCAGCCCGAGGCGGTCATCTACATTCAGGGGCTGATCCCTTTAAACGAAGGGCAGATTATGGCGGCCAGCGGCAACGAATATCTGACCAACGAACACCTGCGGGCCTATAACGAGCTGATGCGTCAGGCGGCAGAGGAGAAGCAGGTGGTGTTTCTGGACCTGTACAATGAATTTGCGGACGAAAATAACGAACTGCCGGAAGGGGCCAGCCGGGATGGGGTCCATCTGGGGAAGGAGTACTGCCAGCGGTGGTTGGCCTATCTCAAGACCCACACCGTAGCGTTCGATACCCTGTACCCGGACGGCCCTCCTGTGGTGGAGACGCCGGAGCCCGAACCGGACCCAACAACTGTGGATGGGAGTGGAGATGGATGAAAAAGATTGTGACCTTAACATTGGCCCTGGTTTTAGTTCTGGGTCTGACTGCCTGCGGCGGAAAAAAAGACGGCTATCAAATTGAGGATGTGCAGGCCATGGCGGATGCTGGAGCCTTCTCAGAGGAGCTGGAGGAGCTGGATGGAGATACTGCCTTTGCACTGTACGGACTGGCCGACAGCGGCCTGGAGCGGACAGACGTGAAGGCGTGTGCGGTTTTGCGCTCTGCCGGGGCCACCTGTGAAGAGGGGGCGGTGCTGGTGCTTTCCGGCAAGGAGAAAACCAAGAGCGCTGCAGACGCGCTGCGTGCCTACATAGACCGTCAGATTGAGGCGAACGAGGATTACCGTCCCGCCGAGATTCCCAAGCTGAGGGAAGTCTATATCAGCGTCAAAGAGGATACCGTGCTTATGGTGGTGGCCAGTGATATGGATGCGGCCAAGCGCACGGTGGACGGCGAAGTGGTGACGGGTTAAGCAGGTACAGCCACCGCACCTTAAAACAATATAAAACTCCCGGCTGAATCCAGCCGGGAGTTTTTGCATTATTTATAGCTGACAGTAATCGCAGGGCTCGTCCACGGTGACGGTGTATTTTTCCAGCAGGGCCACCGGATGGTAGGACAGCTTGCTGGTACGCAGGCCGAGGTCACCGGTATCATCCTCCCGGTTTATGAAGGACACCCCTTCCCCCGCGAACTGCTGAGCAAACTGGGCCACTAGCATCTGATAGCAGCCTTCGTAATCCCGATCTGCCTTCTCGATGTGAGTGAACAAGGTATCGCCAATGATTTCCCCCAGAGAGAATCCCACAATCTGTCCTTCCGCCAGCAGTATGCCGCCTAGAAGGTCATAGGTGCGGTAGTTGTCCAGAACCTCGTGGGTCTTGGCAATATCCTCGTGGAAGGTGGCAGCGGCTTTGTCCCAGCGGCTGGCATAGCGGTCCAGAAAATCTTTTACCGCTGGAAGGTCCTCGGGGGTGATGGGGCGGAAGGCCCAATTTCCATAGGTCTTTAAAAACTTGTTCACATGGTTGCGCTGGCCGCTCAGCTTTTTTCCCCGGAAATATTTAAGGTCCTCAGCCCGGTACAAATAGTCGAAGTTATTTCGCTCGCCCACAGCGGTGCTGGCAGGGAAAAACTCCTGTAAGCTGTCCAGTTCATCCTTGGGGACGGGGTAGAATGCGATGGGCATATTCCGGCGGCAGCAGTAGCCGGCAATCTCCCGAAAATGTTCCGGCCGGCCGCCCCCCAGGGGCAGGGTGAAGGTGGGACCCAGGCCGGGGTAGTCCACTTTAAAATAGAGGGAGCCATTGTAGATAGCCCACTCAGCTTTGTAGATGTCCCGCCAGATAAAGACGGTGCCAGGGGTAGTGTCGCAGATACGGCTGCGGCTGTAATCAAAGAAGGGACGGAGCCGGGGCAGATCCTCCAGCTGTAAGGGATGGAACTCTAACATATATTCAAATCCTTTTTATTCGGGCGTTCCGGACCCAATGGGGACGGGAACAGTCCTCTTTTTATTCCATTATAGCCGATAATCGTCCATAATACCAGCCCGTAACCCCCTCTTTTTTGCACAAAAAACCGGCTTTGGTTTTCTTTACCACCGTCAAAAGGTCCCCAGAGACAACAGGCAGGCGGTAGTCTGTGGAGTCCTCGCACCACAAACCCTGGGGGCCGCGGCGGAGATAGTCGTTGAGGATGTACAAGGTATGTCCTGTCTCCAGGTGGCGGCACAGGGAGAGTTCTTCCCCCTCTTCCAGCAGTTCCAAAGCGGACCGGCCCCAACGGATATTAACCGAGTTGGTGCTGGCAGGTTGGACATCCAAGGCCCGGGCGACAGGCAGACCATCCCAGGCGGTCCAGGTGAAGTCCTCGCTGTCCTCCGAGGGGAGGATCAGGGCGTTGAGCTGGCCGTCTGCCTTGAGAACGCAGCCTCCGTCAATGGAGATGATCTTCCGGTCCTGAGTAATCATGGGGGCGGCGGAGGGAATGGAGGGATTATAGAGGGTGACCGGCCAGTGGCCTACAATGACCCACTTGTCAAAACTGTGACCCTGCCCCAAAAAGTTGTCATTTTTCATGCAGCCCCACCGGTCCAGCTCCTCCATCCCCTTCAGAGCAGGGACCCCTCCATGGACAAAAAGGAGGTGGTCCGTCTCTAAAATGGTGGGCATGGCCTTCAGCCAAGACCACTCCTCTGGAAAGGCAGCCCGCAGATCCCGGCGCAGTTGGGGCAGGTCCTCCCATTGCTCAAAGCCTCCCTCCCGGGCCATCTGCCGCAGGGTGGACTCAGGGTGCAGAGGGAGGTAGGAGGCAAAGAAACGCCTGTCCAGCTCGTCAGACTCAAAAAACCGCAGCACCAGCCCATCGCAGTTTCCGCAGATGGGGTATAGGGTGTGGGTTTTGGAGAGGGCCATGAGATGGCGAAGGAGGGCGAGGCTGTCCGCTCCCTTCTCCAGAAGATCGCCGACCAGAACCAAAATGTCATCCGGCGTCAAACAGATTTTGTCCATCAGGGACTGAAAAAAGGGGAGATTGCCATGAATATCACTGACTGCGATGATCCTCCGGCGGGGTGCCCAAAGAGGACGGATAACAATGGCGTTGTCCATAGTAATGCCTCCTTTTGGCATTCTTGTCATCAGCATACCACAGGTTTGGTGGAAATTTCAAGGGAAACTCCCAATTGTGTCTTCCGCGAATAGAATTTCTTTGGCATATGCAGCGGAGGAGGAAGCATAGCGGTGGAAAAACACGGAAGATATGCAGGGCAAATTGCCGAAAGTGTTGATTTATTAAACTACTGCTTTAACGTATTAAACAAACTTGTAGTTTGCAAGAAATTAAACATTGACTTGCAAATTTGATTCTGGTAAGGTAGATACAATCCGTTAAACAAGGATACGGAGCAAGTTTCGACAAAATAACTTTCGGGAGGAATTGCAATGAGCATTCAGAATGAGTATTTGAACGGTTTGATGGAGCGTGTCATCAAGCGGGACCCCGCCGAGCCGGAGTTTCATCAGGCAGTGCGGGAGGTGCTCACCTCCCTGGCTCCTGTGGCCAATGCCCGGCCCGAGCTGATTCGTGAGGGTGTGATGGACTGTCTGGTGGAGCCCGAGCGAACCATCAAGTTCCGGGTGCCCTGGGAGGACGACAAGGGCGAAATCCACGTCAACCGGGGCTACCGGGTGCAGTTTAACAGCGCCATCGGCCCCTATAAGGGCGGTCTGCGCTTCCACCCCTCGGTCAATGAGAGCATCGTCAAGTTCCTAGGCTTTGAACAGACCTTTAAGAACAGCCTGACCGGACTGCCCATCGGCGGCGGCAAGGGCGGTTCCGACTTCGACCCCAAGGGCAAGAGCGAAGCGGAGGTGATGCGGTTCTGCCAGTCCTTTATGAACGAGCTGTTTAAGTACATCGGCCCCGACACCGACGTGCCTGCCGGTGACATCGGGGTGGGTGCCCGGGAGATTGGCTACCTATTCGGCCAGTATAAACGGCTGCGCAACGAATTTACCGGCGTACTCACCGGGAAGGGGCTGACCTACGGCGGTTCTCTGGCGCGGAAGGAGGCCACTGGCTACGGCCTTTGCTACTTCGCGGATTGTCTTCTGAACGATGCGGGCAAGAGCTTTGCAGGCTCCACCGTGGTGGTGTCCGGCTCGGGCAATGTGGCTATCTACGCCTGCGACAAGGCCACCCAGCTGGGCGGTAAGGTGGTGGCCATGTCCGATTCTAACGGGTATGTCTACGACAAAGACGGCATCGACCTGGAGCTGATGAGGCAGATCAAAGAGGTGGAACGGGGCCGTATCAAGGAGTATGCCCAGCGCAAGGCTGGCGCAGAGTATCACGAGGGCTGCGTCAATATCTGGAATGTCCCCTGTGACATCGCCCTACCCTGCGCCACACAGAACGAACTGCCTTTGGAGGGGGCCAAGGCTCTGATTCAGAACGGCTGTTTTGCTGTCGTGGAGGGGGCCAATATGCCCTCCACCCCCGACGCTATGGACGCCCTGCAAGAAGCGGGCATCCTCTTTGCCCCCTCTAAGGCGGCCAACGCCGGCGGTGTGGCGGTGTCCGCTTTGGAGATGAGCCAGAACTCTATGCGCTTTTCCTGGACCTTCCAGGAGGTGGACGACCGTCTTAAAACCATTATGACCGACCTGTACCACAACGCCTCTCAGGCCGCTGCCCAGTATGGAATGGCGGGCAACCTGGTGGCCGGCGCGAATATTGCCGGATTTTTGAAGGTGGCTGACTCGATGCTGGCCTATGGCTTGGTGTAAGGAGGGAAAACTATGAATAACTACGCGGCCCGCGTATTGGAACGGCTCCGCCAGAAGTACCCCAGTGAGCTGGAATACCTCCAGTCTGTCCAGACCTGGCTGGAAATGATCGACCCCGCTCTGGACGACCCCCGTTTTGAGAAGTTGGACCTGCTCACCCGTATGGTGGAGCCGGAGCGGATGGTTACCTTTCTGGTGCCCTGGGTGGATGACAAGGGCAATGCCCACACCAACCACGGCTACCGGGTACAGTTCAACAGCGCCATCGGCCCCTATAAAGGCGGCCTGCGCTTCCACCCCAGCGTGAATGAGAGTGTGGTAAAATTCCTGGGCTTTGAGCAGACCTACAAAAATGCGCTCACCGGCCTGCCCATTGGCGGGGCCTCCGGTGGAGCCGACTTCGACCCCAGGGGCAAGAGCGACCGGGAGATTATGCGGTTCTGCCAGTCCTTTATGAATTCTCTGTACCGCTATATCGGTGCGGACACCGACATCCCTGCCGGTGACATTGGTGTGGGAGCCAAAGAGATTGGCTATCTCTATGGCCAGTACAAGCGCCTGCTGGGCAAGGCGGAGAGCTCCGCTCTCACCGGCAAGGGCTTGACCTACGGCGGCAGCAAGGTACGCCTGGAGGCTGCCGGGTCCGGCACCGTCTATTTCCTGGCCCGGATGCTGGAGAGCAAAGAGGATTCCCTGGAGGGCAAGACCATTGCCGTGTCCGGTTTCGGAAATATGTCCTGGGGGGTATGCCGCAAGGCTGCGGAATTGGGAGCCAAGGTGGTCACCCTCTCTGGACCGGACGGCTACGTCTATGACCCCGAGGGGGTCAACACCCAGGAGAAGCTGGACTTCCTGCTGGAGATGCGGAACAGCGGCAAGGACCGTGTATCCGCCTACGCCCGAAGGTTTGGGGTGGAGTTCTTCCCGGGAAAGAAACCTTGGGAGGTTCAGACCAACATTGTGATTCCATGTGCGACCCAAAATGAGCTGGATGTGGAGGATGCTGTCTGCATCCTGGCCAACGATGTGCGCTACTATGTAGAAGGGGCCAATATGCCCGCCACTGCCGAGGCTATGAAGCTGCTGCGCCTCAGTCCCAAAATCCTGACGGCGGGAGCCAAGGCATCCGGCTCCGGCGGCGTGGCAGTGTCCGCTCTGGAGATGGCTCAGAACTCCATCCGATACAATTGGACCCGGTCCGAGGTGGACGACAGACTGCGCCGGATTATGGGCGGCATTTACGACGCCTCTGCCGCCGCTGCCGCTGAGTATGGCTTAGGAGATGACCTGATTGCCGGCAACGACATTGCCGCCTTTAAGAAAATCTCCGAAGCTATGATTGCACAGGGACTGTAGAGGGTACCGCTTCAAAAAAACGAACAAACTTAGAGGCGTTGCTATAAAAGACATAGAGTTCAGATTCCCTCCGTTATTGAGAATATTTTCCTTGTTTTATTGCGTATTTCTACGCAGGTTGTCAAGGAACAAAATGCGTATACCCAAGGCTTAATAGTGACAAGTAACTATTCTATTGGCCGCAGAGGGCGGTGTGACCAAGTGCCACGCCGTCTTTCTGCGGCCATAGGTAGTTTGCGTAATTACAGGTTCGCTGATTTTCGGTACTTCAGCGTCCTCTAGGAAATGAAAAACAATTTTGACCTTCTGCGTCCGCTTGCCGCTGGACTTGTCTGGGGCGTATAGGATGATCTGCTTGATGAACTCGTTCACGATGGTCGACATCAGCTCCGGGATGTCCATATACTTCTCCAGCAGGGCGAGGAACTGTTCAACATTGTCCTCCATTTCCTTACAGGTCGCCACCCAATCCTTAAGAGACCTCGTTGTTGAGTGCCGTCTGCTCTGCCTCGTAGCCCTCCAGCATCTTCTGGCAATGCTCTTGGCTCAGATTACCGAGTACCATGTCCTCATAGATACGGGTGATGAGCTTGTCAATGTCCGCCAGACGCTTCCTTGCCTTTTTCAGCTGCCGCTTGTCCTCCAGGATGGACTTCTCCTGTTCCTCCCTCTGGCACATCAGCCAGTCTTTCTGAAAGCCTTCCACATCGGCCCGGATATAGTCCGTCACAGCCCGGATGCGTTCCAACACGGTGCCATTAGCATCTGCTTAAATGTCCAAAGCGGCGTGATAACCCCAGTAAACGGCATTGGTGATGGTGGATACTCTGGCCGCATCGCCAATGACCCGGACGAAAGGTGCGGAGCCGTTCAGTGCCTCCACCACGTCGGTGCGGGAACGCTGCCCAAGGGCGCAGATCACGCTTTTGCCCGGGACCAGGACCTCATTGCCCTCCTTATCCTCGCAGACAATGCCTTCCCCGGTGACCCGCAGGCCCTTGTAACCGGTGTGGACAACAACATACCGTTCGATCTCCTTTAGCAGAAGGGGCCGGTGGCGGACGTTGGCATCCGGGGCCAGCATGTCCCGCATCTCCACCAGGTGGACCTTCTTTCCCTCCTGGCCCAGATGGATGGCGCATTCGCAGCCGGCCAAGCCGCCGCCGAAGACCACCACATCCTCCCCTACCTTGTCTTTCTCTTTGTAGTAGTTGTTGACGATGACTACGTTGTCTCCGTCCAGACCGGGGATGGGCGGGACCAGCGGGGAGGAACCGGCGGCAATGATGACGGCATCCGGGGCCATTTCGTCCACATAGGCTCGATCAACGGGGGTGTTCAAGCGAATTTCTACCCCAGCGTCCCGGCAGAACTTGGCGTAGGTCCCTGCCAACTGATACATCTCATATTTGAATGGCAGGGCCTGTTCACTCTTCAGAATGCCGCCCAGCTCACTTTCCTTCTCGCACAGCACCACATGGTGGCTCCGCCGGGCAGCAGTATAAGCGGCGTACAGCCCACCAGGGCCTCCGCCCACCACCAGGACATTCTTCTTCACCGGGGCAGGGGAAACCTTGCTGCCTTCGCACTCCCGGCCAATTAGAGGATTGACGGTACAGCGTCGGGTGGAAGTAGCGGCCCGCTCCGCCATACAGGTGAAGCAGCGCAGACAGCGAACAATGTCCTCATCCTGATTTGCCATGACCTTGTTGGGCAGGAAGGGATCGGCCAGCAGGGCCCGAGCCATATATACCACATCCGCCTTACCGGAGGCGAGGATTTCTTCCATCTGAGCAGGGTCATTCAGTCCGCCAATGGTGGCCACAGGTATGTGGACATGCTTTTTAATCTCAGCGGCCAGGTAGACGTTCCGTCCATGGTCGGTGAACATAGAGGGGTGTGTGATGCCGAAGGTGCGCTGATAGGTGCCGGCGGTGACATGGAGCAAATCGATATAGGGTTCGATCTGCTGGGCAATGCGGATGCCCTCTTCCAAGTCGTAACCCTCCTCCACGAATTCCGCTCCGCTGAGACGGAACTCAATGGGGAAGAAGGGCCCCACCGCTTCCCGAATGGCCTTCAGCACCCGGATGACGAAGCGGCAGCGGTTCTCCAAAGAGCCGCCATAATCATCGGTACGCTTGTTGAACATAGGGGACAGGAACTGGTTGATCAGCCAGCCATGGCCGCCGTGGACCATGAGCAGCTCAAAGCCTGCCCGTTTTGCCAGGCTGGCCACATGGGCGTAGGCGTCCACAATCTCATCAATCATCTCCACCGTGAGCTCGCCCACTTGAACTCCGTCGGGGCGGATGCAGGCGGAGGGTCCCCACTGGGTCATGCCCTGCTGTTTGTTCTTGTCGGTCATATAGGTGCCCGAGTACATCCCGGAGTGGGACAGCTCGATGCTGGGGATAGCTCCATGACGGCGGATGGCATCGGCGGTATAGGCAGAACAGGCCAGGGAGTTCAAAATAGACTCATCCAGATGGTAGGCGTGGGAGCCGTCGGTGGATGGGTGGACCATCAGTTCGGAAACAGTAACCGCCGCCGCGCCGCCTTTGGCGCGCAGCTCGTAGAACGCGGTGGATTTGGGGCCGATACATCCGTCGTTGGTGATGTCGGTGCCGCCCATAGGGGCGGAAAACATCCGGTTCCGGAATGTGGTTCGGCCCAGGGTAATGGGTTTGCACAGATTGGGATATTTATATTCCATGATTCGTTACCTCCAACTTACATATAAGCGCAGGCCGTTGCAGCTTCTGCTGCTCTGGCCTGCGCTGCGGTTCAGGACATTTCTGATTGGGTATGATTACACTTCCTCGCCCATATACAGCAGCGTTCCGTCGGTGTGTCTGGAGAACTTGGAAAAAAATTCGTCATAAGTGATCCAGCTCTCCCGAGGATAGTTGGCGTGGGACATCTCTTTCACAGTGCCTACGATGAGCAAAGGAACCTGTTTGGCGTTCCGATAGACATAATAGCAGATTTCTCCGCAAGTATACAGGCAGGGCGTCTCATCCAGTTGGTAAATCCTCATCAGATTTCGGAGAAATGCCGCAATATCCGGCGCCACGTGGTACTCCAGTTCCCCTTTTTCCCGGTTCACACATAGCCAGTCATGCTCTCCAAAGAGGAACATATATGGAACAACAGGGTCAATTTTCTCCGGTGGTGGACCGTCAAAGTCCGGGTTGCGGATGGCTGACCAGGGGGCAACCGCGGCAAATACCTCCGGGGCCTGGATGGCCAGAGTGGATGTCATCATGCCGCCGCTGGACTGACCGCAGGCGTACACCCGGCCGGAGTCAATGGCGTACCGATTCTTCACATCCTCGATCATGCGGAGAATGAACGGAACATCGTCGATGGGCTTGCCCTGGTAGCTTCCGTTCCACAGCAACACGTTCCGCAGCCCGCCGGGGCGCTGCTGGTAGACGCTGGCCTCAGGGAACAGCACGATAAAGTCCCGTTCCTCCGCTACCCGGTTCATCCCGGACAGATCCAGAAAGCTCTCCGCGCTGCCGCCCCGACCGTGCATACATACCACCAAGGGGACCGGCGTCTGGCGGTTCCGAACGCCCTCGGGTACATACTCATACCACCGGCGGGTGAAGCCATCCACATCCATGGTGTGGAGCTCCGCACCGTAGGCGGCGGGGTCCTCATACCACCGCAGGGCCTTTTTTGAGAAACTGCGGTGGCGGCGGGCCAGACGGATGAAGTCCCAAACGGCATGGAAAAATTCCTCGGTCAGCTTGCCGGTATAGCGGTTGGTCACCCGGACCTGGGCGATCTTCTCTTCGTTGATTTGACTCTTTTTACATACCCGGCTGGGGAAGTAAATTTCATCTGCCCAGCGGTTGGAAAAGATTTCGTCATCTGCGTCATTTTGGCCCTTCCAGTAGTCCCGCACCGCCTGATTGTCTCCGGTGGCCTCCCTCCAGCACATCCAGACGGGAAGCTGTGCCTTGGTTCCGCTGACCACCAGCTCGGTCTTGCCCGTGTTCTCCCCGGCGTGAACCCGGCTGGAGCTCTGGAGCACTTCCGGTACCATCTCGCCGAAGGTGGCCAGTCCGGACCATTCACTGGCCATCTCCATAGCGGCCTGCTGGGCTACTGCCGCGCCGCTGCCAATCCCCACCGCGTAGATGTTGTCCTGCATGGTGACATAGAATTTCCGGGACTGAATCTCCACATAGACCCGGTTCATATAGGCGGAATCGGTACCATCCAGGCGGTATTTTCCCTGTTCCGGCTCCAGAATGTGGAGGAAAATCCTGTTCTCCTCCGCAAATTTCAGCCAGAAGCTGTTTTCCAGGAAATCCAGAACAGGCACCTCCTCCGGCGGGGCCACTACCAGGCAGGGTTGATTGCTGCACAGTCCAGGCGCAATGTAGGTGTAAAAGCGCCGTTTCCGACCTGTGGCCTCTACCGTTTCTTCAAAAAGGCCTGAGATCAGACACCGCTTGGCGTCGCTGCGGTCCACCTCCAAGGCGCTCATATCGGCGGGAAATTGTTTAATTTCCAACATAAAAGATTACCTCCTTGCCGTTTCACCGCCCCGCGTTAAGCGGGACGGTGAAACATATTCTCAGAACATAGGGAATACAGTCATAATCCAGCCTACCGAGACAATGCAGAGAATGGTTGCGGGAATGACAGACTGCTTGATGAGGGATTTCAAATCGTAGCCGCCGCTGGCCATACACATGGGGACCGCAGGGGTGGCCATGGGGGTCATGAACGAGCTGAGGCAGGCGGACTGCACCAGGATGATGATGCCGATGGGATTGGCGCCCATGGCCTTGCAGGCTAGGATGGCGATGGGGATAAAGATAATCATGACTGTGCGGTTCATCATCACCTGGGTGAGCAGGAAGGGCACAATGAAGAAGACAAAGCCGATGATGTAGGGGTTATTGATGCGGTTGGCAAAGTCGGCCAAAACATTGCCGACAACCTCACCCGCGCCGGTTTCTGTGAGGGCCCCGCCCATGGCGAAGGAGCCAACCAGCAGGAAAGCCATAGGCCAGTTGATGGAAGCAATCGCCTCCTTTTCAGTCAGAACGCCAAACAGGACCATCGCGACCGCGCCGATGAGACAGATTACCCAGGTTTCAACCTTAATCTGACGCTGGAAGATTAGGGCCACCGTGGTCAGGATGAAGATGATATAGCCTGCGCGCTCCTGGAAGGGGGGCAACGCCTCTTTGTTATCTTGGCGGGACTTCAGCTCGGAGGTCTGAACCACCGGAGCGTCCGGAGAGAATTTCGTGGCAAAAAAGATACAATAGATCATCACTGCGATGAGCATGGGCAGACGGGCCTTCATGGGGTCTGTTATGGACACAACGAAGTCGGTGTAGGCATTCGCTTCCAGGTAACCGTTCAGTTCGGCCGCCTGCGTCGCACCCGCCCCCAAAGGCAGGGCAGAGATGGTGGAGATGCTGACGATGGACAGCGGGAAAAGGGTCTTGGACGGGCTGACCTTCAGCTCCTCACAGGTGGCAATCATCATTGGGGCCATGATGCCGAATACGATGACAGAACTTTGAATGAACTGGGCCAGCAGGGCGGTGACCAGAACATAGCCCAACATCACCATTATTAAGGAGCCGCGGGCAATTTTATTCACGCTGGCGGCCGCTTTCTTCACAAATTGAGTTCGGGTGAAGCCGGCGGCCACCACAAACATGGCCACAATCATAACGCCGTTGGAATTTCCAAAGTAGCTCAGCGCCGTTTGGGGGTTCAAGCATCCGGTGAGGATAAACGCCGCCATGCTGGTCAAGGCCGTCAGGCCCATGGGGATCTTGCCCCACACATAGCTGATCATGGTCAGCACGCAAATGATAAGGCAAATAGTCAACGGGGTCATAGCTTGCTCTCCTTTCTCTTTAAGAAGCTGTTTTATACAAACCGGCAGACGTGGTCTACCGCAATATCAGAGAAACCAAAGGCCTCGGCCTTGGTCATCTTGCCGTTACAGACGTCGCCAATCACTTGAACCAGCTCAGCGCCCATCTCCTGATAGGTCTTGTCCCCGGTGATAATGGCGCTCAAGTCCACGTCCATGTTGTCCTCCATCCACTGGTAGGTGTGGGCGTTGGCAGTGACCTTCAGCACGGGGACGATGGCGTTGCCTGTGGGGGTCCCCCGGCCGGTGGTGAAGATGATGGCGTTGCAGCCGCCCGCCACCATGGAGGTCACAGAGGAGATATCATAGCCTGCGGTATCCATAACAATGGCCCCCTGTTTCGTAGGCCGCTGGGCCTGTTCCAGCACTTCCACAATGGGACGGGTGCCTCCTTTGCGAATACAGCCCAGGCTCTTTTCATCCAGGGTGGACAGCCCTCCTGCCTTGTTGCCCGGAGTGGGCTGGCCCGCCCGGCAGTCCTGACCGGCGGCTTTCAAGTGTTCCTCATAGTCCTTGCAGATCTGGATGATCTGATTATGTAGTTCCGGAGTCGCGGCCCGCTTGGCCACAACGTGCTCTCCGCCAATCCACTCGATGGACTCACTCATGATGGTGGATGCGCCCATGTCCACCAGCAGGTCGCTCAGCTCGCCCACGGCGGGGTTGCTGGCAATGCCGGAGGTGGCATCGGAGCCGCCGCACTCAATGCCCAGCAGCAGCTCAGAGATGTCACATAGTTCCTTGGGCTGCATGGCCGCCTCCGCCGCCATATCCCGCGCTGCACGGACCGCTTTCTCAATGGTTTTCAGTGTACCGCCCTCGTCCTGAATGCCAAAAGACACCACCGGCTTGCTGGTCTGTGCCTGAATTTTCTCTCGCAGCTTCTGGTGGGGAACGGTCTCACAGCCCAGGCCGATAATGACTACGCCGTAGACATTGGGATTGCAGGCAAAGCCAGTGAGAATCTTCTGGGACATTTCGGTGTTGGCTGCCACGTCAGAGCAGCCGGTGTTAAATACGATGTTTACAGCGCCACGGACCTGACTGGCCACCACCCGGCAGCTCTCGCTCCCGCAGGCGCAGGTGGGAAGGATCAGAACGTGGTTGCGGATACCGGCGCGGCCCTCTTTACGTTTATAGCCCCAAAATTGCATCATACTCTCCCCCTTCTCAGTGAATAAACTCGCTGTCGTAGTCCCGTGGGACGCTGAAGATATTCTCATGGCTGACCCAGTGCCCCTTGGCGATGGGGGTCAAGGTCTGCCCGATCATTTCGCCATACTTGCGTACCTCGGCGCCCTGGGGCAGATCTTCCAGCGCGGCCTTGTGGCAGTAGGGGATGTCATCCTCTGCAATCAGTGTGCATACCTGGCCACCTTTCTGGTAGACAATCTGGTTCCCCTTGGAGACTGCGGCCACACAGGTCACCACATTGTCCCGCTCATCCATCAGCAGTGCGTTGATGTTCATGTTTTGTTCTCCTTTCTCAAATTATCATTTGATTTTTGAATTTCTTTTTGGTATCTTTACAATAACACAAAGTAGATGTATAATCAATTTTATGATTTTTATAGATGTATAAGGGTGACTTATATATGGAACAAAACATGCAGTATATCTATCAGGTCTATCAGGACGGCAGCTTTACCAAGGCGGCGGAAAAGCTCTATCTGACCCAGCCAGCCCTGAGTATGGCGGTCCGGCAGGAGGAGAAGAACTTGGGGGCCGCGCTGTTCGACCGCAGCCGCCGCCCGCTGACGCTGACACAGGCGGGAGAAGCCTATATTCGGGCGGTCGAGCGGATCCGGTATTTAGAGTCCGATTTGAGCCGGGAACTGGAGGACCTGAGCCATCTAAACACCGGCCGCCTGCATATCGGAGGAACCCATTACCTAAACTGTTTTCTTCTAGCGGAGGTACTGTCCGGCTTTTCCCGGCGGTATCCGGGCATTCAGCTCCAGGTGTCGGAGGACAGCTCAGCCAGATTGGCTAAGCGCCTGGAGCATCGGGAGCTGGACCTGACGTTCAGCTGTGCCCCGGAGCATATTGAGCGTTTTGAACATCAGCCCGCCTTTTTTGACCATATACTGCTGGCCGTCCCTCGGGAAACTCCGCTCTCGGAAGAGCTGAGCCGAAGCGCCCTGCCCGCAGAGGACATCCAGGCAGGACGGCACCTGTCCGATTCCTGTGTCAGAGTCCCGCTGAAGGAGTTTCGGGAGCTGGAATTCATCCTGCTGCAAAAGGGAAATAATCTCTATGACCGCAGTATCCACATGTTTCAAGAGGCCGGGTTTACACCAAAGGTAAAAATGGCGTTGTCTCAGTTGGTCACAGCCTACCGTTTTGCGGACAATGGCCTGGGTGCAGCTTTCATCAGCGACCGGATTGTTTTTTCGGTTCCATCCAATCGGCTGTTGTTCTTTTCCATCGCTTCTCTGCAAGTGAATCGCCTTTTTTATGCTCTGCTGCCTCAAAGAAACTATACCGCCCATGCGGTAAAGGCATTTATTGATTATCTGCTGGAACAATTTGGATCAAACGACAGGAGGCTGCAATGAAACACAAATCAACACCGATTTTAGAGATTTATATAGAGACAGACCCAGCAGGGACTGTAATGCTGATTGGCGAGATTGGCAGCGTAAAAATGATTCCGTTCAAGGGTATCGTGAAAGGCCCTATTTTCAACGGTATTGTTGAGCCCTGTGGTGTGGACACGCAAATCACCAATCAAAATGAGGTGCGGCATATGTCAGCCCGGTATATGCTGACAGGAACAGACAAGGACGGCAGAAACTGCCATATCTATGTGGAAAATAATGGATGGTTCACAGATGGTGCAAGGCCGGCTCCCTTTCGGACGGTCCCCACCTTTATCACCGACTCCCACGCGCTGGCCCCGCTGCTCCATCGCAATCGGTTTGTGGGTGAGGGACTTCGTGACGAAAGCGGCCTGTGGATTCGTTTTTACGAAGTGCAGGCTGCTGATGAATTGTCCCAGGATTGATTATAAATCAGAAACAAAAATTCCTCAGCAGGCGCATCAGTACGCTTACTGAGGAATGTTATGATTTAAGGTTGTGCAGGATAGTGGATGGTGGCATCATGCCAGTTCTTACCTTTTCGGGTTTGGATACCGTGTTTCACAAACCACTCCATAACAGAGGACCTGTTTGAACCCAGTCAATACGTCCAATCAGCGGAGCTTTTTCCACCACACTTTGCCGATTTTCCTTGCAATACATCCAGGATTCCTAGATCTAATCGGCTTCGTCTGGCAAAAACATCTCTCATTGCTGGCCATACGGCCAGGGTTCAAACAAGGCTATCCCAAGAGAAAACGCTGATAACAGATATCCGAAGGAAGTACATGAAGTTTCTATTTGATGGAGCGCATCCCCGCCGCACGGGAGCTTTGGTTTCGGCCGGTCTGCCCCTCAATCTGTGGACGAGGCAAAACACGTTGGGCTCCTGCAAGATGGAGGTCTTTTGCACCCGCCGCAGTATCGATGCCCCTTATTGCTCAAGCTCAAAAAGAATTTGGTAAATATTTCTGGGTCGTCCCGCTTTTTCAGAGACAGTCTGACCAGAAAGACGGATTAGGCCGTGCGCTTCCAAAGCATTTACCAGCCGACCGGCGCTTCGCGGGGACAGATTGAGTTGTTCTGCCAGTTCAACGGCGGTAAAAAGGGATTTTTTTGTTCGTTCCCTCAGCTGGTTGATACGATACAGCTTAGAAACAGAGATACCTGTGTTTTGGGATAGGAGCTGAAGCTGCTCCTGCACTTCCGGATTTTGGGTGGACTGAGGGGTTATAAAATTAACTGGGCCAAGGATGGAATGGATATTGTGTACAATATAGGTGCAGCTGCCCTCGCATTGGGCGGCTTTTTTTAATGCCAAGCTGGCATTGGACCGAGCTTCTCCCGGCGTATAGCCAAAACCGATGCCCAGACTGACGCTGCATTTGCAGTTGTCCCGGATCAAATGAAGGAAGGGGAGACTTTCCAGACCGTTGCTGTAATTCATCAGATCCACTCGATTGATTAAAAGGACAAATTGCTCATCCGACTGCTGGATCACGGTAGCGCGGGCGTCTTTGGCAAAATAATATAGCTCCTCCGCAGCTTTCAGCTTTTCATGGCCTCCAAAATATTCGCTCTGAGATTGATAAAAAATATCCTCCCTAGGGGTAATTCGCAGGGCCAGCACAGCCAGATTTCCCTCCGTCATGTGGATACGTTCCAGGCATTCCCGCTTCAACCGGGCTACCGTCTTTGTAATATTGTCTGTGGTGGGTCGGGAGTATGCCACCGGGATGCCCTCGGCGGCCAGGCGGTCGTGGACAAAGAAGAGTGTAGTGATGCAGCCATCCACAGCGCCCTCCCGATACAGCGCCCGGTGCTCCTGATACAGGTCCTCGTAATATTTTTTATTTGCGGTCCCAAGTTTCCGGCGGCGCAGGATTTTGATATTGCTATCGGTGATTTCGGCATCGGACAGGATCTTTCGTATGGTGGAAGCGCTGTAGTTATCTACACTGACCCGGCTGATATCCACCTTGCGCCAGGCAAGAAACAGAAAAGAGTTGAGCAGGGATACACTGTCCTTCTGAATGAAGGTGCAGGGGGTATCTGGCTCAAAGATATTTTGATACAGCTTGAATTGCAGCTCACCGCCAAAGATCACCCCGTCTACCCGGCGCTTTAACGCCAGAAGGGCACGCTCCATCTCCTCGCAATAGTCATATCGGTCGTTTTCATATAGTTCAGTTTGTATTTCCGGAAAAGATGAAGGAATGATTTTGCGGATTAACTCCATGCGCACATGACTGCCAACAAAACCCAGTCTGAGCTTTTTTTCCATCGCGGCGGTCCTCCCTCAGCATAGAAACAATTTTAGACGAATTACGGGCGTTTTTCAAGCGCTTTTATTTTTATATAATTTAGTTACAAAACAATGCCTTTGTTTTTTCCTCAATATCTTTTTATTTCCACGAAAATTATAACATTTTTTCCGCCCTTGCTCAATCACAATTCCGGACATATTTTTGAGGAGGTGAGAAACCCAATGAACGGGAATATGACGCAAATCGAACAATATATTGACAGCTACCGTACCCAATTCCTGGAACTCTGGCGGGAACTGGTCAATTTCCAGGCGGGTTCCAGGGAGTTCGGCCGGATCGAAACTTTAATCCAGTGGACAAAGGAGAGGCTGGAGGAGGAGGGATTGGAGTGTCGTCTGGTCCCCTCCGGGAAGGCACCGGTGCTGGTGGCGGTAGACGGTCCAAAACGGACGGGAAAGCCGATCCTATTCTGTGGACACTTGGATACGGTGTTCCCCAGCGGAAGCTACCCTGACGCTCCGTTCCGCATTCAAGACGGTGTGGCTTATGGTCCAGGTGTGTTGGACATGAAGGGCGGCGTAGCAATGATGGTATGCATTGTCAAGGCGCTGCGCCATATTGGCTTTGACCGTAATCCAATTAAAATCGTGCTGTGTGGTGACGAAGAAACCATCCACGACGGTTCCACCGCGGACGAAATTATCCGTCAGGAAGCGGAAGGCTGTCTGTATGCTCTAAACATGGAGGTAGGACGGATGGATAATTGCCTGTCTGTAGGACGAAAGGGCAGCTTGGACAGCCTCGTTACCGTGAAAGGAAAGAGCAGCCATGCGGGCAACGACTTTTTCAGCGGACGAAACGCCATTGTGGAGATGGCCCATAAGATCCTTGCTCTACAGAAGATCAATGGTCAGCTTGAAGAGGTTACGGTCAGTACAAATGTTATTCAGGGAGGAACGGTTTCCAATACAATTCCGGATCTGTGTCAGATAGAGGTGGATGCGCGGTTTACCCGTACGTCTGATCTGGAGCAGTTGAAGCAGCACATCACACAGGCGTGTGCCCAGACCCATGTGGAGGGAACTCAGACTGAGGTGAAGTTTGTCAATGTTCTGCCTGTGTTTGAACGTACCGACGCAAACCTGGAATTGCTGCGTCAAGTCAATCGGGCGGCGGAGCTATACGGCTTACCCCCCTTCGGTGAAGTGATCCCCGGCGGCAGCTCCGACACCTCTTATATTGCAATGGCCGGAGTGCCCGCCCTGTGTTCCTGTGGCGTACAGGGGAGCGGGGCCCACACAATGGAGGAATGCGCCCTTGTAGAGACCTTTTTCCAGCGGTCCAAGGTGTTTGCGGCTGTGATCGCGGGACTTGACTGATTGTCTGGACACACGGGCTCCCATTACAACAAGGAGGTACATGTATGAGTAAAAAAACGGCGGCTTCTTCCGGCGAACCCATCCCGGCCCATACTCAGGATGGACAGCCCTTGAAGCAAATGAACGCACCCAACCCAGTGATCATCATCGTTTGTATTATTTTGATCAGCGCCTTGGCCAGCTATATTGTTCCAGCTGGTTCCTTTACTCGGATTGAAGATCCTAATACCGGCCGCTCCGTGGTAGACCCCACATCCTTCCAACTGATCGATCAGAATCCCACTGGCATTTTTGAGCTGTTCCAGTCCGTTTCTGCCGGTATTCAAGGCAGCAGCAGCATCATCGCCTTCTTGTTTATTATCGGTGGCACCTTCGGTATGATGGATGAAACCGGCGCCATCCGAGCAGGCATGGGGACCCTGGTGCGAAGGATGCGTGGGCGGGAGATTCTTATGATTCCCAGCTGTATGCTGATTTTCACACTGGGCGCCGCTTTCGCCGGCAACAATGAGGAGTTCCTGGCCTTCCTGCCTATGCTGCTGTCCATCTGCTTTGCCATGGGCTTCGACTCGCTGACCGCGCTGGGTATCCTCTTTTGTTCTGTGGCCGCAGGCTATGGGGCTGGCTGTACACAGAGCTTTACTGTAGGCGTGGCCCAAGGAATTGCCGGACTGCCCTTGTTTTCTGGCATTGAGCTGAGACTGGTGATCTTGGTGGTCCTGTATGTGATTAACACCACCTTTGTTACGGTTTATGCCATGCGTGTAAAAAAGGACCCCACTCGCAGCGCCATGTATGAGTTGGACAAGATTCGGCCCAAGACCGAGGAGATCAACGGCGATGAATCTCTGACCACCCGCCACATACTGGTCCTGCTGGTCTTCCTGGCTACTATCATCGGAGTGGTCTACGGCGTGATCGTGTTCCAGTTCTACGTTGACGAGTTGGCCGCCCTGTTCCTGATTATGGGCGTGGCTTCCGGCATCCTAGGCGGCCTGTCGCCCAAGCGTATGGCGGACAGCTTTATGAAGGGATGCGCTAATATGCTGATGCCCTGTATCATGGTCGGCTTGTGCAAAGCGATTACCATCGTGCTGACCAATGCCTGCATCATGGACACCATCATCAACTTCCTGGCCAGCCTGCTGAGGTCCTTCCCCTCCACCTTGACCGCCTTTGGAATGTTTATGGTTCAGGATATTTTCAACATCCTGGTTCCCTCCGGCTCCGGTCAGGCCGCTATCACTATGCCGATCATGGCCCCTCTGGCCGATTTGGTAGGGGTTACCCGACAGACCGCCGTATTGGCCTTCCAATTTGGCGATGCCTTTACCAACTGCGTGACACCCGCCAGCGGCATGACGGTTTCCTGCTTAGTGATTGCCGGTGTACCCATCAAAAAGTGGTGGAGATTTATCCTGCCTTTGTTTGCTGTGTGGTGGGTAGTGGCCTTTGGCTTCCTGACCTTCGCGACCCTTACAAACTTTGGACCCTTCTAATTTATCTTCCTCTTCTCTTCCCCTCTTATACACAAGCAGCCCGAAGGGCGGCACTCTCCATAAGGAAGTGCCGCCCTTCGGGCTGCTTGTAACGAAATCTCTCTATTTGGATGGCGACGCCTTCTTGTTTTGCGTCTTTGCATGGCCTTGTAGCAGGCCGGATACTCCTGTTCCGGTTCTTCCGGGGTGGGCGCTGCTATCAAAGCGGGGTAGACGGTTTGATCGAAATGTGATGTACTTCAAGCATCAAAGTCCACAAAGGCGGTCCGCACAGATTTACAATATCCTTGCCTGGAATGACCGACGGCTGGCCTGATTTTCGCTGACACGGAAGACACAGCCCTTGCTGGCTCGATCCGTCTATGCCCGGAATGAGGTTATCGGCTTTGTACCATTCCCGGATTTTATGGCCGCACTGTTTATGGACAGGTATCTGAATGAGGATAATGTAATCGCCATCAGCGAGGATGGGACCATACGCTGGAAAATTTCAGACATAATGAAAGCGTCAGAACCGATTTCCTATGTAGCCTTGACGCGGAAAAACGAGAACACAATCAGCGTTATGGCGGTTATGAGCCGCCAGTATGATTGCATTATCTATGAGATTGATGTCTATGAACAGAGGATTATGAGTCAATACTCCAAGGGAGGCTTTGAAGCATAATGACAGAATTAACCCCCAAAATATTGTAAAACATATAGTAACTATCCCTAAAATAGCAAAAAGAAACGCCGTCACTGGTATTTTAACCTTTGACGGCGTTTCTTCCATTTTAACATCAGAGCCACACCATCACGGCAAAACTGTCTTTGAAATGACGGGTGTTTGTCCAATGTCCATCTGGAGGTGCCACCCAGATTTGAACTGGGGAGTGGAGCTTTTGCAGAGCTCTGCCTTACCACTTGGCTATGGCACCATATACAAATAGAATATGCAGATAAGAAACGAGGTATAATCTTACAAGAGAAAGAAAAGAGTAAAACCTGAGCTTTAACGAGTGAAGCAAGAAAGAAACAAACCGACGGACACCCCATAGGGCATCCGAATCGGAATGAATCTTGCTCCAACATGGAGCGAGTGACGAGGCTCGAACTCGCTACCTCCACCTTGGCAAGGTGGCGCTCTACCAGATGAGCTACACTCGCATTCGGGGCCCCGCAGGAGAGGACCTGCGGGGAGATGGTGCCTCCGGTCGGAATCGAACCAACGACACGAGGATTTTCAGTCCTCTGCT
>CAMWBA010000029.1 GCA_947172355.1 uncultured Bacillota bacterium
GTGGAGCTGGCCCCCGGCAAGGACGGCATGGTCCACATCTCCAAGCTGGCCGAGCACCGGGTGGAGAAGGTGGAGGACGTGGTCAACGTCGGCGATATGATCTGGGTCAAGGTCACCGAGATTGACGAGAAGGGCCGGGTCAACCTGTCCTATAAGGATGCCCTGCGGGAGATTAAGGCCAAGAAAGAGGCCGGTCAGCCCATCAAATAAGCATATGTTAAGCGGGACGGTGAAACCGTCCCGCTTTTTTCATTGAAATAAGTCGCTCATGTCACAGCCAAAGACCTTGGCCAGAGAGGAAGCATCGGCTACCATTAGACTATGGGGTAAACGGCCTTGATCCAGTGACTCTAACAGCTTTAAGCGTATGCCGCTACGTTGGGATAACTCCAAAAGAGACAGCCCCGCGTTTTCCCGCCGCCGGCGTACATTTTCACAAAAAATAAAAACTTTGTCCTGTATGTCCATTTTAGTTCCCTCCTATTTTGGTTACTATAGAGACTATTATAGTTCTTATAGAGACTAAAATGAATAGTTCTTATAGGTCCTCTGATAGACTTTGTGTCTAGGAGGGAAGTCTATGAAATTCTATGAACGTTTGCGGCAGGCACGCGAGGATTCCGATTTGTCACAGACCCAGGTTGCCGAATTTCTTCAAACAAGTCAAAGTTATTTCAGTAAGCAGGAATTAGGCAAAAAGCCTTTTCGTGTTGACCAAGTGGCAAAGCTGTGTGAATATTATCACATATCTGCTGATTATATTTTGGGATTGCCAAAAGGAATGAAATGGCCGCGGGACTAAAAACACCATGCCCAAGGCAGGACAAGCTAAAAAGTTTGACAGCATCCTACACGATATGCTATGATAAGACGCTACCTCAGCAGAGGGAACAGAAAGACAGCACCATACTGATAATGCTCCTCACCGCCCCAAAAGTTCGCTGACTGCCCGGCGGCACGAGCAGTCAGCGTAGTGTTTTCTTCTGATTGGCAAGGGCTGGCTGTCAGCGGTAGCGTGCGATAAAAAGGAGAACTCTATGCGTTACAGTGTGTTAAGCAAATACCGAACCGAACTGATGGGAGCAGCCATCTTCTGGGTCATGCTGTTCCACTCCTACGACCTGGATCTGGGGTTCCGCCTGCTGAACTGGGTCCGGGCCGCCGGTTTCGGCGGAGTGGACATCTTTATCACCTTGTCCTCTCTTGGGCTGGTGGTCTCCCTCTCCCGGCGGGAGCAGGAGTACTCCCAGTTTATGCGCCGGCGGGCGGAGCGGGTGCTCCCCGCCTACTACTTGGTGATGATCCCCTACACCATCTTTTTCATCCTGTACTACAAGGTGGGCTGGAACGGCCTGATCTGGAACTGCCTGCTGCTGTACTACTGGGTGCGGCCCCGGGCGGCATTCAACTGGTATGTGGCCGGGTCCATGACCTTCTACGCCGTTACCCCCATGTGCTTCCGCAGCCTTCGGCGCAGCCGGAACCGGGAACTTTGGACGGCGGCGGCGGTGCTGATCAGCGAGGCGGTCAATGTGGTCCTTGGGGCTGAAAACTACTGGCCCTATATGGATGTGGGATTCCGGGTGCCGGTATTCTTCATCGGTCTGCTGCTGGGCTTCTATGTGCTGGAGGAGCGGCGGCTGGGCTGGAAAGACATCCTGTTCTGGTGCTTCTGGCTGGGGCTGGGTGCGGCCTATATCCTGGGGCGGTATTTTTTCCAACTCGAGGAGTACATACCGGTATGCCCGTTGTTTTTGTTCTCCACGGTCCCCATGTGCCTGGTGCTGTGCTGGTGTTTTGAGCACCTGCCTCTGGGCTGGCCCCGCCGGTTTCTCCGGCTGCTGGGGACCCATAGCCTGGAGATTTACCTGCTCAACGTCAGCCTTTTTTCCGAGATTCCTCTGCTGCGCCAGATTGTCTCCTTTGGTCCCAGCAACCGGCTGTATTTCCTGCTGTCCTACGCCGTCAACATCGCGGCGGGCATCCTCCTGCACAAGATTGTGGAGCGGCTGAAAGGGCTTTGGACAGGCCGGAAGGACCGGACCTTGGCGGCCGTATAAACAGAATCCATCCGCGGGACAGCCGAGCTGTCCCGCATTTCCTTTGGAAATAGTTGCGCAAACTGCGGGGATACTTTATAATGGAGGAAAACAACCGGCAAGGGGGAATTTCTATGCTGCTGCATGTATTAGCGGTGGGCGACGTGGTGGGCGAGGGAGGCCAGGACATTTTGTTTCGCCGCCTGCCCGGACTGAAGGAGGAGACCGGGGCCCATTTTACGGTGGTCAACGGGGAGAACGCCTCCGGGGTGGGTATCACCCCCGCCCAGGCCAGACATATTTTAGAGGCCGGGGCGGATGTTATCACCCTGGGCAACCATACGTGGAACCGCATTCAGATTGGAGCCTATCTGGAGAAAGAGGAACGGATTCTCCGTCCGGCCAACTACGCCGGCCGGGTCCCGGGCCGGGGAGCGGGGGTCTATTCCTGCCAAGGCCTGCGGATCGGAGTGTTTAACCTGATGGGCCGGGTGGATCTAAACGCCAACCTGGACAGTCCCTTTAAAACGGCCAACTACCTGCTCAACCGCACCCTCTGCGACCTGGTTTTGGTGGACTTCCACGCCGAGGCCACCAGCGAGAAGGGGGCCATGGGCTGGCACCTGGATGGCCGGGCGGCGGCGGTGTGGGGCACCCACACCCATGTGCCCACGGCGGACTGCCAGATTCTTCCTCAAGGCACCGGCTTTGTTACGGACTTGGGTATGACCGGACCCCGGCGCTCGGTGCTGGGTATCAAACCGGAAAACTCCCTCAACCTCTTTCTGGGAGGACTGCCCCGGCGCTATGAGGAGGCGGAGGGAAACTGCAAGCTCAATGCCTGCCTGTTTACCATCGACACCGAGAAGAAACAATGTGTGTCCGTCCGCCGGGCGGACCTTGAGGAGTGAAGCGATGATTCGCCCATTGGAACAAGCGGATTTGGACCGGGTTCTGGACATCTGGCTGACTGCCAATCTCCAAGCCCACAGCTTTATCCCGGCCGCCTATTGGAAGGGGAATGCGGAAGCGGTCCGTCAAGCTCTGCCTCAGGCGGAGGTGTATGTCTGGGAGGAGGACGAAATGATCTGGGGGTTTCTTGGCCTGGAGGGGGATCATATCGCCGGCATCTTCGTCCACCCGGAGGCCCAATCCCGGGGCTTGGGCAGGCGGCTGCTGGACCGGGCAAGAGAGGGCCGGGATCAACTGAGCCTGCACGTCTATCAAAAGAATGTCCGGGCTGCCGCCTTTTACCGACGGGAAGGGTTTTCGGCGCTGGAGGCGGGCGCCGACGAAGGGACCGGCGAAGGGGAACTGCGTATGGTTTGGTGCCGAAGGAGATAGAGAGGAGCGGTTATGGTAAAAATCATCCACGGAGCGGATTTTCACTTGGACAGCCCCTTTTCCGGCCTGACGCCGGAGCGGGCGGCCCAGCGCCGGAAGAAACAACGGGAGCTGCTGGAACGAGTGGCCGCGCTGGCGCGGGAAAAAGAAGCGGATTTGGTGCTGCTGGCGGGGGATCTGTTGGATTCTGAGCACGTCTATCGGGAGACGGTTCAGGCCCTGCGGGCGGCTCTGGCCGGTATCCCCTGCCCGGTGTTCATTGCTCCGGGCAACCACGATTTTTATAGCCCCCGGTCCCCTTGGGCCGTCTTGGACTGGCCGGAGCAGGTACATATTTTTACAGACAGCGTGTTGGAGCGGGTGGACCTGCCCGGCTGTACCCTCTGGGGCCGGGCCTTTACCGACGCCCACCAGGATACCTGTCCCCTGGCGGGACTGTCTGTCCCGGATGACGGAGCCCTGCACATCGCCTGCCTCCACGGCAGCGTGGGAGAGGGAGCGGACTACGGACCCCTATCCCCGATGGAGATTGCCGCCAGCGGGCTGGACTATCTGGCCCTGGGACATGTCCACCAGGCCAGCGGCCTGCAAAAAGCGGGGGAGACCTTCTGGGCCTACCCCGGCTGCGCCGAGGGCCGGGGATTTGACGAGCTGGGAGAAAAGGGAGTGCTCTATGTGACGGCGGAGCCCGGCCGCGTGGAGGCCCAGTTTGTCCCTCTGGCCAAGCGGCGGTATGAAATTATCACGGCGGACCTTACCGGGGCGGAACATGCCTTGTCCGCCATTCGGGCCGTCCTGCCAAGAGAGACGGAAAACCTTATCTGCCGGCTTATTCTCACCGGGGAGGGTGAGCCCCCCGACCTGACCGCTCTGGAACGGGCGCTGGCCCCAGAGTTCTATGGCCTAGCCCTGGTGGACCGCACCCGCCTGCCCCAAGACCTGTGGGTGCGCCGGGAGGAGGACACCCTGACCGGACTGTTTCTGCGGACCATGTGGGACAAATGCCAGACCGAGCCGGACAACCCGGTTTACCAGCTGGCCGTCCGGTATGGGCTGGCCGCGCTGGAAGGAGGGGAGGAGGCATGAAAATTAAATCCATGACCGCCACCTTTGGCGGGCTGGACCGGGATACCTTGGAGCCGGGTCCTGGCCTCACCCTCATCTATGCCCCCAATGAGGGAGGAAAATCCACCTGGGCCGCCTTCTGGAGAACGATGCTCTATGGCATTGACACCCGGGACCGGGATAAGAAGGGGTATTTGGCGGATAAAAACCGCTATGCTCCCTGGACCGGAGCCCCGATGGAGGGGGAAATCACCCTGGAGTGGCAGGGCCAGGATATCACCATCCGCCGGGGCCCCCGGGGCAGCACCCCGTTCGGCGCATTCTCCGCCGTCTATGTCGGAACCCAGGAGCCTGTCCCCGGCCTTACCGCCTCGGTCTGCGGGGAACTGCTCACCGGTGTAGGCCAGGAGGTGTTTACCCGCTCCGCCTTTCTGGGGGCGGGGAATTTGGCCTTGACTTCTGTTGCGGAGCTGGAGCGGCGTATTGCTGCGCTGGTGACCTCCGGGGAGGAGGATGTGTCCTTTTCCCAGGCGATGGAGCGGATGAAGGAGTGGAAAAACCGGCGGCAGGTGAATAAAAGCGTGGGGGAGATTCCCAGATTAGAGGGCGAGCTGATTCGGGCGGAGGAATCTATTGGGCGCCTGGAGGAGATATCCAGCCGGATTTCCCAACTGGAGGAGCGGCAGAACGCCTTGGAGGAGGAGCGGGAGCGGCTGTCCCGCCAGGCGGAGGCCCACAAGGCCATTGCCCAAAGAAAGCTGGCGGAGCGCTGCGCCCAAGCGGAGGAGGACTGCCGGACTGCCCAGGAGCGGTACACCGCTTTGCAGCGGGAGCTGAGCCGGTTTGGCCAGCTCCCTGACCGGGAGCGGGTGAAAAACGCCCAGGGAGAGCTGCAATATCTGCGGGTGCTGGAGGAAGAAATCAAACAGGGGCAGGAGGTGCTGCCTCAGGCGGAGGAAAAGGCGGTCAAGACCGGGGCCGCCGCGAAGGATGCCCGCTTCTCCGAACAGACTGGAGATGAGGCGGTGGCCAAGGCGGCGGAGATCACCGCGGCCATCCAGGCCGACCGAGAAAAGCTGGACAGACGGAAGCGGATGACCGGGCCCCTAACGGTGATTGGCCTTGTTTTGACCGGCCTCGTTGGAGGTGGAGGCTGGCTGGCCAGCAGAAATATTGTGTTCGCAGCCGTCCTTGCTTTCATCATCTGCGCCGGGACGGTCTGCAATCTCGTGTTAAGCCATCTCGGCATCCGGGCGGCAGAGCGGCGAATCGCCGCTCTGCTGGCCCCATTTGGGGTTCAGACCGCACAGGAGCTCTCCAATCTGGCCCAAAACTACCGGGAACGGTGCCAGGAGGCAGAGGAGGCGGAGCGGCAGCGCCAGGCTCTGTGCGCCGCCTTGTCGGACCGGCAGACCCGTCGGGAGACCGCAAAGGCGGACTTGCTGGACTTTGTACACACCTTTGCCCCGGAGGTGAAGGATATGTTTGGATGCTCCGCCGCTCTGTCCCGGGCGCTGAGTCTGGAACACGAACTGGCCATTGCCCAGGAGCGGGTGGAGGAACGCCGCCGCCGGCTGGACGATCTGTATGCCCAAGGAGCCAAGCCGGCCGAGGGGCTTGGGGGCGATCTGCCCGCGCCTGCGATGAGTCCCGAGGAGATTGCCCGGGCTCTGACCCAAACCGCCATTCAGCTGGAGGGAGAGAAAGCGCAGCTGAACCAGGCCTGGGGAAGCCGGCAGGCCATGGGGGACCCCGCTGCCCTGTCCGCCCGTCGGGAACAGCTGGCGGACACCTTGGCCCGCCGCCGGCTGGAATTTGACGGGCTGACTGTGGCAATGGATGCCTTGACCCAGGCCAACGCTCAGCTTCAGGAGCGCTTTTCCCCGGCGCTGAACGCCCTGGCCGGCCAGTATCTGGCCCGGCTAACCGGGGGCAAATATTCGGCGGTCAGCCTCACCCGGGAGCTGGAAGGCTTTGTTCGGGAAGAACGAGGGGTGCTGCCCCGCAGCGCTCTGGCGCTGTCTCGGGGGACGGTGGACCAACTGTATCTGGCGGTCCGGCTGGCGGTGTGCCAGCTGTGCCTGCCCGAAAAGCCGCCCATCCTTCTGGACGACGCCCTGACCGCCTTTGACGATGTGCGGCTGCGGCAGGCACTGGAACTGCTACAGGAAATGGCCGAGGAACAACAGATTCTCCTCTTTACCTGCCAGGAGCGGGAGAAAGCGGTACTGGCCAATCGGCCGAATGTGAAGACCATTGCACTGTGAGAGGCGGCACAAAGTCCGCCCGGGAATACCGGTTGCATTTTTCCGGCAAACCGGGTATAATACCTACCACGACGCAGAGAAAAGAGGCAATTCCCATGGATGAATATAACGACATGACACAGAAATGGCTGAGAACCCACCGAAACGGCAGGGACGAGCCGCCGGAGGAGGAAGTGGAAGAGGCTCCCCGGCGGCCGGGGGCCGGTCTGTTTGAGTGGCTGCAAATGCTTTTGGGCTGTGTGGTGGCGGCGGTGGTGCTGTTCAACTGTGCGGCCCGGCTTACCCGGGTGGACGGCGACTCCATGAACAATACCCTGCGGGACGGCGAGATTATGCTGATTTGGTCCCTGGGCTACACCCCCGGCCAGGGGGATATTGTGGTGTTGAATAAGACGTCTGCCATCCTGCCCGGCTGGAGCGAGCCCCGCGCCATCGTCAAGAGGGTCATCGCCACCGGGGGCCAGACGGTGGATATCGACTACGATACGGGAACCGTCTATGTGGACGGACAGCCCCTGGACGAGCCGTATATCAAAGAGGAGATGTATCTCCCTCCCATTGCCGTCATGCAGCAGACTCACTGGGAGGTTCCCAAGGGCTCGGTCTTCGTCATGGGGGACAACCGGAACAACTCTACCGACAGCCGCAACGAACTTTTGGGTACCATCGACAGCGACTATATCCTAGGCCGGGCGGTTCTGGCCCTGTGGCCCTTGGACCGGTTTGGAGCGGTATAAGAATCAAACGAATCAGCGCCCCCGGCCGGAGATTCCGGACGGGGGCGCTGCTGTTGAGACGATTACGAGGAAAGTAATTTTCTGATCCCAGGAATCCGCCGCAAACCCCAAACGGCAGCCAGGCAGATGACCAGTACCAGGAAAACCAGAAAGGGGATAGACTTGATGGGCACGGACATGGTCACACTGATGCCGAGGCTGCGCAACGTCTCCAGCACAAAAGGATGGAACAGATAGACGCCCAGAGTACAGCCTGACAGCTCCAGCAACAGGCCCGGGCGCTTGACCTCCAGGCCCCGCCAGGTCTGGAAAAAGCAGAAAATGCACACCGCCTGTATCACGGTGGCCGCGCAGAGGTAGCCATACAGCCACTCTTTGGGTTCGCCCTGGCGAATGGAGTACCACCGGTTTCCCCAGGCGGCCAGCAGAGTGACCGCCGTGTACACAGCCAGGCAGACGGCCCGTGTCCCCCGGGGATAGGTCCGCCGGCTCAGCCAGTACCCAAGGGGAATGTAGAGCAGATAGATGATATAAGTGTAATTGAGTTTATCCAGCAAAATTTGAAGCACTTCGGGCAGATTGGGAACGAGGGACAGGTTTTCTTTCAGCAGAACCAGACCAAACAGGGCCAGCAGGTATCGCTCGCTCAGCTTTTTTCCATGGAGACAGCTGTGCAGAACGGGGACAAGCAGATATAGGAAAAACTGGATGGCCAGGAACTGCAAATGGTAGTGGCCGGCGGCGGCCCGGCGGAGCAGGTCATGTCCGCCGCCCCCATATTGTAGCAGGCCGGCCAGGGCATAGAAGCTGGACCAGACGGCATAGAGCAAAAGCAGGCGGAGCGTGCGGCGGAGAAAAAAGCGCCGGGGGTCCAGCGTCTCCCGGTTTAAAAAAAGTGCGCCGCTGAGCATGAAGAAAAGCGGAACACCCGCCCGGGCCGCCATATCTGCAAGGTTATAGTACCGCCACTCGGGCAGAGATGGGTCGATGTGCCAGCCGGTGGCTGCGGTGTGTAGCAGTACCACCATCAGGCAGGCGAACATTCGTGTCAGATCCAGCTCATATCTTCGGTCCATCAGCATACCTCCCGGGAGGGTCTCCGCCGGCGGGCTGCCTCTGGAAACCCAAGTTTGCATTCATTTTATAGCAGGGCGGGTGCGATGTCAAGATTTTGTCTTGAAACGGGTCCCGTTCCTGTGATATAATAGATAAGTTCAAATGTTTATCATGCCGCATTCCATATGGAAAGGCGGATAGGATGAGAAATAAATGGAGAGGGGGGGACCGCAGTTGAAGTATAAACACTGGAGCGTGGCCCCTCCCTGCCCGGAGGGCCAGCAGATCCTGGAGGCGGCGGGGCTGCCCCCACTGCTGGCCGGGCTGCTGGCCGCCCGTGGGGTGAAAGACCTGGGCGAAGCCCGCCGGATTCTCTCGCCGGAGCGGGAGACCATTCCCCCGCCTGCACTTCTGCGGGATATGGACCGGGCGGCGGCCCGGGTGCGGCTGGCCCTGGAGCGGGGGGAGCTCATTGCCGTCTATGGGGACTATGATGTGGATGGGATCTCCGCCACCTGTCTGCTCACCCAGTTCCTCACCGCCCGGGGGGGACATGTGATCCCCTATATTCCCAGCCGGCTTGGGGAGGGGTACGGCCTGAACCCGGAGGCGGTGGTCCATCTGGCGGGACAAGGGGTTGCGCTGATTATCACAGTGGACTGCGGCATCACCGCCGTGGAAGAAACAAAATTGGCCGGTGAACTGGGCATTGATGTGGTCATCACCGATCACCATGCCTGCAAGGAGGAACTGCCCCCTGCCGCCGCGGTGGTGGACCCCCACCGGCCTGACTGTCCCTATCCCTTTAAAGGATTGGCTGGAGTGGGAGTGGCCCTGATGCTGGCTGTGTCGGTGGCGGGACAGGGGGAGGCCCAGGCGGTTTTTGAGGAATTTTGCGACTTGGCCGCGGTGGGAACGGTGGCGGATGTAATGCCTATGACGGGGGCGAACCGGGCCATTGTCAGCCTGGGGCTGCGCCGGCTGAACCCACCCAAGCGGCTGGGCTTGGCGGCCCTGGTCCGGTGCGCCGGGCTGGAGGATAAACCGGTCACCTCTGTCACGGTGGGCTATACCCTGGCCCCCCGGATCAACGCCTCTGGTCGGATGGGAATGGCTGAGGTGGCGGTGGAGCTGTTTCTCACCCGCGACCCCGAGCGGGCGGAGGAGCTGGCTCTGGAGCTGTGCGAACTGAACCGGGAACGCCAGGGCATTGAGGGAGAAATCTTTCAGCAGTGTGTCCAGCATCTGGACATAGAACCACAGCAGGGGGTCATTGTACTGGCTGGGAACCAGTGGCACCAGGGCGTGGTGGGCATTGTGGCCTCCCGCCTGGCGGAGAAATACTCCTGCCCGTGCTTTATGATCTGTCTGGACGGCGGATTGGGCAAAGGGTCTTGCCGCTCCTGGGGGGATCTGAACCTGTTTGAGCTGCTGTCCGCCTGCGGCCATCTTTTGGAGAACTTTGGCGGCCACGCCCTGGCGGCCGGCTTTACCGTCCGAGAGGAGAACATCCCCGCCTTAGCCCAGGCTCTGCGCCGTGCGGTGACAGAGCGCTGCCGGGGACAGGAGCTGCCTTCGGTGCTGGAGATTGATATGTCCATCGCCCCCCAGCACCTGACGGTGGAGGCGGTGGAGTCACTGGATTTGTTGGAGCCCTGCGGCACCGGAAACCCCCGCCCGGTATTTTTGCTTCAAGGGGCCCAGGTACACACCATGTCTCAGGTGGGCCGGGGCAGGCATTTGAAGCTGAAGCTGGAGTTTCGGGGCGCGGCGTTGGATGCCATCTTTTTTTCCAACCAGGGGGCGGAGCTGGGGCTTTTCCCTGGATGCCGGGTGGATGTGGCCTTCTACCCGCAGATCAATGATTTTCGGGGGGTACGGACCATTCAGCTCCAGGTGGTGGATTTGTGCCTGGCTCCCTCCCGGGCCCAGTTGGAGCAGGCCATCTATGACAAGTACCGTCAGGGGGAGCATCTTACCCAGGAAGAAGTCCGTTTTCTCCTCCCCAGCCGGGGGGACTTTGTGGGGCTGTACCGCTGGCTGGTGCGCCAGTCCACCGGCTGCACCGTGGTGGAGGATACCCCAGCCCGCATTGCCCGGGCGGTATCCCGGGCCACCCGCCAGCGGGAGGTGCCTGCACGTACCCTGCTGTGTCTGGAAGTATTGGAGGAGCGGGGACTGATTCGGCTGAACCGCCGCACAGACCGTATCCAGATCACACTGTGCCAGGTGGAGCACAAGGTGGATTTGGAGGCATCGGAGATCATAAGACGCCTTCGGAAGATGCTGGAGGAGGAGTTATGAACCAATCAGCGCGGCCGGCGGAGATGATTTTGGAGGACCTGCTGTCGCAGGATTCCGAAAGGATATGGTATGCCTCCTGCGAGATCATCCATCTGGGCCAGGAGCGGACGCGGATACTGCCCTTTGTACCCCATCTGGCGGAAATCAGGCAGGCAGCTGAGTATATTGCACTGGGAGGCGGATTGGCCCCCAACCGGCGGTTTGTCGATTTGGCCCTGCGAACGGTCCAATTTCATAGGGACAGCGAGGATTGTCCCTGCTGCTTGTACCCCCTTCCCAAAGGCGACTGCATCTTTGACCCCCGGGAGGAGGCGGAACGGGGCTACGTGTGCATCCTGGATTGTACGGCGGACGAACATTACACCGGAGACTGTCTGGTACAGTGTACCAGGTGCGGCAAATTATTTCAGATTACACAGGAGTGGGGGCACTTTGTCTGGTGGCGTTGGACCCCTGTCTCTTGAATCTCACTCACACCGAGGTGACACTATGGACCCCATATTAGAACGTTATCGCTCGCTGGAAAAAAAGGTGAGCAGCTATATCCCTAATTTGGACGCCCAGCGGCTGTTCGACGCCTTTACCTACGCCGACACCGCCCACCATGGCCAGCTGCGTAAAAGCGGCGAGCCTTATATCATCCACCCCATCGCGGTGGCAGAAATTGTGGCCGACTTGGAGCTGGACATTGACAGCGTGGTGGCCGCTCTGCTCCACGACTGCATTGAGGACACCGCCTCCACCCATGAAGAGATCGCCAAGAAGTTCAGCCCCACCGTGGCCGAGCTGGTGGAAGGGGTCACCAAGCTGACCAAAATGCAGTTTGTCACCAAGGAAGAGGAGCAGATGGAAAATCTGCGCAAGATGCTCATGGCCATGAGCCGGGATATTCGGGTTATCCTCATCAAAGTGTGCGACCGGCTGCACAACATGCGCACCATGGAGTACCAATCTCCCCGGAAGCAGCGGGAAAAGAGCCTGGAGACCATGGAAATTTATGCCCCCATTGCCCACCGGCTGGGCATGCAGAAGGTAAAGTGGGAGCTGGAGGACCTGTCTCTGCGCTATCTGGACCCGGTGGGATATAAGGAGATTGTGGAGGAACTGGAGGAGCGCTCCTCCACCCACGAGGAGTTTTTGGCCGGGATTCAGCGGCGGATTGAACAGCGGCTGGCCCAAGAGGGCATCCAATGTACCATCTATGGCCGGGTGAAACACATCTATTCCATTTACCGCAAGATGTTTGCCCAGAACAAGACGCTGGACGAGATTTTCGACCTGTATGCGTTCCGGGTTATTGTCAGCGACATTCCGGAGTGCTATAACGTGCTGGGCTGTATTCACGACATGTTTAAACCGGTGCTGGGCCGGTTCAAAGACTACATCGGCACGCCGAAGCCCAATATGTACCAGTCCCTTCACACCACCGTTATCGGCCGGGAGGGCATTCCCTTTGAGGTGCAGATCCGCACCTGGGCCATGCACCAGACGGCGGAATACGGCATTGCCGCCCACTGGAAGTATAAACAGGGGATGGCCAATGAGAAGCTGGGCACCGAGCAGGAATTTGAGTGGGTGCGCAAACTGCTGGAGGGCCAGCAGGACACCGACGCAGAGGAGTTCGTCAGCACGCTGAAAGTGGACCTCTTTGCGGATGAAGTCTTTGTCTTTACCCCCAACGGCGATGTGAAGAGCCTGCCCAGCGGGGCCACGCCCATCGACTTTGCCTATACAATTCACTCCGCCGTGGGCAACACTATGGTGGGGGCTCGGGTTAACGGCCGGATGGTCCCCTATGACTATCAGCTGTCCAACGGCGATATTGTGGAGGTGCTCACCTCAAAAAACGCCAAGGGGCCCAGTCGGGACTGGCTGAAGCTGTGCAAGTCCAACGAGGCCCGGAACAAGATCCGCCAGTGGTTTAAAAAGGAGCGCCGGGAGGAGAATATTGCCACCGGCCGGGCGGCCTTTGAGGCGGAGCTGAAGCACGCTAAAATGACGCTGACCGCCGTCACCGCCGAGGAGGTGCTGCCCCATTTGCTGCACAAGCTGCGCTGCGGCACCCTGGACGAACTGTATGCGGCCATTGGCTATGGGGGCACCACCGCATCGAAATCGGTGGCCCGTATCCGAGAGGAACTCCAGCGGCTGGGCCGGCTCCAGGCAGAGAAGGCCGCTGCCGCGGCCCGCAGCCTGGAAGAGAGCATCATCATGCCGGGCAACGCCTCCCCTTCCGAGCTCCATGGCCCGGTGAAGCCCAAGTCCTCCGACTCGGGCATTATCGTGGAGGGGCTGGGCAACTGTCTGGTGAAGTTTGCCAAGTGCTGTACCCCGGTTCCCGGAGATCCGGTGATTGGCTTTATCACCCGGGGGTATGGGGTGTCGGTTCACCGCTCCGACTGCCCCAACGCCGCGCCAGACCGGCGCAAGCCCGAGGAGGAATCCCGGTGGGTGAAGGTGTCTTGGGTGGACAGCAAACTGCCCAACTACAAGACTTCGTTGGAGCTGTCGGCCAAGGACCGGGACAACCTGACCCTGGACGTGGCCATGGCCCTATCCACGGCCAAGGTGAAGGTATCCGCCCTGTCCGCCCGCTCCATGCCCGACGGCCACGCTACCATCTCTATGGTGGTGGAGGTGAAGGACAAGGGCGAACTGGATGCCGTCATAAACAAGCTGAACAACATCCAGGGCGTGTACCATGTGGCCCGGGCGTCGGGAAAGTGAAGAATTGCAGTGCTATAATTAAAAAATCCGCCGTTTCAGCCTTGATTCTCTGCCTTTTTCCTCTGGCCGCCTGTGGCAATCACGAGAAAGAGGATGCCTCCGCTCATAATATCCGCACAGATGGCATTACCAGCAATTGGGGAGATTTTACCGGATAACGTTACTCCGGGACGGTTGTAAAACGGTTCATAGAAGGCAGCGGCCCCGATGAAGAGGATGTCTTGACATTACGTTTGGATGATGACTCAGAACTTCAGGTTGCCTTTCTTGAAATCACCGAAATCAGTGGCGCCGAAGCTGTATCAGAAAGGGATATTGTAGTAATTGAAAGAGGATATTATGAGCATTCCAGCGGCTTTCATCCAATTTTTTTCATTGAAGTAAAATGAGTTAGGAGTACCATTTATGAGAGCAGTTGTCACCCGGGTCACCTCCGCCTCGGTCACCATTGGCGGGAAGCTGGAGGGGGCTATTGAACGCGGGTTTTTGGTCCTGCTGGGCGTCGGCCCGGAGGACAACGAGGTAGCCTGTGATAAACTGGCGGAAAAAATCTGTAACCTCCGGGTTTTTGAAGATGAAAACGGAAAGATGAACAAGAATTTGGAGCAGGTAGAGGGGGCGCTGCTGGTGGTGTCCCAGTTCACCCTGTACGCCGACACCTCCTCCCGCCGCCCAGGCTTCTCCCATGCCGCCAAGCCCGACTTGGCCATTCCCCTGTATGAGCGCTTTTTGGACCAGTGCCGCAAGCGGGGATTTTCGGTGGAGCACGGCCGGTTTGGCGCAGATATGCAGGTGGCCTCGGTGAACGATGGCCCGGTGACCATCCTGTTTGATACAGACAAGGCATGAGGTGCGGCTATCCGGAGGAAGCAGGCGAAGTGATGCTGGTGCGGTACTTCGCAAAGCTGGAGGCGGTAGCCGCCCTGTTCAGCAGGCCCTTCAGTACGAGCTGGTGGATCTGAACGGGTTCATAAAATTTGTGTGCCAGGAGGACGGCAGCTGGAAGGCGGCGGACGGCATGCCCCACTGAAACGGGGCGAATGGAAGGGAGGTTATTTCTATGGGATTTTTCTTCGGCAAAAAGAAAGCAGACCCCAGCCAGCCCCATCCGGACTGGCCCTGGACCCTCAGCGAAGGCGGGAACATTCTGCAAAGTTTCACCTGGGAAGACATTGAGTACAACCTGAATGAGCTGTATCCGGACAACGACAGCTTTCTTATTCTGGAGCAGAAGGACCCCAAAGACGGCAAGCGCTACTGGTTTATCCAGAGCGCCATCGCCCTCCAGGGCCCCAACAAAGACGACTATATCGTAGGGATCGGTTGGAGCGGCGAGACAGGGCCGGTGCTGATGGAACGCTGCTACCACTGGAAGGACCTGGATACTGTGATTGGCATTTTTGAACAGGCGTTCCAGCGAAAACAACTGGATTTGAGCGGATATGAGAACTTTTTTGACTGAGGGGGCAGTGTTATGAACGTGAAGATGATGCAGGTGGGGCCCATCGGAACCAACTGTTATTTTCTTATAGACCCAGACAGCAGACAGCTGGCGGTGATTGACCCCGGGGATGAGCCGGAACGGATTCAACAGGCCATTGAAGAGACCGGGATGGAGGTGAGCTATATCCTCCTGACCCATGGCCACTATGACCACACCACCGCCGTGCCCGCTCTCCATCGGGTCTATCCGGCGGCGAAAATCTATATCCATCCGGCCGATGCCAACGGAACTGGGGGGCGCATCTTCCCTCTGGCGGGCCAAGTGGAGGACCTGCTGTTTTATGAGGAAGGGGACACCCTTGCCCTGGGGTCCCTCACCATCCAGGTGCTCCACACCCCCGGCCACTCCCAGGGCTCCGTCACGCTGAAGGTGGGGGACGTCCTCTTTACCGGAGATACCCTCTTTGCCGGGGACTGCGGCCGCACCGATCTGCCGGGAGGCAGCTGGGAACAGATTTTGGACTCTCTGGGCCGGCTGGGCCGGCTGGACGGCAACTTCCACGTTCTTCCCGGCCACATGGACACCTCCACGCTGGACCAGGAGCGGAAGGTTAACCGGTATCTAAAAGAAGGGATGAGCCGTTGAAGCTGTACTTTGCAACCTCTAACTTCCCCTGGCAGCCGGAGCGGTATCACTATGCCGCAGAGCAGATGATGCTTACCTTGTTCCCAGGGGAGAAGCCGGAGTATCCAGAGGGCCCGCTGCCCCAAGACATGGCAGGCGAGAGGAATGCGGCTGTGTTTACCATCCACCGGGGAAAGAAGTGGACCAATCTCAGTGTTCTGGTATTCCGTCCTCGGGGATATTATAATGGGGTAAACCGTTTCCCCAGTGAGGAGCTGGACCGCCCTCCGGAACAGGTCTACCACACCGTACAGCACGCCCTGAAGCTGGCCTTCTACAAGGCGGGCGCCGCCCTCTTGGGGAAAGAGCCCCCCTGGGGCGCCCTCACCGGGGTGCGCCCGGTGAAGCTGCCCACCTGGGCCCTGCTGGCGGGGGCCAGCCCCAAACAGGCACAGAGGGAGCTGGAGAAGGACTACCATGTCTCCCCCGACCGGGCAAAGCTGGCGGTGGACTGCGCCCGGGCCAGTGTGGAGGCACAGCGGTCGCTGAAGGAGGGGGAGGTCTCCCTTTATATCGGCATCCCCTTCTGCCCCACCCGGTGCGCTTACTGCTCCTTCGTCTCCGCCGATGTGGGCCGCACCCTCAAGCTGGTGGAGCCCTATCTGGAGGGGCTGCTCCGGGAGGTGGAGGAGACAGGCCGGACACTGAAGGAACTGGGGCTGACGATCCGCACCTTCTATATGGGGGGCGGCACCCCCACCACCTTGTCGGCGGAACAGCTGGACCGGCTGCTCACCGCCTGTGAAGAGGCCCTGCCCCTGGCTGGCTGCAAGGAGTATACAGTGGAGGCTGGCCGGCCGGACACCATCACCCGAGAAAAGCTGCAAACGCTGGCCCGGCACGGAATCGGCCGCATCTCCGTCAATCCTCAGACCCTGGAGGACCACGTGCTGGAGGCCATCGGCCGAAAGCACTCCGCAGAAGACTTCCGGAGGGCCTGCGGCTTGGTTTTTGATATGGACTTTGACTGCGTGAACATGGACTTGATTGCCGGACTGCCCCAGGATACCTTCGAGGGCTTTGGCCGCTCGCTGGAGGAATTGCTGGTGCTGGCCCCAAACAATATTACCATTCACACGCTGGCTCTGAAAAAAGGCTCCCGGCTGATGGAGAGAGAACATGCCGGCACCCTCCCCAGCGGGGAGGAAGTGGTCAAAATGCTGGATTACTCCCGGGAACGGCTGACAACAGAAGGCTATATCCCGTATTATTTATACCGGCAGAAATATATGTCCGGCTCCCTGGAGAATGTGGGCTGGGCAAAGGACACCTTTGAGAGTCTGTACAACATTATCATGATGGAGGAGCTGCACACCGTCGTCTCCCTAGGGGCGGGGGGTGTGACCAAGCTCATCCGCGGTGGAACCATCCTTCGCCGAACCAATCCCAAGTATCCTCAGGACTACCTGTCCGGGATGGACAAAGTGCTGGGGCAGAAAGCGGAAATAAAAACCTTTTATGATCAATAGCGGAAAGGGGATATTTCTATGGCGTACCAATTGCAGGAGATCAACCGGCGTATCCAGACTGATGTGGCGGAATTTTTGGCGGAGTGCGACGAGAGCTATGCACAGCGGGTGTCGCTGGCAGCGGACAAGATTTTGTCCCATTTAGAGCGCAGCCCAATTGTGCTGCTGTCCGGGCCCTCTGGCTCTGGAAAGACCACCACGGCGATGAAGGTGGCCGAAGAGCTGCGCCGCCGGGGGGTGAACTCCCGCGCCGTTGCCATGGACAACTATTTCCTTACGCCCAACCCGAAGACTTCCCCCCGCACGCCAGAGGGAGGCATCGACTATGAGTCTCCCCTGTGTCTGGACATGGAACTGCTGGACCAGCACTTTACCGCCCTGAGCCGGGGGGAGGAAATTTTAATTCCCAAGTTTGAGTTTGCCCGGCAGATGCGCAACGACAGCGCAGGTACTCCTCTGAAGCTGGAAAAAAACGAAATTGCTATCTTTGAAGGCATCCATGCCCTGAACGACGAGATTGCCGGCCGCCACCCGGAGGCCACCAAGCTGTACATCTCCGCCCGGTCCAACATTAACGAAGGGGCCGTTCTGCGCTTTAAGGGCACCTGGATGCGGCTGACCCGCCGGGCTGTCCGGGACTATAATTTCCGGGGCACCGAAGTGGCCCGGACGCTGGCCATGTGGGCCAACGTCCGCCGGGGGGAAAAGCTGTATATCTCCCCCTTTAAAAACAAGGCGGACATTGTGTTTGACTCCTCCCTACCCTATGAGGTGTCGGTGATGAAGCATTATGCTATCCCCATCCTCCAGGGCGTCCCCGAGGACAATGAGCGCCACGACGAAATGCTGGACTTGGTTCAAGCCTTTGAAAACTTTGAGGCCATCAACCCAGCCCGGGTGGCCAAAGATTCTCTGTTGAGAGAGTTCATCGGGGGCGGAAGCTATAAATACCACTGAACGCCCATGCGGCGCCAAAGCCTTCGGCTTGCTCATCTTACACTTTGGAGTGATCCCAACATGCCATATTTGCCCACCTACGATGCTCGGGACCCCCGGTATAAAACACCTTATGGGGCGGTGGCCTCGGGGACGCAGGTACAGTTTACCCTCCGGCCGCCCCGGGCGGAGGGCTACTCCCACGCCAGTCTGACCGCCCGGTTTGAGAGCCGGCATGACGAGATTGTCGTACTGAAAATGTCCTGGCAGGGCCACGAGGAGGGCCAGGACCTGTTTTCCGCGGAGTTGGACACCGCAGGCTATGTGGGGCTTATTTGGTATTCCTTCCGGCTGGAGAAGATGGACGGAAGGAAACAGGAGCTGGGGCCCCAACAGCTCACCGTTTATGACGGCGAGGAGGATGTCCCCGGGTGGTTTGGGGAGGGGGTCACCTATCAGATTTTCCCTGACCGTTTCTGCCGAAGCAAGGTGCCCAACCCGGAGGGATTGGTGGGGGGACGGTGGGTCCACCAGAGCTGGGAGGAGTTCCCGGCGTATCGTCCCGACGAATATGGGGAAATCCGTAATCGGGATTTTTTCGGCGGGGATTTTCAGGGCGTGATTGACAAGCTGGGCTATTTGAACAGCCTGGGGGTGGAGACCCTCTATTTCAACCCCATCTTTGAGGCAGCGGAAAACCACCGCTATGGCACCGCCGACTACAGCCAGGTGGACCCCATGCTAGGGGCCAACAGCGACTTCTCCCGCCTGTGTGCCGAGGCCCACAAATGGGGGATGCGGGTGATGCTGGACGGGGTGTTTAACCACACTGGCTTTGTCAGCCGCTACTTCAATGGGGATGGCTTTTACCCGGAGACAGGGGCCGGTCAGAGTCAGGATTCGCCCTATTTCCCCTGGTTTCACTTCAGCCAATGGCCCCAAAAGTACGACAGCTGGTGGGGGATCTACTCCCTCCCTGCCGTCAACGAGAACGACCCCTCCTACCGGGAGTTTATCTTCGGCGGAGAGGACAGCGTGGTCCGTCGATGGCTGCGGGCCGGGGCAGACGGCTGGCGGCTGGATGTGGCCGACGAGTTGCCCGATGACTTTGTGGCGGGCATCCACGCCGCCGCCCGGGCGGAAAAGCCAGACGCCGTTATCATCGGTGAGGTGTGGGAGGACGGCTCCACCAAAGTGGCCTATGGTGTGCGCCGCAAGCATATTTTGGGCGGACACTGTGACGGGCTGATGAACTATCCCCTCCGTTCCGCCATCCTCGCTTTTTTTCAGGGCGGCGGCGGAGAGAACTTTGTCAAGGTGATGGAGACCATCCGAGAAAATTATCCCCCTTTCGCCTTCTATTCCGCTATGAACTCCCTGGATACCCACGATACGCCCCGTATCCTTACTCTGTTGGGAGCGGGCGGGGAATATCGGGACCAGACCAAAGAGTGGCGGGCCAACTTCCGCCTCTCGCCCAAACAGCGGTGCCAGGGCAAAAAACTGCTTCGGGCCGCCGCTCTGCTGCTGTTCTGCTTTCCCGGTTCCCCTACGATATACTATGGCGACGAGGTGGGGATGGAGGGATTTGAGGACCCCTTCAATCGCCAGACCTACCCCTGGGGGCATGAAGATCCAGAACTGCTGGACTGGTATCGATCCTTGGGGCGGCTGCGCAGAAAGCACCAAGCCCTGCGCCGGGGTTCCATCCGCTATGTGCAGGGCAAAGGTCCTCTGCTGGCCTTCTGCCGGGAGACGGAGGAGGAACAGCTGCTGTGTGCCTTTAACGCTGGCGGCGGGATCCAGAGCTTTCTCGTCGAGGAGGACAGTCCCCGGCTGATTTTGGGACAGGCGGAGCTGGCCCAGGAAGATGGCGTTTATACCATTACCCTGCCTCCCAGGTCGGGGGCGGTGTTTGCCTTGCGCTAGGGCTTGTTTGGAACCGGGTCAATACGCCCAAACAGTGCCTGAAGAAACCGGAGGCGGCCGTCAGGCCGCCTCCGCTACCGGTCCCCTCAAATTATCCATCCCATTTTGCCTGTTTCAGAGGACAGCAAATACGCTGTCCAGTTGAACTATCCTCTCGTGAGGGATCATGCGCATGCCGAGAGCCCAAAAATGACACAACAGCCCCGCCAGGCGTTTGCCGGCGGGGCTGTGCTCTTAACAAAAAGTCCAAGCTGCGTGGAAAAGCCGGAGAAAGCGCAGTGTTCCACGGCGACGGTGGGAGGCAGGGCGGAGCCCGGCATTACCGCACCGCCTTTTCCAAGGCGGGAGCCTCCGCCTTTTTGCGGGACTTAGCCCACTCACAGATCGGGATAGGCGCCATGGCCAAGGCCAGAACGGTAGTCCACTGCATGGGGGTCATGGGGATCACAGAAAACACCCCTTGGAGGGGAGGAATCAGCAGGACGGACAGTTGCATAGCCAGTCCCGCTAAAAAGGCTTGATTCATGGCCGGATTGGACAGCACGCCCAGAGAAAAGAGGGATTTATCTTCGCTGCGAACATTAAAGGCGTGGAACAGCTGGCAAAGGGTAAGCGTGGCAAAGGCCATGGTGTTGGCGCTGGCGGTTCCTGGGGCGTCCAGCCGGGTGAGGCCGAGAAAGTAGGCCGCCAAGGTGAGTCCCCCTACCATCAACCCCTGCCAGGCCAGACGGAAGGAGAACTTGCGGTCAAACAAACCGGCGCTGGCGTCCCGTGGTTCCTCCTCCATCACACCCGCCTCCACCGGTTCCACCCCAAGGGCCAGCGCAGGGAGAGAGTCGGTGACCAGGTTCAGCCACAGCAGCTGCACCGGGGCCAGAGGCATCTGCCGCAGCCCAAGCAGGGTGGCGGCAAAGATGGTAAAAATTTCGCCAATGTTACAGGAGAGCAGGTAGTGAATGGCTTTGCGAATATTGGAGTAAATCCCCCGCCCCTCCTCAATGGCGGAGACGATGGTGGAGAAATTGTCGTCGGTGAGAATCATGTCCGCCGCCCCCTTAGCCACATCGGTGCCTGTCCGGCCCATAGCACAGCCAATATCGGCGGATTTCAGCGCCGGGGCATCATTTACCCCGTCACCGGTCATGGCTACCACCTTGCCTTGCTTCTGCCACGCCTGGACAATGCGCATCTTGTGTTCCGGTGATACTCGGGCAAAGACGGCGAATTTTTCAATATCGGCCTCCAGCAGCTCCTGTGGCATGAAGTCCAGCTCCGCCCCTGTTACCGTCCAGTCCCCAGGGCGGGCGATGTCCAGTTCTTTGGCTACAGCCAACGCAGTAGCCCGATGGTCGCCGGTAATCATCACCGGCCGAACCCCGGCCAAATGGCACTTGGCCACCGCCGCCCGCACCTCTGGCCGAGGGGGGTCCATCAGACCGAACAGTCCTAAAAAGGTGAGCTTCCGTTCCAGGTTTCCCGGTTCCAGCTGCTGAGGCGGAGAATCCAGCTCGCGCTGTGCCACCGCAATGACCCGCAGCGCCTTACCCGCCATCTCCTCATTGGCGGCGAGGATCCTGGCCCGGTCAGCGGAGGTGACAGGCCCCTTTGGGGTGTGGGTACACCGCTCCAGCAGTACGTCGGGGGCGCCCTTTACCAAGGCGGTCCAGCCTCCGGACGGGTTGGCGTGGAGGGTGGTCATCAGCTTTCGGGTGGAGTCGAAAGGAATATCCCCCACCCGGGGCCAGCGCTCCAGCTCCCGGTTCTGGTCCACACCATCCCGGGCCGCCGCCACCACCAGCGCCCCCTCGGTGGGGTCGCCGGAGGCGGTGGGAGCCCCCGCTTTCCAGTTCAGTTTGGCATCCGAACACAGACAGCCCGCCAGCATAGCGTCCCGCCGCCGGGCCCCAGGGGTGAGCCATACCTGCTGGACCGTCATCCGGTTTTGGGTGAGGGTGCCCGTCTTGTCGGAACAGATGACCCCGGCACAGCCTAAGGTCTCCACGGCGGGGAGCTTTTTCACAATGGCGTTCCGCCCAGCCAGCCGTTGGACGCCTAGGGCCAGTACAATGGTGACAATGGCGGGCAGTCCCTCCGGAATCGCGGCTACTGCCAGCGAAACAGCGGTAAGGAACATATCTAACATGCCCTTTCCCTGGAACAGCCCCACCCCAAACATAACGGCACACACCGAAAGACACAGGAAGGACAGGGACTTGGAGATCTCCCCCATCCGCTTTTGGAGGGGGGTGTCTCCCTGGCCGGTCTCTAAGAGCAATCCGGCAATTTGGCCCATCTGGGTGTCCATTCCCGTTGCTACCACCAAAGCGGTGCCTCGGCCGGCGGTGATCAGGGTGCCCGAGATAAGCATATTCTCCCGGTCGCCCAGAGGGGTACTGGCAGGCAGAGATTCCACCGCCGCCTTCTCCACCGGCACCGACTCCCCCGTCATGGGCGACTCGTCGGCTTGAAGGCGGCTGCACTCTAAAATGCGGGCATCGGCGGGGACTTGATCCCCTGCCTCCAGCAGAATAATGTCGCCGGGGACCAGAGAGGAGGCAGCCACCTGCCGGGAGCTTCCTTCGCGCAGGACGGATGCCTGAGGAGCGGACATGCGCTGGAGCTCTTCCAGGGCCTGTTGGGCATGGTCCTCCTGGGTGATGGAGATGATGGCGTTCACCGCCACGATGACCAGGATAATGGCCCCATCCAGCCAGTCCTCCCCGCCGCTGGCCGCAAGGGACAGCCCTGCCGCCGCCAGCAGCACCAAAATCATAGGGTCCTTCAGCTGGCCCAAAACCCGAACCAAGAGGCTGGGCGGACTGGGTTGAGCCAGCCGGTTGGGCCCGAATTTTTCCAGCCGGGCAGCGGCCTCTCGATTGGTGAGCCCCTGGGGGCGGCTGTCCAACTCCCGCATTACCTGGGCCGTACTCCGGCTGTGCCAGTCGCCCATACCATCACGCTCCCTTCCAATTTCTTCCAGTATAAGCCTGGGCTTGTCCATTTTCTGGCGAAATCGGTCGAGAGGGAAAAAGAATCCGTCCGACGCGGCGTCAGCGGCGTCGGGCCTTTGGATAGGGTTCCGTCACATCGGTGCGGCCTGCCAGATAATCCAGGCTTACCTGATAAAGATCCGCGATTTTTATCAGCTGCTCAATTGGAACGTTGACTTCTCCGCGCTCATAATCCGAATATGTGCCTTGACTGACGTTAAGATATTTCGCTAGTTCAGATTGTTTTTTATCGCTATCTTCCCGTAAATCTCGAATTCGTTGAAAAACCATAATATCACCAAAACAAACTGTACAATATCGGTATTACCGATATTGATTTATATCGGCAATTCGGATATAATTGTTGTCAAGAGGTGATATTATGCCGCCGTATAAAAAGCGCGAGACCAAGCGCTGCGGGAACTGCGTTCACTTCCGGCAGCACTATATAAAGTGGGGCAAAGATTATTACTTTCCCCTTGAGTACGGACACTGTACCTTCCCCCGGAATAAGTCCCGGGAAACCGGGGATAGCTGTCCCCACTGGGAAGCGAAAGAAGAGGAGAAAGGATGACCGCCCGGTGCAAACCTGCACCGGGCGGGATATTTTATTCCATGTCGATTGCGGGGACGACCTTGGCACAACGGGGACACAGGGTGGGGTGCTTGGCGTCCTGGCCCACGGTGGGCAGCACCTTCCAGCACCGCTCGCACTTCTGGCCCTGGGCGGGCTCTACGTTGGCAACGGTGAGGTCAACCATCTCCGTCTCAACCTGAGAAACGATGAGGATGTCGGCCAGCTCCTCCTGATCCATTTCGGCAAAGAAAGTGTCTTCTTTCCGAAGGCCCAAGATAACCTTGGCTTCCAGGCTCTTGCCGATCTTCTTCTCGTTCCGGGCTTTCTCCAGCTCGGCGTTGACCACGTCCCGGAGCTGAATGATTTCCTCCCAACGCTCCATGGCCGCGTCATCCAGGGCATACTGGGCGAAGGGTTTGTTCATCTCGTTCAGCAGGACGTTCCGGGGATCGTCGCCGTCCTGGTGGGGCATAGCCAGCCAAATCTCATCGCAGGTGAAGGCCAGGATGGGAGCGAACAGCTTGGTGATGGTGTCCAGAATGAGCCACAGGGCGGTCTGGGCGGAGCGGCGGAGGAGCCCGTCCTTCTCCTCGCAGTAGAGCCGGTCCTTGATGATGTCCAGATAGAAGGAGCTGAGCTCCACCACGCAGAAATCGTTGACAGCGTGGGACACCACATGGAACTCGTAGTTGTCGTAGGCGGCGAAGCACTTCTCAATGAGCCGGTTCAGCTTGGTGACAGCCCACCGGTCCAGCTCCACCATCTCCTCCGGCTTGACCAGGTTGTTGGGGTCGAAGCCGTCCAGGTTGCCCAGGCAGTACCGGGCGGTGTTGCGGAACTTCAGGTAGTTCTGGGAGAGCTGCTTGAAGATGACCTCGGAGCCGCACACGTCCACATGGTAGTTGGCGGAGCCGGCCCACAAGCGGATCAGGTCCGCGCCGTACTTGTTAAAGATATCGGCGGGGTCCACGCCGTTGCCCAGGGACTTGTGCATGGCCCGGCCCTGGGTGTCCACGGTCCAGCCGTGGGTGACGCACTCCTTAAAGGGAGCGCCCTTGCCCAGCGCGCCCACGGCGGTGAGCAGGGAGGACTGGAACCAGCCCCGGT
>CAMWBA010000030.1 GCA_947172355.1 uncultured Bacillota bacterium
GCGCCGTAGACCGACAGGTCGGAGTAGTAGCAGAAGGTGGGCATTTCAATGCCGGCCTTCCGGATGACGGACAGCACGTTGGCTTCCCCGTCGAAGGGGACCCGCTGGCCGTCGATGTACATAATTCCCTTTGCCATACCGCTCACTCCTCCCGAATGGCGCCGAAGGGACAGCAGCCCCAACATGCGCCGCACTTGATACACTTCTCTGTGTCAATAATATGAGGCATCCGGATTTGACCGGAGATGGCCTCCATGGGGCACTGGCGCATACATTTGCCGCAGCCCTTGCACAACTCCGGATCAATCTGCAATACCTTCCTGCGGCCGTTGCAGTGGGGACAGTGTTTGTCCACCACATGGGCCAGGTACTCATCCCGGAAATACTTCAAGGTGCTCTGTACCGGTTTGCAGGCCGACTGACCCAGGCCGCACAGGGCGGTCTCGCTGATGGTGGCGGACAGCTCCTCCAACAGATCCAGGTCCTCCAGAGAGCCCTCGTTGTTAACAATCCGGGTCAAAATCTCCAGCATCCGGCGGGTGCCCTCCCGACAGGGGACGCACTTGCCGCAGGATTCGTTCTGGGTGAAGTTCATAAAGAACCGGGCTACCTCCACCATACAGGTGTCCTCATCCATGACCACCAGACCTCCGGAACCAATCATAGCTCCCAGTTTTTTTAGGGAGTCGAAGTCCAAGGGCATGTCCAGGTGTTCCTCGGTGAGACAGCCGCCGGAGGGGCCGCCGATCTGGACAGCCTTGAATTTCTTGCCGTCCTTGATGCCGCCGCCGATGTCGAAAATGATCTCCCGCAAGGTGGTGCCCATGGGGACCTCGATGAGACCAGTGTTGACCACATTGCCGGTGAGGGCAAAGGCTTTAGTGCCTGGAGACTTCTCGGTGCCGATGGACTTAAACCAGGCAGCTCCTTTGCGGATAATCAGAGGGACGGCAGAGAAGGTCTCCACGTTGTTGAGCACGGTGGGCTGGGCCCACAGGCCGTGCTCCACCGTCCGGGGAGGCTTGACCCGGGGCATACCCCGGTTTCCCTCGATGGAGGCGGTCAAAGCGGAGCCCTCGCCGCAGACAAAGGCCCCTGCGCCCCGGTTGACGTGGAGGTGGAAGGAGAACTGGGTGCCCAGGATGTGATCCCCCAGCAGGCCCAACTCCTCCGCCTTGGCGATGGCGGTTTTCAGGCGGTTTACTGCCAGGGGATACTCGGCCCGGACATAGATATAGCCTTCATCGCTGCCAGCCCCCAGGGCTGCGATGAGCATACCTTCAATGATGGAGTGGGGATTGCCCTCCATGATGGAGCGGTCCATAAAGGCTCCGGGGTCGCCCTCGTCGCCGTTGCAGACCACATACTTCTTGCCCTTGGGCTGCTTGCGCACACTGTCCCACTTGCGCCCGGCGGGGAAGCCGCCGCCCCCCCGGCCCCGCAGGCCGGAGTCCAGAATTTCCTTGCAGATGGCCTCGTCGGTCATCTCGAACAGGGTCTGTTCAAAGGCTGTATAACCGTCCTTGGCCAGATACTCGTCGATGTCCTCGGCGTCGGTGGTGCCGCAGTTCTCCAGTACGATGCGGTGCTGGCGGTGGTAGAAGGGGATATCGTTGTGTTTGGTGTATTTCACGCCATCCAATTCATAGAGCAGGCGTTCCACCACCTTGCCTTTTAAGATGGTCTGTTCAATAATCTCGTCACAGTCCTCCAACTGGACGTGGGTATAGAGGATGCCTTCCGGCTCGATCTGAACCAAGGGCCCCATCTCGCAGAAGCCATGGCAGCCGCTCTTTTTCAGATAGACGCCATCGCCCTTGGGGTCGGCGGGGTCCTCGGTCTCGCCCTCTTGGGTCAGGCCCACATAGACATCCAGCCCCCGGCGGGCGCATTCCTCTTTAAAATAGTCGTATAATTTCAGGGAGCCGCCAGCGATACAGCCGGTGCCGGCGCATAGCAGAATCTGCCGCTTTTGATAGGACAGGGCCCGTTTAGCCTTGACCCGGCGGACTTCCAGCCGTTCACGGTTCATCTTAGCCATGGGCAGTCTCCTCCTTTCGCAAATTCTCCAGCAGGTCGATGGCCAGCTCTGGGGTCATCTTGGAGTGAACCTGGTCGTTGACGGTGACCACAGGAGCCAGGCCGCAGGCCCCCAAGCAAGCTACCGTCTCCAGGGTGAACAGGCCGTCGGCGGAGGTCTTTTGTTTGCCCTCCAGCTCCAGATACTCGTAGATAGCGTTGAAGATGGGCTGGGACTTGCGTACATGGCAGGCGGTGCCGTCGCACACTTTGATAATGTACTTCCCCTTGGCATCCAGGGAGAAGTTTTCATAGAAGGTGGCCACACTGTATACCTTGGCCACCCCGATGTCCAGCTTTTGGGCAATGCGCTCCAGAACCGCAGGACTCAGGTATTTGTACTCTGCCTGGATGTCCTGCATGATGGCAATTAGGTGGTGGACCTGACAGCCGTAGCCGTCAATAATCTCCTCCACCCGCTCCATGGGGATTCCGTTAGGCATGGCTTACTTTTCTCCTCTCTTTTTTGTAGTTTTAGACAAAATTTGCTCCTTGTGATTCTAACACAGCGGCCTGCAGATTACAAGAAATTTTTGCAGGAAATATTTCATAGTTTGACAAAAAACGGCACGGGATATTCCGTGCCGCTGCTGAGTCACAGTTTTATTTTCTTGGGATTGGGCCAGGCGTCTGGACCGTCCGTTCTGGCCACTTGCTTGAGTTCTTGGATCTCCTGAGAAAAATCATACATGGCGTGGGCGATCACATACATCTGTGGATAGGTTTCCAGGCATCTGGACTTGGATTCATTCCCCTCAAAGGCATAGACCCAGCCGTCCCCCACGTTTTGCCTGATCTGGAGATAGCGGGCCACCGCATCGCTGAAGCAGTCAGAGTCCGCTTTCTTCTCCGCCCGGCCGGCATACTCAATGTAGGACAGCAGAGCGTACTCCGCTTTAGACAGGCATTCATTGACCCGATTGGCCAAGTAAAAGACAATCTCTTCCCCTACATAGCTCAGCATCCCGTCCACCCGGAGATACAGGTGGATAAATTCATCTGCGTGGCGTTTAGCAAAGTCATCCGGGTCGAAGTTCAGCGCCCGGCATACCTGAACCATCAGTTCGGGGTGCAGTCTGGGCTGTGCAGCGGGTATTTGTTCTGTACTGGGCATGTACGACATCCTCTCCTGTGTATGGCGGCGCAGTTCGGTCTTTCTATCCATATTGTACCATAATCAGCGGGCGGTTTCAAGCTGTATTCAGCAAAACGCCGGAGGAAAAATACTCCTCCGGTGGTATAGTTGTCAATATTCAAAGGTGTAGGTCTCATAGGCGTTGATGACCTGAGTAGCTCCATAGGAGGACAGTCTGGGAAATTCCCGGCCGTAATTCATATGGACATGGCCGTGAATAAAGTAACGGGGGTGGTAGCGGTCCATCAGAGTATTGAAGATATCAAACCCCATGTGGGCCAAATCCTCCCCGTCGTTCAGTCCCAGCGCGGGGGCATGGGTCAGCAGGATATCAAATCCGCCCTTCCGCAGCAGGGCCAGCTTCTGCCGCCAAACCCGGCGGTCCATCTGCCGCTGGGTATACTGGTGTTCCCCCTTCTGCTTGTAGCGCATGGAGCCGCCCAGTCCCAAGATCCGGATCCCCTGCCAGGTGTAGATCCGGTCTTCCACGCACACACAGCCCTCCGGCGGCACACTGGCATACCGGTCGTCATGGTTGCCATGGACATAGAGTACCGGCGCATGGGCGAAGGTGGCGATGAAGGAGAGATATCTGGGGTCCAGATCGCCGCAGGAGAGGATTAAATCAATTCCTTCCAGGCGGCGGGCATCAAAGTAGTCCCACAGGCCCAAGGACTCCTGGTCAGACAACGCCAAAATTCTCATCGGCCCAGCAATCCTTTCAAGGGATTTAAGTTTTGAATCGCTTTTTTTACCGAGAACGCCTCGTGAAGCTGGAGAAATCCCTCTTTCAGCTGGGACTGGGTGTAATTTTTTACCTGGTCGTAGTCGAACATATCCAGATAGAGCAGCATAGCATCGCCGGTGGTCATCCGGCCAGCCAGCTCTTTGGCGCTTTTGTCGCCATACAGGGTAGAGAAGCTGTGATAGAAACTGTAAAACTTCCGCCGGTCCTCCTCAGTCCAGAGCTCATCCGGCCTTTTGCCCACCGCCGCATGTAAACGGGCAAACCGCCCTGCTGCGCTGAACCACAGATAGTTCACCCCGGACAGCCGGTAGAAATCCACATATTCATAGTAGATAATACTGGCCTTGGAGCCATCCTTGACGGGCAGGATGCGGGTGACCTCGGCGGGGATATTCACCGCGCCGAAGTAGCGCAGAACACTGACCCGCTTGTGTCCCTCTACCACATAAAAGGTGTGCATATACTCGTAGACCTTAATGGGGTCGTTAATCCCTTCGTCCATGTGGGCCTTGCACAAGGCCATCCACTTGCCGGCAAACTCCGTATCCTCGGCCATCAAAGGGTAGAAACTGCGGGACAGAGCCTGGCTGCGTCCGGCGGAACGGGTGCCAACAATCAGCTCCATGGGGATGTCTGCCAGCCCCAGACTCATCTCTCCGCTGGTGGTCTCGGCTGCCAAAATCTCATCCAGGACCGGCAGATAGGGGGAGCCGCCCCGGGTCTGACAGGTTTTAGCCTCCTTCAGTCCCAGCTGGCGGGCCTTGCGATATTCCTCTAAATACATATGTTGTACCTCCACAGACGGGTAAGGTCCGCTGACTGTTCCGGTCAGCTTTGCAGTATCATAGCACAGCCTTCAAAGCCGCGCAAGGCATAAACTGGACAAAAAATACCGGCGCAGAGGAACCTTCCTCTGCGCCGGCGTCAATGCTTCCGCTGTATCTGCGTGTGCCGAAGCCAATTTCCGGGCTTTTCGGTTCCAGCAGAAAAAGCCACACAGGATATTTACCGGGGGTCCCCGGCGGGAGACGAGAGTTCTGGGTTCCGTATCCGGCGCAGGGCATCCTCCAGCACCGTTTGATAGGACAGCCCATGCTCCCGGGCCAGCGCGGCCACATCCTCGAACTCCGGTTTGGTATGGGAAACGCCAAACCCTTGAGCCCGCTTTACCCGTACCGGTCCCCATTGGGTCTGGACCTGAAAAATACTGGGGGAGAGGTACAGCCGCTCCAGCCACCGGGCCCGCAGTCCGTTGGTGGTGGTGTGGGCAAAAATCTGGCCCACCAGTTCCCGGTCTTGATCCGGGGAACACAGCACGGTAAGCACATGGCCGGGCCGTCCCTTTTTCATGGTGCCGGGGGTGGTGTACACATCCAGCGCCCCTGCCTCCAGCAGTTGGGTACAGGCGAAAGACAGCGCTTCGGGGGTCATGTCGTCGATGTTGCACACCAGCTCCAAAATGTCGCCGGAGTACCGGGGTTCTTCCTCGCCCCAGAAAGCCCGGACGCAGTTGGCCTGCTCAAACTCTTTGGAGCCGATGCCGCAGCCGATTTGCTCCACCGCCATGGGGGACATAGGGCCGAACGTCTGGACAAAGCACTTGAGGAGGGCGGCCCCGGTGGGGGTACACAGTTCCCCCTGGATGTTCCCGCTATAGATAGGCACTCCTTGCAGCAGGGCGGCGGTGGCAGGGGCGGGGACGGGCATGATCCCGTGGGCGCAGGCCACCGTTCCGCTGCCCACATGAACGGGGGAGGCGGATACCTGGTCGGGGTCCAGCAGTTCCATGGCATAGCATACCCCCACCACGTCGGCCACTGCATCCAGCGCCCCCACCTCGTGGTAGTGGACATCTCCTACCTCGCAGCCGTGGGCCTGGGCCTCTGCTTGGGCGATGGCGTCGTAGACTGCCCGGGCGCGGTCCTTCACCGGCTGAGGCAGAGCCAGACCGTCGATGATCGCTCCAATATGCCCCGGTGTGGCGTGGTGGTGATGTCCATGATGGTCATGCTCATGGTCAGGATGGTGGTCGTGGTCCTCATGGTTGTGGTGATGTTCGCCGTCATGCATATGGGGGTGTTCATGGTGATGGCCGTGCGTATGCTCCTCCTGGCCGTGGACGGTCACCCGCATATGAGTGCCTGCAATACCGCTGGTTTTCGCCGGTATGGGAGTCACCTCCACACCAGGCAGCCCCAGCCCATTCATGGTGGTGAGGAAATGCTGCTTCTGCTCTTTGTTCAGCAGCTCGTATAGAGCGGCCATAAGCATATCCCCCGCCGCCCCCATAGTACACTCCAAATAAAGCGTTTTCATGATGATTCCTCCTGGTTTCCCGCCTGGAGAGCGGGAAAGATGATGTTAAGACAGTCCCTCCATTTGATTGATCCGGCTGGCCAGATAGCCAGCGCCAAAGCCGTTGTCGATATTGACCACGCTGCATCCGGAAGCACAGGAATTGAGCATGGCCAGCAGGGCGGACAGCCCGCCGAAATTGGCCCCATAGCCCACACTAGTGGGCACAGCAATTACGGGACAATCCACCAGTCCGCCCACAACAGAGGCCAGTGCCCCCTCCATCCCGGCAACCGCCACCACGCAGCGGGCGTTCATCAGCGGGTCCAGGTTGGACAGCAGCCGATGCAGGCCGGCCACCCCCACGTCGTACAGCCGGGTGACCTTGTTGCCCAGAACCTCGGCGGTGAGTGCGGCCTCCTCAGCTGCCGCCATATCGCTGGTGCCCCCGGTGACCACCACTATGTGGCCCAGGGCCTTTCGTGGGCCAGGGTATGCAATGGCCAGATGGGGGATGGGGTGATAGTCCAAAGGGATCGTCTTTGCCGCGAAATCTGCCGCTTCTGGGCTGATACGGGTAATGAGAATATTCTCGCATCCCCGTGCCCCCATGGCGGCGGCAATGCCGGCAATCTGTTCCGGGGTTTTGCCTGCCCCATAGATTACCTCCGCCGCTCCCTGGCGGACCCCCCGGTGGAGATCCACCTTGGCATAGCCCAGGTCCTGGAAGGGCTCCCGCTTCAGCTGAGTCAGCGCATCCTCCGGCGCGGTTGAGCCGTCGGCCACCTGGCGCAGAAGCTGTAAAATGTCATGCCGATTATCCATCCGGCACCTCCTAATCTTTGACCTCTCTGCTGCGCAGGTCCAGCGTAATCTCACAAAACAGCGGGTCCAGCGCAGCTAAAATGTCCTTCCGTCGGGCCAGGACCAGCGAAACCTGTTCTGCGGGAACCTGGAGCTTGCATCCGCTTGCCGTCAGCCGAAGGCGGAAGTCGCATAAGCCAAGGCCGGACAGCCGCTTTTCCCCAAGCTCCACATTCTCCAGATCTGCCGGGAGGATGGTCCGTCCGGTGGGGACCCGAGTGGCCAAACAGGCATAGGAGGGCTTGTCCCAGGTAAACAGCCCCGCCTGACGGGACCGCTCCCGAATCATCTCCTTGGTCAGACCGCACTCCCGCAGAGGGGAGCGGACCTCCAGCTCTTGCAGTGCCCGCATTCCGGGGCGGTCCTCCGCGTCATCTGAGGCGTTGGTGCCGTCCAGCAGCAGCGCGAAGCCCTTGGAGGCCGCATACTTTTTCAAAAGCGAAAACAGCCGCGTTTTGCAGTGATAGCAGCGGTCAGGCGGGTTGGCAGCCACCGTTTTGTCGGCGAGGATGTCACATGAAATGACCACCAGGTCCACACCCACCAAACTGCACAGACGGCGGGCGTCCTCCAGCTCAAACTGGGGCTGGAAGGGCGTCTTGACAAAATAGGGCTGTATCTCAGCCCCTGCCCGAATTCCCGCCCACAGCAGAAAGGCGGAGTCCACCCCGCCGGAAAAGGCCAGCGCCGCCCGGGGGTTTTCTTGAAAAAATTCATCCAGCGTCACAGCCGGTACCTCCTTTAAAGACGAAAAAAGCATACCGGTACGGTATGCCTTCTGGCCGGCGCCCGGCCTTCTGCACCGGACGTGTAATCGACAGTATATATCTATATCCATTTCAAGACCTTCTGGTCCTTCTGCCGCTTCCTGCTACCCGCTTAGTATATCAAAAATGCGTTCGTCCTGTCAATATCTGCGGACAGAAAATTTCGCGCATTGGCATCTGGAAGTGAAGTTCCAGCCGTTAGAAGAGAAACGAAGGGGGAGACAGGGCGGGAAGCGCCGGATAGCGGTCCGATGTGGTAATAATGCAGGGGAAGGCGATGTATAATTTATAAAAAATTAAGGAATTGTCCCTTGACTGTGCCTCTATAAATGAGTAAAGTAGGATAGGAAAAAAAGGATTTAATTGGGAGGTCGATTCCAATGGGTTATAATGGGAGAAGGATGGGCGGCGGACGGTCCCGGCGCAGCGGCGGCCAATTGATGGCCCAGAGCATGACACGAGTCATGCTCTTTCCGGCGATGCTGGTCTATCTGGAACTGGTGCTCCATATCAGCAAAGGAAATGTCTTGGCCTACGCCCCGGTCTATTTTGTATTCAGTGTGGCGGCGGGATTGTTTTTGTCCGCTCTGGCCCTGCCGTGGCGCCGGCTGAACAATGGCCTGACGGCCAAGCTGTTGGCAGTGTTGCTGTGTGTGCTCTTTGCGGTGGAATATATCGCAAAAACAATCCTCCAGTCTTACTACGGACCCAGCACTTTGGAGACGGCGGCGGGCAATAAGCTCACCGACTATGCGGATGTGATTGTCGCCACAGTTCTTCGCAGCATCCCCATCCTTCTGGTATTTCTGCTGCCTGCCATCTTGCTGTGTATCTTTGGAGACCGGATGCTGGGCTTCGACCGGCTGGATATCCGCTTTGCCGGCCTGGTGCTGGCGGGCTGTGTGGTGTTTCATGTTCTGGGGCTGGGCGTGATCCATCTGCCCTGGAAGGGAGATCTGACTCCCTCCAAACTCTATCGGGTGGACACCAACATTGACGACCAGGTGGAGCAGCTTGGGCTGCTGACCATGCTCCGGCTGGATGCCAAACATATGATTTTTCCGCCGAAGAATGATTTGGACGCAGATTTCTCTGGGCTTGACGGGCTGACTCCAGCGGGCAGCGCCGCGGGGCCCGACTCCAGCGGGGGGCCGGATTCCTCCCAGGTATCGGATCCTCAGCCGGTGGTGGATACTTCCCCCAATGTCATGGAGATCGACCTGGCAGCCCTGGCGGAGAGCACCAGCAACAGAGATATCAAGTGGCTGGCGGAATATTTCAACAGTGTGTCTCCCACCCGGAAGAACCAGTACACCGGCATGTTTGAGGGCTACAATGTGATTGAGCTGGTGCTGGAGGGGTTCTCCGGCTATGCCATCGACCCCCAGCTTACCCCCACCCTCTATAAACTGACCCACGAGGGCTTTGTGTTCAACAATTACTACACCGCCCTGCACTATACCAGTACCTCCAATGGTGAATGTCAGACTTTGCTGGGGCTTTACCCCAAAAACGGAAACCCCATCACCATGAAACGCACCGGCCAGGTGCAGTTCAAGGAGAACGGACAGACTGTGGGTTTCAATGCCTACTTCACCCTGCCCCAGCAGCTGAAGCGGGCGGGTTATCAGGTGCTTGGCTACCACGCCAACGGAGATATGTATGGCCGCATGGCCTCCCACACCAACCTGGGCTATGACTGGAAGCAATTTGGCGAGGGCTTTGAGGGGCTGGATGTCAATGACAGCGGCAAGCTCCTCTGGCCCCAGAAGGATACCGTGATGGTGGAGGCCAGCATTGACGACTATATCAACAGCAGCACTCCGTTCCACGTCTATTATCTGACCATCAGCGGCCATATGCCTTACTCAAATCATCGGATCGTGTGGCCCTATGAAGAGACGGTTCGTGCCCTGCCCTACAGCGAGACCACCCAGAACTATGTGGCCACCTGCATTGAGGTGGACCGGGCGTTGGAGCTGCTTTTACAGAAGCTGGAGGCGGCGGGCCAGCTGGATAAGACCCTCATTGTGGCCACCGGCGACCACATCCCCTATTTCAATGTGGACACCCTGGAGGAGCTTTCAGGAAAGAAATTCGGCAGCTCTGCGGATATGGAGAAGCTGAACGAAAAAAACATCGACTTTGATGTCTATAAAAATGCACTGATTGTCTGGTCCGCCTCTATGGAGGAACCGGTTGTGGTGGATAAACCCTGCTGCCAGGTGGACATCCTGCCCACCATCTCCAACCTGTTGGGGCTGGAGTATGACTCCCGAATGCTGGCGGGCAGTGATATCCTCTCCGACAGTGAGGGGCTGGTGGTCTTTACCTCCACCTGTTGGATGACCGACCGGGGCTTCTATAATCGGTATACCCAGGAGTTTACCCCGGCGGAGGGGGTCGTCATGACAGCGGAGGAGCAGAGTAGCTACGTCTCTGCCATGAAAAAGCTGGTAAGCTACAAGCTGGACAGCACCTCGCTCATTGTAGAGAATAATTTCTACGGTGCGGCCTTCGGGGGATCAGGCGCATAATGCGCCCGACAGGGAGGCTCCCAAATGCGAAGACGGCATCCCTGTTCTTCCGCCGGAGGCGGGGAGCATCGCTCCTCGCGGCGCACGCTCGCCCATGCATAGGGTATTGCTTTTTTCTTCATACAGCGGTATAATAGAAACAACCGCAAATGGGCAGAATGAAATGGAATGCCCATGCTGAAAGGAGTGCTTGTTATGAGTTTTGATCCCTATGAATTTGACCGCAGCTATGTGTCCAGCCAAGGGGACACCTTAGGCCAGTACACCGCCAAGACCTTCTTGTGGATGGTGCTGGGCCTGCTAGTCACGTTTGGTGTGGCAGTGGGCTGCTGGGTCACCCGTGCGACCATCTACGCCCTGTACTATATCCCCTATATCCACCTGGTTGTGCTGGTAGCCACACTGGCAATTTCCTTCATTATGGTGGGGCGGATGGAGAAAATGGCGGTGGGAACGGCGATTGCTCTGTTTGTGACGTTCTCTGCTCTGTTTGGCTTTACCCTGTCCATCTATCTGTTTGTCTATGAGCTGGCCTCTCTCACCCTTTGCTTTCTGCTCACCGCCGTCTATTTCGGCGCCCTGGCGGCCTACGGCTTTTTCACCAAGCGGGACCTGGCCAATCTGCGGACCATTCTGGTGTCCGGACTGATTTTCCTCATCATTTTCGGTCTGCTGTCTATGTTTATTCCCGGCTTTCAGATGTTTGATCGGGTGATTTGCCTGATCGGTATTGCAGTATTCCTGGGCTACACCGCCTATGATACCCAGAAGATTCGGGCTTATTACAACTACTACTCTGCTTCCCCTGATATGCTGGCCAAGGCGTCCATCTTCTCCGCACTTCAGCTGTATCTGGATTTTGTTAACCTATTCCTGTATCTGCTGCGCTTCTTGGGCAATAAGAGACGTTAATAAACCTGCAAGACCAGCGGCCGCCTGAACACAGGCGGCCGCTGTCGTTATGGGGACGAGGTGAGGAACCTTCCGACAGACGGAAAAGGGACTGTCCAGCTGGGCAGTCCCTTTTGTTTGGGGGGATTGTACCGATTAAACTTCCTGTGCTTGAGGCTCGGAGACAGAATCCATCTCCAGCGCGCCGAACTCGGCATCGGCGAAGAGGTCTTCGCCCTCTCCGTCCTCCTCATCCTGGCTGAAATCCAAGTCGACCTCACGCTCAGGGCGGCGGCGGGATTGGGCCACCAGATTGCCCTCATCGTCAATGACATCCTCCTGGCGGTACTGGGCCAGTCCGGAGCCGGCAGGGATCAGCTTACCGATGATGACATTCTCTTTCAGGCCCAGCAGATGGTCTACCTTGCCCTTGATCGCGGCCTCGGTGAGTACCTTGGTGGTCTCCTGGAAGGAGGCGGCGGACAGGAAGGATTCGGTGGCCAGAGATGCCTTGGTGATTCCCATGAGCAGACGGGTGCAGGTGGGCAGCACCAGTTCTTCTCCCATCTCGTTTGTTTCACCGGCAGCAATGCGGGCTTTGACGGCCTCTTCCGCATCCATAAACTCCACAATGTCGACGGTGGAGCCGGACAGCAGGTCGGAACTGCCGGCCTCCTCGACCCGGACCTTCCGCATCATTTGGCTGACAATGACCTCAATGTGTTTGTCGTTGATATCCACGCCCTGCTGGCGGTAGGGCTTTTGTACTTCACAGATCAGATAATTGTGACAAGCGGACAGCCCTTGGATGCGCAACACATCGTGAGGGGAGAGGGCGCCGTCGGTGAGCTGGAAGCCTTTTGCCACCACATCGCCTTCCTTCACCCGGATTCCGGCAGAGTAGGGGATGGAGTAGGTGACCACCTCGCCGTCGTCGGCGGTGATGGTGACATCACACAACACATTGCGCTTTTTCTCCTCCAGGGAGATCCTGCCGCCGATTTCGGCCAGCTGAGCCATCTTTTTGGGTTTACGGGCCTCGAACAGCTCTTCTACACGGGGCAGACCCTGGGTAATGTCGCCGCCGGCCACGCCGCCGGTGTGGAAAGTACGCATGGTCAACTGGGTGCCCGGCTCACCAATGGACTGGGCGGCGATGATGCCCACCGCCTCGCCGGCGCCTACGGGCTCACCGATGGCCAGGTTGATGCCATAGCACTTGGCACACACGCCGCTTCTGGCCCGGCAAGTGAGGACGGAGCGGATCTTGACCGCATGGATTCCACGGGCCTCCAGGATACTGGCGTCGTCTTTGCGAAGCATGGAGTCCCGCGTGAAAAGTACCTCGCCGGTCTGGGGGTCTACAATGTCCTCGGTGGGGTAACGGCCGTGGAGCCGTTCGGCGAAGGTCTCAATAATCTGGCCGTGCACCTCAATCTCGCTGACTTCGATGCCGTCAGAGGTGCCACAGTCCTCTTCCCGGATGATCACCTGCTGGGATACATCCACCAGACGGCGAGTCAGATAGCCCGAGTCGGCGGTACGCAGGGCGGTGTCTGCCATGCCCTTTCGAGCACCTCGGGAGGAGATAAAGTATTCCAAAACGGACAGTCCCTCGCGGAAGTTGGCCTTGATGGGGATCTCAATAGTGCGGCCGGCGGTATCCGCCATCAGACCGCGCATACCGGCCAGCTGACGGATCTGTGCCATGGAGCCACGGGCGCCCGAGTCGGCCATCATAAAGATGGGGTTATACTTGTCCATAGACTCCTGGAGGGCGTTGGTAACATCTTTGGTGGTCTTTTCCCAGGCGGCCACCGTGAGGCGGTAGCGCTCCTCATTGGTAATCAGACCACGGCGGTACTGCTTGTCGATGCGTACAATTTCCTGATCCGTCTCGCCGATCAGCTCATATTTTTGAGAGGGGACGGTCATATCAGCGATGGCCACTGTTAGAGAGCCCTGGGTGGAGTAGTGATAGCCCAGGTCCTTGATGGCGTCCAGCATTCCAGCGGAGGTGGTAAAGCCGTGTTTTGTGATGCAGCGGTCAATAATCTTACCCAGCTGCTTCTTGCCCACCACGAAGTTGATTTCCGGGTCAAACATGGTCTCGGGGTTGGTGCGGTCCACAAAGCCCAGGTCCTGGGGGATGGCCTCGTTATAGATGAGGCGGCCCATGGTGGTGGTGACCAGCTTGTGCTGCTCCACGCCGTCCACCTCCCGGAACAGGCGCACTTGAATGGGGGTGTGGAGGGTAATCAAGCCGGCGTCGTAGGCCATCATAGCCTCGTCCCGGTCGGCAAAGGCGTGGTTGACATTGCCTTCCTCCCGGGTGTAAGTCAGGTAGTAGGCGCCCAGAATCATATCCTGAGAGGGGATGGTCACCGGGCCGCCGTCCTGGGGGCGCAGCAGATTGTTGGCAGAGAGCATAAGAACCCGGGCCTCGGTCTGAGCTTCGGCGGATAGAGGGACATGGACGGCCATCTGGTCGCCGTCGAAGTCGGCGTTGAAGGCGGTGCAAACCAGCGGATGGAGCTTGATAGCCCGGCCCTCCACCAGCACCGGCTCGAAAGCCTGGATGCCCAGGCGGTGCAGGGTGGGGGCACGGTTGAGCATAACAGGATGGTCCTTGATGACGAACTCCAGGGCGTCCCACACGGCGGCCTCGCCCTTCTCCACCATCTTCTTGGCTGCTTTGATATTGTTTGCCAGGCCGTCGTCCACCAGTTTCTTCATCACGAAGGGACGGAACAGCTCAATGGCCATCTCCTTGGGCAGACCGCACTGGTAGATTTTCAGGGAGGGGCCCACCACGATCACCGAGCGGCCGGAGTAGTCTACACGCTTGCCCAGCAGGTTCTGACGGAAGCGGCCCTGCTTACCCTTGAGCATGTCGCTCAGAGACTTGAGGGCCCGGTTGTTGGCCCCGGTGACCGCCCGGCCACGGCGGCCGTTGTCAATCAGGGCGTCCACCGCCTCCTGGAGCATCCGCTTCTCGTTGCGCACGATGATGTCAGGTGCGTTGAGCTGAATCAGTCGTTTTAGGCGGTTGTTCCGGTTGATTACCCGGCGGTACAGGTCGTTCAGGTCGGAGGAGGCATACCGTCCGCCGTCCAGGGGGACCATGGGCCGAATTTCGGGGGGGATCACCGGCAGCACATCAATGATCATCCACTCAGGCTTGTTGCCGGAGATGCGGAAGGCGTCCACCACCTCCAGACGCTTGATAATTTTCAGCTTTTTCTGGCCGGAGGCATCTTTCAGTTCTTTGCGCAGCTGCTCCGACAGGGCGTCCAAATCAATTTGCTGAAGGAGCTTCTTCACCGCCTCAGCACCCATGCCCGCGTCGAAATCGTCCTCATACTTCTCCCGCATGTCCCGATATTCCTTCTCGGACAGGATCTGGTTTTTGGATAGGGGGGAGAAACCGGGGTCAATTACAATATAGGCGGCAAAGTACAGTACTTTTTCCAGAATACGGGGGCTGATGTCCAGCAACAGGCCCATCCGGGAGGGGATGCCCTTGAAGTACCAGATGTGGCTGACGGGGGCGGCCAGCTCAATATGGCCCATGCGCTCCCGGCGGACCTTGGCCTTGGTGATCTCCACGCCGCAGCGGTCGCACACCTTGCCCTTGTAGCGGATCTTTTTATACTTTCCGCAGTTGCACTCCCAGTCCTTGGTGGGGCCAAAGATTTTTTCGCAGAACAGGCCGTCCTTCTCCGGTTTGAGCGTGCGGTAGTTGATGGTCTCCGGGCGCTTTACCTCGCCGAAAGACCACTCACGGATCTGCTCAGGGGAGGCGATCCCAATGCGGATCGCGTCAAACTCAGCGTAACTCATGTTTTGATCTCCTCCCGTTCTCAGTTATAATCGTCCTCGGAGAAGAGGGGCTCCTCAGTTTCCTCCGCAGACGTGTCCAATGCCAAATCGTCGTCATCGCTGTCCCCCTTAAAGGTGAAACCGCCGGCGGAAGCAAAATCGGCGTCGCTCTGATAGCCGAAGTCGTCCTCCCGGTCGTAATAATCGTCCCGGACAGGCTGATAGCCGTCATCGTCGTCGTCCTTCAGTTCGATCTCAGCGCCATCCTTGTCCAGCACCTTCATATCCAGACACAGGGACTGAAGCTCCTTAATCAGCACCTTGAAGGACTCGGGCACACCGGGTTTGGGTACATTCAAACCTTTGACAATGGCCTCGTAGGTCTTGACGCGCCCGGTTACATCGTCCGACTTCACCGTCAGGATCTCCTGGAGGGTGTAGGCGGCGCCGTAAGCCTCCAGGGCCCAAACCTCCATCTCGCCGAAGCGCTGGCCGCCGAACTGGGCCTTGCCGCCCAGAGGCTGCTGGGTGACCAGGGAGTAAGGGCCGGTGGCGCGGGCGTGGATCTTGTCGTCTACCAGATGGTGGAGCTTGAGGAAGTAGACATAACCTACGGTGACCGGGTTGTCGAACCGGCGGCCGGTGCGGCCGTCATAGAGCCAGTTCTTGCCGTCGAAGATGCGCAGCCGGCCCTCGCTCTGCCACTGGGCGATCTGAGCGTTGTTGGACATCTCTTCGGGGGTGAGGGGGCGGATGTCGTCTACAAACCAGGGCTGGCCATCAAAGTAACGGACACGCCCCGCCTTCAGCATCTGGGATACAGAGCCGTCCTCTGCGCGCTCGGTAAACAGGGCATCTGCCTCCTCCTGGGTCAGCAGGCGGCGCTCGGTCTCCTCCTGAGCCAGATAGAGCGGTTTGCCGATGAGGGGTTCGTCAGCCCCCACTTCGCGGGCCAGACCGGCCAGCTTGAGGCAGTTTTGGATGGATTCCTCGGTAGCGCCGTTAAAGATGGGGGTGGCCACCTTCCAGCCCAGGGTCCGGGCCGCGTAGCCCAGATGGACCTCCAGTACCTGCCCGATGTTCATACGGGAGGGCACGCCCAAGGGGTTCAGCACGATGTCCAGAGGGGTGCCGTCGGGGAGGAAGGGCATATCTTCCTGGGGAAGAATACGGGAGACCACGCCCTTGTTGCCGTGGCGGCCGGCCATCTTGTCGCCCACCGAGATTTTCCGCTTCTGCGCAATATAGACCCGAACCACTTGGTTGACGCCGGGGCCCAGCTCGTCGCCGCCCTCCCTGGTGAAGACCTTCACATCCACTACGATGCCAGCTTCACCGTGGGGCACCTTCAAAGAGGTGTCACGGACCTCGCGGGCTTTTTCGCCGAAGATGGCCCGAAGCAGCTTTTCCTCGGCGGTGGCCTCGGCCTCGCCCTTGGGGGTGACCTTGCCCACCAGATAGTCGCCGGCGCGGATTTCCGCACCCACACGGATGATGCCGTGCTCGTCCAGGTCTTTCAGGGCGTCCTCACCCACGTTGGGGATGTCCCGGGTGATGGTCTCGGGGCCCAGCTTGGTGTCCCGGGCCTCGGTCTCATACTCCTCGATGTGGATGGAGGTAAACACGTCGTCCCGGACGATGCGCTCGTTGAGCAGGATGGCATCCTCGTAGTTATAGCCCTCCCAGGTCATAAAGCCCATGAGAATATTCCGGCCCAGGGCAATCTCGCCCTTTTCGGTGGAGGGGCCGTCGGCCAGGACATCGTGGAACTCCACCCGCTGGTGGGCCTCCACAATGGGGCGCTGGTTGATGCAGGTGGTGTGGTTGGAGCGCAGGTATTTGGTCAGCTTATATTCCTTCGTCTTGCCATTGTCATAGGCCACCGTGACCCGCCGGGCATCTACCTTGGTGACGGTGCCCGGGCCTTCGGCCAGAATAGCTACTTCGGAGTCCATGCAGTTTTTGTGTTCCTGGCCGGTGGCCACCACAGGGGCCTCGGGCCGGAGCAGGGGGACGGCCTGACGCTGCATGTTGGCGCCCATTAGGGCGCGGTTCGCGTCGTCGTTCTGGAGGAAGGGGATCATGGCGGTAGCCACCGACACCATCATTTTGGGCGATACATCCACATAATCTACCTGGCGGCGGTCCACAGAGACAATCTCGCTGCGACGGCGGCAGGGGACACGTTCGTTGAGGAAGCGGCCATCTCTGTCCAGCGGCTCGGTGGCTTGGGCGATGATGTACTCATCCTCCATATCGGCGGTCATGTAGGTGATTTCGTCGGTAAGACGGCCGGTCTCCTTATCCACCTTGCGGTAGGGGGCCTCAATAAAGCCGTATTTGTTGATGCGGGCATAGGAGGCCAGATAGGAGATCAGACCAATGTTGGGACCTTCGGGGGTCTCGATGGGGCACAGCCGGCCATAGTGGCTGTAATGGACGTCACGCACATCGAAGGAGGCCCGGTCCCGGCTCAGACCGCCGGGGCCCAGGGCGGACAGACGGCGCTTGTGGGTCAGCTCGGCCAGAGGGTTGGTCTGGTCCATGAACTGGGACAGGGGGGAGGACCCAAAAAACTCTTTAATGGCGGCGGTGACCGGCCGGATATTGATGAGAGACTGGGGGGTTACAACATCCAGGTCTTGGGTGGTCATCCGTTCCCGGATCACCCGCTCCATACGGGAGAAGCCAATGCGGAACTGGTTTTGAATCAGCTCGCCCACACAGCGCAGGCGGCGGTTGCCCAGATGGTCGATGTCGTCTCTGGTTCCCACGTTGTGAGCCAGGCAGTTGAGATAGTTGATGGAGGCCATGATGTCCTCCACGGTGATGTGGTTGGGAATCAAATCCTCCTTGGCGCGGAGGATGGCCTGTTTCAGCTCGCTGCCCTGATACTGGTCCAGCAGCTGGCACAGCACAGGGAAGAAGACCATCTCGTCAATGCCCAGTTCAGCGGGATCAAAGTCCACAAAGTCCTCCAGATGGACCATATTGTTGGAGAAGACCTTGACCGGCCGGCCGTCCGCATCCACCACGGCCTCGTTCACGCCCTTGCGGTCCAGTTCCTGGGCCTGCTCCCGGGTGAGGGATTGGCCGGCCTCGGCCAGAATTTCACCGGTGCGGGGGTCGGTAATGGGCTGGGCCAGCCGCTGGCCGGACAACCGGGTCCACAGGGCCATCTTTTTGTTGAACTTGTAACGGCCCACGGTGGACAGATCGTACCGCCGGTGGTCGAAGAAGGTGGCGTTGATAAGGGTCTCGGCGGAGTCCAGCGTGGGGGGCTCGCCGGGGCGCAGCTTGCGGTAGATCTCCAGCATGGCCTCCTCATAGGTCTTGCAGGCGTCCTTTTCTAAAGTGGCTAGGATGCGCTCGTCCTCACCAAAGAGCTCGATAATCTCCGCGTCGCTGCGGGGACCCAAGGCGCGGATGAGGCAGGTGACGGGCAGTTTGCGGTTCTTGTCGATGCGGACATAGAACACGTCGCTCAGATCGGTCTCATATTCCAGCCAGGCGCCCCGGCCGGGGATGACGGTGGTGGCATAGGTTTTGTTGTCCGCCTTGTCCACCTCACGGGTGTAATACATCCCGGGGGAGCGGACAATTTGAGAGACGATAACCCGCTCGGCCCCATTGATGACAAAGGTGCCCGAGTTGGTCATAATGGGAAAATCTCCCATAAAAATCTCCTGCTCGTTGATCTGGTTGTTTTGGGTGTTGCGCAGCTGCACCTTCACCTTGATGGGGGCGGCGTAGGTGGCATCCCGGGCCTTGCACTCCTCCACGTCATACTTGGGCTTTTCGTCCATGGCGTAGTCCACAAAGGACAGCTCCAGATTGCCGCCGTAGTCTACGATGGAGCCCACGTCCCGAAACACTTCGCGCAGGCCAACGTCCAAAAACCACTGGTAGGAGGTCTTCTGCACCTCCAGCAGATTGGGCATCTCCAAGATTTCCTCATACTGGGCGAAGCTCTTTCTTGGGGTTTTGCCGTACATTACGTCCTTGACGACCATGCTGAAAAATCAACTCGCTTTCTTCATAATTCACGGTTGGTATTCACTTTCTTTTGCCGGATTTTAGAAAAATAGGGGGTTTTGCCGTCACTTTGCACAATTTCGAGAGAAAAACAAAGGTGTGAACACCCGAGAACGTGGTTGAAATTGGCGTGCACACTCTTGTCAATTTGCCGGGGGTGTGGTACACTGACAATGTGATTATAGAAAAGTGTCCTGCCTTTGCGGTAGAGACACATAAGTATTTTATTCTACCATATATGGGATAGGCTGTCAAGTCCTATCCCATTTTTTCTATCCAATTTTGCCTTCCGCTTCCTCTATATATAAGTTTTTGTGTTTTCCGGATCTGGAAGATGGGGAGGGGAGCACAGCGGGGGAAAGAAATTTTTAATACGATTCTGCCCAAAAATTTCCACTAAAATTCTTCCGAAATTTTTTCGGAAAAGATTTGACAAGTGGTAACAAATGTGTTACAATTCGGTTACAACCTTTGAGTCACACTGTTTTATGAGGAGGCGCACTATGGCAAATGAAAATCTGCCTCTTTCCTATAAGGGACATCCCCTGCGTCGGAAAGACAACTTAATTTATTACGGAACCATGGCAGAAAAGTACATTATTATGTTACAGGTCCTGTCCGCAAAGAATATGGGCGGGATGCAGGTGGCGGATAAGGTATCGGTTCAGCTTCAGCTCACCGACCCCGACCTGAAAAGCCGGGACCGGGTGGTCAAGAAAAGTGAGAAGGACAGCCTGTATGCCGCAATGGATGTGGCGGCCGTTTGGCTGGAGCGCGCTCTGGCCGGCAAATAGGGCTGGCGTGCCGCAAAGTGAAATAAGCAGGTTACAAAGGACAAGCCGTCTGTTGACAGATAGACAATAAGGAGGACGCTAAATTATGCACGTTAACCGTATTGCAGTTCGCTTGACTGCCGCTGCGTTGCTGGTCAGTACAATGGCCACTCCCGCCTTTGCTCTTACCGGTACCGTTGATGCACCTAACAGCGTTCTGCGGATGCGCACGGAAGCAAATACCCAGAGTTCCGTTTTGAAGAAGCTGGCCGACGGTACCCAGATTGAAGTGCTGGACACCCTGGAGGGCAGTTGGTATCAGATTTCCTACAGCGGACTGACCGGCTATGTTTCCAGCGAATATGTGAAGCTGGAGCAGGAGGACGCCTCTTTAGACGGAGAGCCCGCCCCTCTGACGGAGACCCCCGCCGCCCAGGCGGAGAACACTGAGACCGAGCCTGTCTATGTGCGGGTGTTCAACGGCCCCTTGAATATTCGGACCGGCCCAGGCACCGACTATGATAAAGTGGGCCAGCTGGCAACCGGAAAGATTGTAGAGACGCTGGATCTTCAAGACGGCTGGTATCAGATTGAATCCGGTTATATCAACGCCGACTATGTGGCCCAGGCAGACCCCTCCGAGGTGGTGGAGTCCAGCAAGGCCCAGGAGATCGTGGAATATGCCCTCCAGTTTGTCGGCTATCCCTATGTATACGGCGGCAGCAGCCCCAAGGGGTTTGACTGTTCCGGCTTTACTAGCTATGTGTACAAGCACTTCGGTTACAACATCAACCGCTCCGCTTCCACCCAGCTGGACAACGGCAAGGCCGTCTCCATGAGCGAGCTCCAGCCTGGCGATTTGGTGATCTTCAAGAAGGGAAATTCCAGTAAGCGTGCCACCCATGTGGGACTGTACATCGGTAATAACCAGTTTGTCCACGCTTCTACCTCTAAGGTGGGCGTTATCATCAGCAGACTGTCCGACTCTTACTATACCAAAGGCTTTGTCGGAGGCCGCCGCATTATCTGATTACATACTAAAAAACAGGACCGCCAGTGGGCGGTCCTGTTTTTGTTGAACCTGTGCCGCAGAACAAAAAGAGGACGCAGATGGCGGGGCTGGAGTTTGGAAGGTCTGAACAAAAATTTTTTGTGTTCACCTCCCGAAAATTTGCGGAGGAAATTTCCGCTGAAAAGTTTACAAAGCGGCTGAAAAGTGATACACTACATCTGTATGGAGTCCCAAGGCGTACCCTGTCTGCAAGGGGCGCTGCGGGCCTGTTCCAATATAACCATATGCCAATATAAATTATAACTGATTTGGCCATTGGACAGACGGGGGCGGGCCTGTAAAATAGAGCAGAGAACACCGATGGGAGGCGGAAGGGTTCCGTTTCCCGAGCAAATTTAGGAAGAAAGTAGGGAACCTCTATGGCAAGAAAATTCAAAACCATGGACGGCAACAACGCTGCTGCATATGTCAGCTACGCCTTTACGGAAGTGGCCGGCATCTACCCCATCACGCCGTCCAGCCCCATGGCCGACTATGTGGACCAGTGGGCCGCCCAGGGCCAGAAGAACATTTTCGGCAACACCGTAAAGGTCATTGAGATGCAGTCCGAGGCCGGCGCCGCCGGTACCGTCCACGGCTCACTGAACGCAGGCGCACTGACCACCACCTATACCGCCTCCCAGGGCCTGCTGCTGATGATCCCCAATATGTACAAGATCGCCGGCGAGCTGCTGCCCGGCGTGTTCCACGTCTCCGCACGTACCGTGGCTGCCCAGTCTTTGAACATCTTCGGCGACCACTCTGACGTGATGGCCTGCCGCCAGACCGGCTTTGCCATGCTGGCTGAGGGCAACGTGCAGGAGGTTATGGACCTGGCTCCCGTGGCCCATTTGGCCGCGATCAAGGGCCGCGTTCCCTTTATCAACTTCTTCGACGGGTTCCGCACTTCCCATGAGATTCAGAAGGTCGCCATCTGGGACTACAAGGATCTGGGCGAGATGGTGGACATGGACGCCGTGGCCGCCTTCCGCGCCCGGGCTCTGAACCCCGAGCATCCCACCATGCGCGGTTCTCACGAGAACGGCGACATCTTTTTCCAGCACCGCGAAGCCGCCAACAAGTACTACGACGCTCTGCCCGAGATCGTCGAGGAGTATATGGGCAAGATCAACGCCAAGCTGGGCACCAACTATCAGCTGTTCAACTACTACGGCGCCCCCGACGCTGACCGGGTGATCATCTGCATGGGCTCCTTCTGCGACGTGGCCGAAGAGGTCATTGACTATATGAACGCCCACGGCGAGAAGGTAGGTATGGTCAAGGTCCGCCTGTACCGTCCCTTCCGGGCCGACAAGCTGATTGCCGCTATCCCCGCCACCTGCAAGAAGATCGCCGTTCTGGACCGGACCAAGGAGCCCGGCGCTCTGGGCGATCCCCTGTATATGGACGTGGTGGCCGCTCTGGCCGGCGCCGGCATCACCGACAAGACGGTGGTGGCTGGCCGGTATGGTCTGGGTTCCAAGGACACCCCGCCTCGCTCCGTCTTTGCCGTATATGAGAATCTGGCTCAGGACAAGCCCAGCGACCACTTCACCATCGGCATCGTGGACGACGTGACCAACACCTCTCTGCCTGAGAAGACCGCCCCCAACACCGCCGCTGAGGGCACCATCGAGGTCAAGTTCTGGGGTCTGGGCGGCGACGGCACCGTGGGCGCCAACAAGAACTCCATCAAGATCATCGGCGACCACACCGACAAGTATGTGCAGGCGTACTTCCAGTACGACTCCAAGAAGACCGGCGGCGTAACCGTGAGCCATCTGCGCTTCGGCGACCAGCCCATCCGCGCCCCCTATTATATCAACAAGGCCGACTTCGTGGCCTGCCATGTGCCCGCCTATATCGTCAAGGGCTTCCCCATGGTCCGGGACGTGAAGCCCGGCGGCACCTTCCTCATCAACTGCCAGTGGACCCCCGAGGAGCTGGACAAGCACATGCCCGCCGTGGCCAAGCGGTATATTGCCGAGAACAATATCCAGGTCTATCTCATTAACGCCATCGACTTGGCCCAAGAGATTGGCATGGGCAAACGCACCAACACCATCCTCCAGTCTGCCTTCTTCAAGCTGGCCAAGGTGATGCCTGAGGCCGAAGCCATCCAGTATATGAAGGACGCCGCCACCCACTCCTATCTGAAGAAGGGCCAGGACATTGTGGACATGAACCACAAGGCCATTGATGCCGGTGCGTCCGCTTTCACCAAGTTTGAAGTCCCTGCCTCCTGGAAGGATGCCCAGGACGTCCCCAAGGAGAGCAAGCACACCGGTCCTGCCAAACTGGTGGACCTGGTGAGCAACGTTCTGGACCCTGTGGGCCGGATGGACGGCGATTCCCTGCCCGTCTCCGCCTTCGAGCCCTATGCCGACGGCACCTTTGAGCTGGGCGCTGCTGCTTACGAGAAGCGGGGCGTGGCCGTGGCTGTCCCCAGTTGGGATTCCTCCAAGTGTATCCAGTGTAACCAGTGCTCCTATGTCTGCCCCCACGCCACCATCCGTCCCTTCGCTCTGACCGGGGAGGAAGCCGCCAACGCCCCCGCTGCCTCCAAGATCGTGGATGTCAAGGCCGGCAAGGGCAAGGGCCAGTACAAATTTACCATCGCCGTCAGCCCCCTGGACTGCATGGGCTGCTCCGTCTGCGTGAAGACCTGCCCGGTGGACGCTCTGGCCATGGTGCCCCAGGAGCAGGAAGCCGCTCAGCAGGATGTGTTCAACTATATGGTGGCCAACGTGTCCGTCAAGGAGGAGATGGCCGACTTGTCCGTCAAGGGCTCCCAGTTCAAGAAGCCCCTGCTGGAGTTCTCCGGCTCCTGCGCTGGCTGCGCCGAGACCGCCTATGCCCGGCTCATCACCCAGTTGTTCGGCGACCGGATGTATATCTCCAACGCCACCGGCTGCTCCTCCATCTGGGGCGGTCCCGCCGCTACCTCTCCCTACGCCACTACGGCGGAGGGCAAGGGTCCCGCCTGGGCCAACTCCTTGTTCGAGGACAACGCCGAGCATGGTCTGGGCATGTATCTGGGCCAGAAGGCCATCCGTGAACGCCTGAAGGCCAAGACCGAGGCCCTCATCGCGGTGCCTCACACCTATCAGCCCCTGAAGGACGCCGCCCAGAAATGGCTGGACACCATGGAGGACGGTCAGGCCAACCAGGAGGCCACCAAGGAATACGTCAAGCTGCTGGAAGAGAGCATCATGTCGGTGGACGACATCGTCGCCTTCACCTCCAGCCCCAAGGCCGCTGAGGTCTTCGGCGACCAGCTGCCCCAGTTCCAGGCCCACGCCAAGGAGCTGAAGGAATCCGGCGCCAAGTACTGCGACTGCGACGCCTGCAAGCTGGTCAAGGAGATCCTGG
>CAMWBA010000031.1 GCA_947172355.1 uncultured Bacillota bacterium
GGTGTGGAGCTGGCCTTGTCCATTGCTGGGATGCTGTGTCTGTGGACCGGGGTAATGGAGGTCATGCGTCAGTCCGGACTGGCCGATAAACTGTCCCAGCTGCTGGCACCCATTCTGCGCCGGCTCTTTCCCCAGGCAGCCCAGGACCGCGCAGCCATGGACGCCATCTCCGCCAATGTCTCCGCCAACCTGCTGGGACTGGGCAGCGCCGCCACACCGCTGGGACTTCAAGCCGCCCGGCGGCTGGCTAGGAAGAGCCCTGGCACAGCCTCTGACAGTCTGTGTATGCTGGTGGTGTGCAACACCGCCTCCATCCAGCTCATCCCTACCACCGTAGCTTCGGTCCGGGCGGCCCAAGGCTGCGCTGCCCCCTTCGACATCCTCCCCGCCGTCTGGCTGGCCTCCGCCCTGTCGGTGGGGGTTGGGATTCTGGCCTGCACCATCTTCTCAAAAATCTGGAGGGATTGACTGTGGATTTATGTTTCACCATGCTGGTTCCGCTGACCATTGGGACCATCGCCGTCTATGCAGCCTTCCGCCGGGTGGACGTCTATTCCGCTCTGGTCCAGGGGGCGGGTTCTGGACTGGACACCTTGCTGCGCATTGTCCCCGCCCTCATCGGCCTGCTGACGGCGGTGTATATGCTCCGGGCCTCCGGGGCGCTGGAGCTGCTTGCCCAGCTTCTCGCCCCCCTGATGGACCGGTTGGGCCTGCCCCCGGAACTGCTTCCCCTGATGCTGGTGCGACCCATCAGCGGTTCTGCCGCTCTGGGCGTGGGGTCGGAGCTGATCTCCACCTACGGCCCGGACTCCTCTCTGGGGCGCACCGCCGCCGTCATGCTGGGCTCCACCGAGACCACCTTCTATACCATCGCCGTCTACTTCGGTGCTGTGGGCATCACCAAAACCAGATATGCCGTTCCTGCCGCCCTGTGTGCCGATCTCACCGGCTTCTTAGCCGCCGCCTGGGCGGTCCGGCTGTGGTTCGGATAACACCGACCACGGCCCCGCTGTGCTGCGGCCGTAAAAGACTCCTTCCCAGTGCAGCGGCGATAGCAAAACCATCCGATAACCGGACGTTTTTTTGCTACTCCTCTTTGATGGCATGGGGGTCCGGAGGGATCACCGGCCGGTCCCCTTCCAATTGGTCGAAGTAGTCCTCCTCCTGGAGCACCGGCTTGCGGTGCCGGGCAATGGCCATCACGGTGGGATAGAGGACAATGGCAATCAGTCCGCCGGAAAACCCATTGTTATACAGATTCATCCCTGCCACCGGAGAGCCGGTGTACAGCACCACCGAGGAGTGAAGAAACCCGGCCAAGATTCCATACCCCCAGCCGAAATAGCCTGCGATGGGAGCCAGGGTGGTGCAGAACAGGCAGGCCAGCTGAACCGCGGAGTCGTTCAGCGTCCAATCCATCACAAAGCTGCCCAGAGACACGCCGGCCATCACCGGAACGATGTTGAAGGCGTGTTTGCCAAAGGCGGAGAACCCCATAATGGTGAGAATCCCCCCCACAGTGGGCCCGTTCAGGTCTCCGCCGGTGGCTAAAATGTAGGTCATTCCAATCAGGCCGTTCACCCCTGTGTTAATCAGGACGGGGGCGGGGCCAAACATACGCAGATAGTCGCTGGGGGCCCGGCCGCTGGTCTGGAGCAGCCTGCGGTAACCCGCCCAGGAGGCCCACACCGGCTTTTTCGAGAAAAACAGGCCACTGATTATCAGGGTCAGGCATATCACCCCAAGCATCACACTGAAGTGTAGGTTGTAGCCTTTGGCCCAGCGATAGTGGGTGGTGGGGTCGGCCCCTAGTGAAGCCATCAGCGGCACACAGATCAGCGCCACCAGTCCGCAGGCAAAGCCCACGTTATACAAATTCATTCCGTTTTGGATGCGGTAGGTATAGGCGGTCAGGGGCGGCATGATAAAGCCGATGACCAATCCTACCAACACCCCCCAGAATGGATTGCCCCATCCGTTGTCCAGGGAAATATAGCTCACCACCGGCGCCAGTGCGGTGGCCATCAGCCCTATGCCCACATAGCCTCCCAGGGGCTCCTTCCGGGAGCGGGCATAGAGCATGGAGCCGATGAGGATGGGCCAGATATTCAAGTAATTCTTGCCGAACAGGGAAAAGCCGGACATCAGCCCAATCTCCACCAGCGTCATACCGTTCAAGGTGTCCCGCGCCAGGTAGAGCACACACACCGCAATGGCAGTGACCAAAGCGGAGTTCACCAGCGCCGCGCCCGGTCCGGCCACCAGAACATAATCGGTAATCAGGGCATCCTCGGTGATCACAATGGTATAAAGGCCGCGCAGGATTCTGCCCGGTGAATCCATTGCGAATCCGGCCAGGGCCAGCAGAGCCACAAAGGCCCATAGATAGGGGAACATTCTGTCATACCTGGCCTGATGCTCATGGTGCAGCAGGTGGAATACACCCATAACCATGCTCCTCTCGTTGTAACTGCCCAACGGCTTTCGCTTACTCCCGGGAAAAGTAGGCTCTTGTCTCCTCCGCGTTGCGGCGGATCTCCTGAGCCAGCGCCTCCACAGAAGGAAACTTCCTCTCCCCTCGGAGGTAGTGATAAAACTCCATACTTATGCTGCGGCCATACAGGTCGCCGTCAAAGTCCAAAATGAACCCCTCCACCGTCACCTGATCTCCGTCGGCCACAGTGGGGCGGACGCCCACATTGGTCACGGCCAGGTGGGGTCCCGACCCGGGGCGGTGCTGGGGGCCCGGCGGCTCGTGGTTGTCAGGCTGGACTGGAAGGACCCACACCTTGGTGGCGTAGACCCCAAAGGCGGGAACGATCATCCCCTCAGGAATACGCAGATTCACCGTCGGAACCCCCAGGGAGGAGCCCAGCCGCTTGCCGTGGCTCACCTGCTGGGTCAGGCGGAAGGGGTGTCCCAAAAACGCCACCGCCCGCTCCATCTCCCCCTGCGCGATGAGGGTACGGATATAGGTGGAGGAGACGGTGACCCCCTCCCGCTCCACCTTGGGGATGATGTCACACCCCACCCCCAGTTCCTCACACTTGGCCTTCAGCCGCTGAGGATTTCCGCGGCCCTGATAGCCGAAGTGAAAATCGTGGCCGGCCACCACATGGATCACATTTCGCTGTTTCACCAGATAGCCGGCAATAAACTCCTCCCAATCCATATGCTGCATGGTGTCAAAGGGGGCAATCACCACCTCCTGGATTCCGTACAGCCGGTTCATCCATGCGCTCCGGTCCTCCTGTGTGCTCAGCAGGGGGACCGGCCGTCCGGTAATGACGGCAGCGGGACTTTTGTCAAAGGTAAAAGCCGCCGGAACCGCTCCCAGCCGGTCCGCCATCTCCTTTACCCGTTGGAGCAGGGCTCCGTGGCCCAGGTGCACCCCGTCAAAAAAGCCCAGGGCAATCACACGCGTTTGGCACGTGCTCATGGCGCAAGCTCCCTCCATTCTCCATTTTTGTAATCGGCGGGGTGTCATCTCCCCTCCAGCAGCTCCAGCAGCAGCCGCTCGTTCTCCCCAGCCGCCCGGGCCAGCCGGGCGGATTTCTCCCTGAGCTGGGCCAGAACCCGGTCATAGTCCGCCATGAGGGCGTCCGCCCGACGGATGGCCTCTCCCCCATCAAACTCTCCCACCTCACCGGCGGAGGGCAGGTCCAGCTCTTTCAGGTAGCTGTCCACCTTGGGGTCATAGACCAGCCCCATAGTGGGGACGGCCATCCGGGCGGCAAAAATCAGGGTGTGCAGCCGCATAGCCAGACACAGCCGTCCCTGTCCCAGCACCCCCATCAGCTCTCTGGGAGTACAGGGGGCGTCCAGCACATAGGAGGACTCCTCCATAGCGTTCCGCACCTGTTGGGTGGCTTCCCGGTCCCGCTGGGGCTGCATCAGCAGGAAGAGCACCTCCAGACCATAGCGCCGGCGCAGGTGGTCGCACAGCCTGGCCAGCTGGGCAAAAAAATCCCCCACATCATGCCAGTCCCGAACCGACACCGCTGCAAAGGGTCTTCCGGGCTCCAAGCCGGCAGCGGACAGCAGCTCCAGTGCCCGGTCCGGTCCGGCGGGCTCCAGGCGGAACACCGGGTCAGCGGTCACCTGGACCGGCCGGGTCACCCCCATCTCCGTCAGCTCCTGGGCAGAGGCGTGGTCCCGGAGGGTGACCAGTGTGGCCCCTTCCACCACCTGGCGCACCCGGCGGCGGTTGACCGGCTTGCGCACCGGGCCGATTCCGTTGGCATAGAGCATCACCGGCCTGTGCAGCCACCGGGCGCAGCGGATGACCGACAGATAGTATAACAGGGAGCGGGTAGAGGTGGTGTCTTGGAGCAGGCTTCCGCCCCCAGAGACCAGCGCGTCACACCGCATCAGGGCGCAGAGCACCTCCAACACCCGAAAGCGGGGGACGGCGTCCAGGCCATACTGCTTCCGGGTCAGCTCCGGGGCGTTGGACAGCACCGTCACCGACACACCGTCCCCCGCCGAGCGGATGGCCTGGTGAATGGACTCTAAAATAGCATCATCCCCCGCGTTGCCAAAGCCGTAGTAGCCGCTGACCACCACCCGGTGCTTCCGGCACACCCTGCCGTAGACAGACAGGGCGTCCTGGGCCATACGGCTGACCGAGTAGCGCTCCTGCACCACCCGCCGGCCAAAGGCCCCCAGTGCTGCCCTCCGTTCCGGAGGCAGCGCCAGGGCGGACACCACCGCCTCCAGCAGCTGTTCTTCGGTGGACACCGGGTCGGTACGGCAGCAGAAGTTAGTGTCCACCGCCTTTTCCAGCAGCTCCGGCGTAAACAGGCCGGTGTGTCCCTGGGCCCCGGAGAGCACCGCCGGCTTGCCTGCGGCCATGGCCTCCAGCGCCGCCCGAGACACCCCCACAAACAGGTCGCAGGCCGCGGCAATCTCGTTGACATCGGTGCGCGGCCCGGTGAGGACCAAACAGTCCCGGCCCAGCGCCTGGTTAACTCCCTGGGCCTGGGCGGACAGCTCCTCATACACATCCCCGCCGCCGGCAATCAAAATCCGCAGTCCGGGCACGGCCTGGGTCAGCCGGGGGGCCAGAGCGATAAGCTGCCGGGCGGTGTGAGAGCTGGCCCGGTCCAGCCGGCTGACATGGCCCACCACCTTGTCCCCTCCCAGGGCAAACTCTCGGCGAATCGCCTCGCCGGACACCTGGGGCGAAAATTTCTCGGTATCAATTCCGTTGATGGTGAGGGTAATCTGCTCTGCCGGAATGCCGTACTGTTCCATCAGATAGTCCCGGATGTCCTCCGACACCGCCAGGGTGTGCTCCCCCCAGTTGGACAGCAGCTTCAGCGCTCCGCTCACCTGATAGACCCCGTGGCAGGAGGTAACAAAGGCAAACCGTCCTCTCAGGGTTCCGCACAAAAAGGCCGGAATCCGGGCGTGGGCGTGGACAATATCGGGCCGTTCCCGGCGGATGACCTGCCGCAGAATCTTCCGGGCCTGGGCCATTGCCGGTCCGCTGCGCCGGTTTAGTGGGGCCGCGTAGTGGCGTATACCGGCCGCCTCCGCCTCCGGCACATAGACCCCGCCGTTGGAGACGATAACCACCTCGTGGCCCCGGTCTTTCAGCTCTTTGGACAGCTCAACAATGTGGGTCTCCGCCCCGCCGATATCCAGCCCCATAGTGGCCATCAGGATTTTCAAGGTTCTCCGCCCCTCTCTGTCATGGTTGCCCGCTCGGGGGCGGAACCTCAATCAATGCTGGTCACCGTTCCGGTAAACTGGCTGGTTCTGGTATAGTAGCCCCGGGCGGAGTTCACCGCCAGGTCATACACCCGGTTAATGGAATAATTTCTGCCGCTGACCAGGCCAACGCCCTCCACGGTAATCAGCAGGTCCACCGTGTCCTCCGTGTCCACCATGGCGACCGTTCCATCGTTGAGGTAGACCATGGTGGTGCCTGGGTCCCGCTCCACCTGGATGTCGGTAATGGTCCCCAAAGAGCGGCCCCCGCTGGAGTAATTCTGGTCGTACAGTCCGTCGCCCATATGGATGGCGTCCACCACATAGCTCCGCACGCCCCGAGCCCGGATCTGGAAGGTGATCGGCTGCTCTGTCACCGTGACACCGGTGTGCGTCTGCCCGCTCTTAAAGTGCAGGGCGGCGGCCATTACCACCACCACCGCCACCACCAGCAGGTCGATGACGCTGATTTTGCCGAACAGGCGTCCATTGTGGTCGATAATTTTCATTGCGCTCCCTCCACTTCTATGGCAACGATGGGCCCGCTGCCCATATAGCCTTCCCCGCGAACATAGACCATGGCGCCCACCCGCAGGACATACCCGCCGCCCACGGTGATACTCTCCTCGTTGGCGGTACAGGGGGCCTCCACCTCCACTATAACATCTTCAAAGTCCTCCATCACCGCCAGCACATGTCTGCGGTTGGCGTGGTCGGTAACCTGAAGTTTATTGGGGGCGGTTTCCACAGCAGTCACCCGGCCCACTTCCAGGTTTTTGATGCTGTCGGTCAACAGGTCGCCGGGCTGAACCAGCCCGCTGTTCCCCTCGGGCCAGTGCTCAAAGCGGATGGTATACCGAACCACCGAGGTGGTCGTCGGCATCACCTCCACGGGGGCTTGGGGCTTGAGGGCATTCCACAGCAAAAAGGCCCCCACCGCCAAGACGGCCACCAGAACCAGTGCATCAAACAAGTTTAGGCGCAGGCGGAATTTGGGTTTGTTCTGTTCCATTATTGGGCTCCTTTCCAAATATCCAGGTAAATGTTTTCAATATTCCGGGCAAACGCCCGGGCGGTAAACCGCTCCTCATAGATGGCTCGGGCCCGCCGGCCCATGGCAGCCCGTTCTTCGGGACGGTCCATCAGCCGTTCCATGGCTTGGGCCAGGGCGGCGGTGTCCCGGGCGGGAAAGATCAGGCCGCTGCCCCCATCCTCCACCACCCAGGGGTTGCCCCCATAGTCGCTGGCAATGGTGGGCAGGCCCAGGCTCATCCCTTCCAGCAGGGCCATAGAGGTGGCCTCGGTTCCATAGGAGCAGTTGAGCTGGACATCCAAGATGCTCAGCAGAGCGGCCACATCGGACCGGAAGCCCAGCAGCTTCACCCGGTCCCCTGCCCCCGACTCCGCTGCGGCCCGGGCGATTTCCTCTGCAAAGGGGCCGGTTCCGGCCGCCAAAACCACAAAGTCCTCCCTGCCCCGCGCTTTCAGCTGCTTTACCGCCTCCAGCAGATCCAAATGGCCCTTATAGTCCTCCAGCCGGGCCAGGATGCCAAAGACGGCAGCTCCCGCTGGGATGGACAGTTCCTCCTTCAGCGCCCGCTGTTCCTCCGGTGCAGTCCGGCTTACCGGGGCCACCCCATTCATCACCACGGTGATTTTTTTGGGGGACACCCCCCCCTCAATCAAGTTGTCCCGGGCGGCAGGGCTGACGGCAATAATCCGCTCGGCATAACGCTCGTTGACCAGCTTGTTCACCCATCGTCCCGGGGGATAGCGCAGCTTAGCCGGAACGGGAAAGGCGGAGTGCCGGCTATACACCGCCGGCACATGGCACCGCTTGGCGGCGATGCGCCCGGAGAGGCAGCCGTGGGTGTGAACCAGATCAGGCCTCACCTGCCGGAACAGGGCGGCCAGAGCCCCCACATCCGCCCGGTGAAAGGAGCGGTCGGCCATGCCGTCCACCTCATAGACTCTGGCCCCCGCATCCTCCAGGGGGGCTTTCAGTAAACTGCCCCGGGGGACGGCGGCCATCGTCTCAAAGCTGGTCCGGTCGCTGCAGTGCAGGTAATTGAGGAGGACCCGTCCCGCTCCGCCGATGTTGGTGTCACTGATGACATTCAGCACACGGATCATGTCAGCAGCCTCCCCTTGGGCAGCTCGCTGCGCCTGGCACACAGGGCCCCTATAGCCAGATAGGCCCAGAAGAGGAAGAGCACCCGGTAATTATAGAAGGAGTAGTCGGTCATAGCCTGGACCAGAAAGCCGCACACACCGCCGGTAAAGGCAACTTGATTCAGCCGGCTGGTCCAATCCTCCTCCCGGTGGAGGGCGGCGCACATCATGCGGAAGTAGACAAACATCAAAATCAGGAACACCGCCAGAGCGGCAATGCCCGCGTCGCACACAATCTGCAAAAACAGGTTATGGGAGTGGGGAGCGATAATGCTGTTATAGCTGTAAGCGGGATAGACCCGGTTGAAGGCTTCCGTCCCCGGGCCGATGCCGCACAGCCAGTAGTTCTTCAGCATGGCCAAGGTCCCCATCCAGATATACACCCGGTAAGAGGTGGAGGCATCGGACATATTGCCGATACTGGCAAAACGGTTGATAACCGTATCCGGCAGGACAAACCACAGCGCCGCCAGAGCGAAGGGGGCCAGCAAAATCAGCCTGGGGTTAAGGAGCACCACAAACACCGCCCCGGCAAAGAGCAGCCCCAGCCATGCCCCCCGGGAGAAGGTAAGCAGCATACAAAGGCACATGGCGGCGCAGCACAAAAAGTACCACACCCGTCCTGGCCAGTCCTTCTGGGCCAGCAGCTTGGCCCCGCCCACGGGGATGGCCAGGATCAGGTACTGCCCCAGCATATTGGGATTATCCAGGGTAGCGGGCACCCGAAACTGGATGGAGGAGAACATGTCGCTGTCCACCCAGGCGGCGGACTGATAGCCCCAGCGGAAGATATACTGCAAAATTCCGTAGCAGGATACCACAGCCCCCGCCAGCACCACCACCGCCAGCAGGGTATCCAGCTGGCTGCGATTGGTGACGGCGTTGTACAGCACCACCGAAAAGAGGATAAAGGCCACCGTCAGCAGGCCGGGCTTCAGGCTGGAGCTGAGATTCACCGAGAAGAAGGTTCCCGCCAGATAGACGGCGGCATAGAGCAGGATATAGCGGTTAATGGGGGACCAGGCCAGGGGCCGGTCCCGGTCCCGAACCAGATTCAGCGCCAGGGAGCAGACCCCCACCAGGACCATTCCCAGCACCGCCATGGTGGGGAGCAGGGGGGCAAAGGCCACCGGCATCATACACCAGAACCAGGACCGGGTAAACACGCTGCCGGCAAAGAGCTTGTCCAGCCGCAGCAGGGCATAGAGCCGGCACAGCCCTCCCCGGGCCCAGGACCACAGCTTATAAAAGATACTGCTCTCCGACGCGGCAGGGGTCCATCCCCCTGGATGGAGAAACCACTGAACCACGCCGCTGGAGCGCCACTGTCCCCCAAACCACAGACACACAGACATAAGCCACCGCCACAACAGGCTGGCATTGAGAATATTTCTTGCTTGTTCCATTGTGCAACCTCATTTCTGTGGGTGTTGTCCTCGCCGGACCGATTTCTTGTTGCCACACGCAAAAGAAGCCAACCAAACCTTCTCTCCGGTCTGATTGCGGTACGCTTCAGCGCCCCTTCCCTTTTTTCACCAGCGAGAGAGCCAGTCCGGCCTCCTCCACCCGCAGCAGGAGGGTTAAGGCAAAATACAGCGCCGCCCCCAGCCCCGCACACAGCCCCAGGGCCAGCGTCTCCCCCAGTTTCCCGCCGGGGAGCCGGGCGGACAGCGGTCCCAGAACGGCGGACACACACAGCCCCATCCCGGCAGCGGCCAGGGCCATTTTCGCCAGCCCGGCCAGGGCGGAGCGGTCTAGGAGCGGTTCCCCCCGCCGCTGGAGGGGAAACAGCAGCAGCAGTGCGTATACCGTTGCGGAGACGGCGGAGGCCAGAGCCAGTCCGGCCACCGAAAACCCCTCTGCCAGCGCCCCGCAGAGGGCCAGGTTAACCAGGATGGACGCCCCGCCCGCCAGAAGCGGAACTCTCCCCTGCTGCCTGGCAAAATAGGCCCGGCTGAGGATATTCTGGAGGGCGTAGCCCGCCATCCCCAGGGCCATCCAGCTCAGGGCGCAGGCGGTAATCTGGGTGGAAAAGCCGTCGAACTTCCCGCCCCCATAGATGAGGGAGATGAGAGGCCGGGCCACCGCCGCCAACCCCGCCGACATGGGCAGCACCAGAAAGAGGCTGAAGCGCAGGGTCTGTCGGATGGTCTCCTGAAACTCGCCTTCCCGGCCCCCGGCGGTGAGCCGGGACAGCCTTGGAAAGATCACATTGGTGATGGACAGGATAAAGGTGCCCGCAATCACCAGATACAGGTTGGAGGCATACTCCAGCGCCGCCACCCCCGCCCCCTCATAAAGCCGGGAGCCAAACCGGGCATTGATGGCCTGGTTGATGGGCTGCACCCAGGTGGACACCATCACCGGCCCCATCAGGGCAAAGACCTTTTTCATCCCCTCCGAGCGGATATCCAGCCCGGGCCGGTATCGAAAGCCCAGCCGCGCCATGGGGGGGAGCTGAATCAGCCCCTGGAGCAGCCAGCCCAGCAGATAGGCCCCTGCCAGGCCATAGATGCCCAGCGCCCGGTCAAACGCAAAAAAGTAGAGAATAATCACCAGGTTAGACACCGCCGACATAAGCGCGGGGGCGGTAAAGTGGTCCTGGGCCTGGAGCACCCCCACCAGGGAAAAGGCGATGCCGGAACACACCACCGTGGGGAACATCACCCGTGTGAGGGAGACGGCCAGGGCGGTGGTAGCGGGGTCCGAGTAATCCGCGAAGAGGGCCACCAGGGGGGCGGGGAACGCCATCCCTACCAGGGTGAGGGCCCCGGTGAGCAGCGCGATGACGGTGAGGAAGGAGCTGGCGAAGCGAACCGCTTCCGGTTTCCCCTTCTTCTCCAGATACTCGCTGAACACCGGGATAAAGCAGGCGGCAATGGCGGAGGCGAACACTGCGTCAAAAAACACCCGGGGGATGCGGCTGGCGGTAAAGAAGGCGTTGGCGGCGGGGCCGGTGCTGTAGTGGACGGCCAGCAGCCGGTCCCGGTACAGGCCCAGCACCTTGCCCACCAGGGTCAGCACCATGACAAAGCTGACCGTCTTTGCCGCGCTGTTCTGCCGTTCCTCCAAGGCGCTCTCCTCCTCTCAAAGACGTAACCGGTATATTTTACATCATATACCGGTTTTTTTCAACCATCCATTCCTTAATGTTTTGTAAACATCTGCATTTTCCATGTGCCTTGCTTCTTTGGGCCGGGCGAGGTAAAATGTAAGAAATCTGTAAGAGAAATCCCACTGGCTTTGTAAGAAGTTTTTGTTATTCTGATGCCAGCAAACGAGGAAGGAGCCATCCAAATGAGCGAGCAAGCGACCATCCTTGTGGTGGACGACGACCGGGAGATTGTGGGGGCCATCGCCGCTGCCCTGGAGCGGGAGGGCTATCAGGTCCTCCGGGCCTATGACGGCATGGAGGCATTGGACCAGGCCGTCCACCCCAACCTGAGGCTGATTTTGATGGATGTGATGATGCCCCGCCTGGACGGGCTGTCAGCGGTGCTGCGCATCCGGGAGCGGCGGAACCTGCCCATCATCGTCCTGTCCGCCAAGAGCGAAGAGAGCGACAAGGTGCTGGGCCTCAGCATGGGGGCGGACGACTATGTGACCAAGCCCTTCGGTATTCAAGAGCTGGTGGCCCGGGTGCGCAGCCAGCTGCGGCGATACACCAGCCTGGGGGACGTAAACACCGTCCCTGCCGGACTCATCGTCAGCGGGCGTCTGGCCTACGACCCGGACAGCCGCGCCCTCACCGCCGACGGCGAACCGGTAAAGCTGACCAACATCGAAACCGGCATTGTGGACCTGCTCATGCGCAATCTGGGCCGGGTGTTCCCCGCGGAGGAAATTTACCGCCGGGTGTGGGGGGAGGAGGCCTGGTCCTCCGAGAACACCGTGATGGTGCACATCCGGCGCATCCGGGAGAAAATCGAGCTCAATCCTCGTGAGCCAGACTATTTAAAGGTGGTGTGGGGCATTGGATACAAAATGGAAAAAAAGTAAATCAATCATTGGCTTTCTGGCCTTCCTTCTGGGGGTATCACTGCTTCTGGAGGGGGCGCTGTACTTCGGCACGGCGCTGACCTCTTCGGGCAGCCGGCGGTGGATCTCCGACAGCTTCGCCTCCGACTGGCGGGACACAACGGAGTTTCGCGGCTTTGTCTCCTCCCGGCTGGAGAATCTGATCACCATGGGGGCAGGGGGCTTCGTGTACGGCTATACGTATTACTACGACACCGGCCGGCCCAACTATTACAGCATCAACAGCAATCGGATTCAAGCGATGCATGAAACCTTCCAGGAGGACAAAAATATCCTCTATACGGTAACCAGGGAAGGGAAAACCCTTTACAGCAACAGTGACACGCTGAGCACCACCACCACGGCGGCGCAGCTCCCCGAGGGCTACGGGTTCCTCCTGCAATTTGACGGCACGAAGGTCCGGGCCTGGAAGGACGGCGCGGAGCTGGACCTCTACGGCGACGGCTACTACCGCTTTACGAGCATCGACGAGCCCTATCAGTGGTATGTCCCCGGCTATAAGAATTTCACCGTGGATGAGGCAGGGAGCAAGGTGAAGGTGACCATGGCGGTCATCGACGAGCCGCAAATCTTCATCAAGGGCAGCTACGGCAGCTCCGGGTCCAACGAGTACAACGAGCTGTACTATCTGAAACGGAACCTGGGAGCTTACCGGGAAGAAATTATGGGCCACGCCGTCCGCATGGGTGTGGGCGCGGGGCTGTTTCTGGTGTACCTTCTGCTGCGGAAGGACAAAAAAAGGGCGGATATGGCCCTGGCCCGGGGGACAGGTAAGGTCTGGTTTGAGGGCAAGGTATTGGCCGCTGTGCTGCTGGTGTTCTTCTGCATGCCCCGGATGGAATATCTGGGGGATGTGTGGCAGGAGCTGACCTACGCCTACGCGCCTCCGGCGACCGTGGGCACCGCTTCCTCCGCCGACGTCTACTACGGCGACCTTGCCGCCGAGCTGGAACAGCAGGGGGTCCCCTCGGAGGAAATCAAGGCCGCCCTCTCCGAGTACGGCTATGCCCAAATCTCTGCTGTTGAGCAGGACAGCGAGTTCAATACGGCTGTGACCATCCTCCAGGAAAACGGCGGGTGGCTGCTGCGGGAGTACCTGGGCGAGCTGGCGGACCACTCCCTGAATCTGCTGGCGGTGTTCTGGGGGCTGTACCTGCTGATTTTCAATGACTGGCGGTATAATAAGAGACCATGGAAACAGGGCGTATTTGGGATGCTGGCCGTCCACGAGCTCAAGTACCCCCTGCAAAAGCGGCTGAGCCGGATGAACGGTTTCCTCGGGCTGGCCCTGTTCCTGCTGTGGGCCGAGGTGCTGTTCTTCCTGGTGGCCCAGACCCTGGAGCTGTATCTGCCTACCTGGGCAATTTGGAACCTGTTCGGCCTGCCCTGGCTGCTGTCCATGGGAGCCTATGCCTGGTTCTTCTGGCGTCAGCGGCGGCTGTGGACCGACTTCGGCGCGGTGGCCGGACAGCTGGAAGCCGTTCGGGCGGGGGAGGTAGAAAGCGATCTGGCCTTACAGGAGGACAGCGACCTGTATCAGATGGCCGACGACCTGAACCACATCCGTCAGGGTCTGCACCAGGCGGTGGAGGAGCGTACCCGCAGCGAGCGGATGAAGGTGGAGCTGGTCACTAACGTCTCCCACGACCTGAAAACCCCCCTGACCTCCATCATCAGCTACACCGAACTGCTGGCCCAGGAACCTTTAGAGCCCCCGGCCAGCGAATACGTTCAAATTATGGGAGAAAAAGCCCAGCGGCTCAAGGCCATGGTCCAGGACGTATTTGAGGTAAGCAAGGCGGCGTCGGGACAACTTCCGGTTAAATTGGAGCGGCTTGATTACGCCCGGTTATTGCGCCAGACCCTGGCTGACATGGCCCAGGCCATCGACAACAGCGGCCTGACCCTGCGCGCCGCCATTCCCGAGACGGAGGTGCCCATCACCGCCGACAGCGACCGGCTGTACCGGGTGTTCCAGAACCTGATTGGCAACGCTTTAAAATACTCCCTGCCCGGCTCCCGGGTCTATCTGGCTCTGCTTGTGGACCAGGGCAGCGCCATAGCCAGCGTGCGGAACACCTCCGCCGCCGAGTTAAAACCCGGCGCGGACTACACCGCCCGCTTCGTCCGGGGGGACGCGAGCCGAACCGACGGAGGCTCCGGCCTGGGGCTGTCCATCGCGGAGTCCTTCACCCGGGCCTGCGGCGGAGTGCTCACCATCTCCACCGAGGCGGACCTGTTCACCGCGGCGGTCACCTTCCCCATTGCGGAATAAAATCTTCCATTTCAGGCTGGCAGCCGCCGGCCTGAAAATTTTTTCGCCTTCCCTCTTGACATCCGGGGAAAAAGTGTTATACTGTACATATAGTATATATACACTAATTCCAGAATAACGGTGGCGCGGCGCCGGCGCCGGACCAGCGTGCGGCAGGCAGCTGGGCGCATCCACCTGTTGAAAGGCGGGACGAATGGATATTATATTAAGTAATGCCAGTGGAAAACCCATCTACGAACAGATCACCGACCAGGTAAAGGAACAGATCATGTCTGGGGCGCTGGCGGCGGGGGACGCCCTGCCCTCCATGCGGCTGTTGGCCAAAGAGCTGCGTATCTCGGTCATCACCACCAAGCGGGCCTACGAGGAGCTGGAGCGGGACGGTTTTCTGGAAAATGTCCCGGGCAAAGGCTGTTTTGTGGCCCCTCAAAACCGGGAGCTGCTGCGGGAGGCCCAGCTGCGCAAGGTAGAGGAGCGGCTGGCCCAGGCGGTGGAGGAGGCCCGAAAGGGGGCCTTCCCCCTGGAGGAGCTCCATGAAATACTGGATATTCTGTATAAAGGAGACGAATTATGACAAATTGTATAGAAATCAAGGGGCTTTGCAAGTCCTATGGAGACTTTGCTCTGAAGAATATCGACCTGACGCTGCCCGGCGGCTCCATCCTGGGGCTGATCGGAGAGAACGGCGCTGGCAAGACCACCACCATCAAGTGCATCCTGAACCTGATCCGCCGGGACGCGGGGGAGATCGCCCTTCTGGGGTACGACAACATCAAGGAGGAGCAGCTGGCCAAGCAGGACATAGGCATGGTGCTGGACGAGTGCTTCTTCCACGACACCCTCCGTCCCAGAGACGTGGGAAAGATCCTGGCTCCCGTCTACCAAAACTGGGAGCAGGGCTTGTTCCGGGACTACCTGGACAAATTCGGCCTGCCGGAGAAGAAGCTGATCAAGGAGTTCTCCCGGGGGATGAAGATGAAGCTGTCCCTGTCCGCCGCTCTGGCCCACCGCCCTAAGCTGCTCCTTCTGGACGAGGCCACCGCCGGGCTGGACCCGGTGGTCCGGGACGAAATTCTGGACGAATTTCTGGGCTTTATCCAGGACGAGGACCACGCCATCCTCCTGTCCAGCCACATCACCTCCGATCTGGAGAAGGTGGCCGACTACATCGCTTACATCCACCAGGGCCAGGTGGTGCTGTCCGACGCCAAGGACAACATCCTGGACTCCTACGGCCGGGTGGGCTGCACCGCTGCCCAGCTGGAAGCCATCGCCCCCGCCGACGTGCTGCGGGTGCGGAAGGGGGCCTTCGGCGCGGAAGCCCTGGTGGCTGACCGGGCGGCCTTCGCCCGGAAGTACCCCATGCTTCTGGTGGAGCGGACCACCCTGGAGGACATCATGCTGTTTATCGGGAAAGGAGAAGAAAAATGACCGGACTGATTTGGAAAGATTTCATGGTGAGCAAACGCACTGTGAAGGCCTATCTGGGTATTATGATTTTCTACGCCGCCATGACCGTTATGGGCATGTTCAGTGTCACCTTTGTCACCGCCTTTGTCTCTGTCATACTGATCATGCTTCCCATCTCCGCCTTTGCCTACGACGAACAGGCCAAGTGGGACCGGTACGCCATGTCCCTCCCCATAGGCCGGAGCAGAGTGGTGGGGGCCCGGTATCTGTTTACCCTGTTGATCGTCCTGGTTTCCCTGGCCTTCGCCCTGCTGGCCGGGGTGGCGGTGGCGGTGACAGGCAAGGGGGATCTGATGGAGGTCCTGGTCTCCGCCCTGACCACTCTGGCGGCGGGCCTGCTGATTGCCGATGTCCTGCTCCCCCTGTGCTATAAGGTTGGCCCCGAGCGGGCCCGGCCCTACCTGTACGCTCTGGTTTTCATTCCTGCACTGGGCCTCTTCCTGGCCTACCGCATGGGTATCCACATCGACACCTCCTGGCTGGACCGGATGGCCCAATCCAGCCCTGCCGCCGTGCTGGGCCTGTTCTCCCTGCCCCTGCTGGCCGCGCTGGCGCTGACATTCGCGTCCTACCTGATCTCCTGCCGGGTGGCAGCGGGAAAGGAGTACTGATATGAGGACCGCCGTCATCCTCCTGCTGGCCGGGTGCCTGTACACCATTTTTCGGGCTGCCCTCGGCTTTGTTCTGACGGCCAGCCCCTGGCGGCGCTTCCTGACCCTGGCCGTGCTGGCTCTAACCGCTCGCTGTGCCCACCGGCCCAGGGAGCGCAGGTAGTCGAAAACCTCTTGCACTTCCCCGCCGGGTTGTGATACAATAGCAGCAAAGGAGCGTGAGTGCTATGACCGCAAAAGAGGCCATCCGGGAACTGGAGCACATGAAGCAGTACAGTACTGCCAAAGCCATCCCCGCTCTGGACTATGCCATCAAGGCGCTGAAGGAGAAAGCGGAGCAGGAAAAGGAAGTATAACCCATACTGCCCAAGGGCCAAAACTCCGTCAGGATGTGTTGCCCCTTGGGCCGCTTCCAGCAAAATCGGATTCATCTGGGCGGCGCGGCTGTAGCTGCGCCGTTTTTTGTTGGCCTGCGGGCTGTTCTAACCCAGCATTTTTATTTTTTGCCGTGAAATTTTCTTCTATTCCGGGGTTCCCAGCGGCCGGCCAGGCTGACGCATTTCATGTCCGCAGTATGAAACCGCTTGAGAAAGCAAAATTTATGAGTTAAAATGAGTGCATGGATCAAAAGGAGCGTACAAAAATGAGGCGGGTTCGTATTGGCGCAGGGCTGCTGCTTTGTATGTTGTGTCTGAATCGAATACCGGTTTTTTCCGCGTCCCGGAGCCTTGTGCTGGCGATTTATGAAGAGCCCCCCTACCAGTTTGTAGACAGCAGCGGAGCGATTGACGGCCTGCTGATCGACCTGTTTGACGCGGTTGCCGATCTGGCCGGCTATCAGGCGGAGTACCGCCGGTATGCCTCCATGCGGGACTGTGTGGCTGCGCTGGAACGCCAGGAGGTCGACCTGATTTTGGGCATGTCGGGGGCCAACAGCTTTCTGCTGTCTGAGACGGCGGAGCTGTACACCTCCCCTCTGGTCATTGTGGGCAACACCAACTATATCAACCAGCACCAGCCGGACCGCCGCAGCCAGTTCACCGCCGGTTATGGCTACCACGCCACCGAAAAGGAAATCATCTACAGTCTCGGCGCGGACCGGTATATCATCTCGGACCGGACGTACGGGCTGGTCGGGCTGCTGGCCGTGGGCAAGATTGACGTCGCCGTGTTGGACCAGGCGGTTCTGGACTACGCCCTGGCGGGGGAGTATCAGGGGCTGGATATTCAGGTCACCAACAGCTATCTGGACACAGTGAAGTATACGGTAGCCTGCACTCCGGGGGACAGCTCCCTGCTGCGGGAACTGAACACCGCAATTTTAGACCTGCGCATCGGCGGCAATTACGCCGAGATCAAATCTCAGTGGATCCAGGAAAAAACGGAGACCGACTGGAAGGTTCTGCTGTTTTATGTATTGGGCGCAATGGGGCTGATGCTGGTCATTTTTGGCGTCTACTACTTTATCAACCGGCGCATCCACCGTCTGTTGGAGGACGAGCTTGCGAAAAAGACACAGGACATCCGCAGCGCCAACCGGCAGTTGGAGAGCCAAGTCAAACAGATGCAGTTTGAAAGCGAACTGCGCAGCAAGCTGATTAAAACGGCCCGAAACGGGATGGTCATTGTGGACCGTGAGGGCAGAATCCTTCTGATCAACTCTGACCAAGCCGCTGGACATTGAGGAGCTGCAAATTTTTCTGGAAAACGCCTTGGCTGTACGGCGCATGAGCCAGCAGGTCATCCAGCTCAACGACGAGCTGAACAACCTGCGCACCAATCAGTATGGCGGTATCATTGGGCACTCAGAGGAGATGCAGCAGGTCTTTTCCATGGTGGAGAAGCTGAAAAATCTGGACACTTCGGTAACGATTGTGGGCGAGAGCGGCACCGGGAAGGAACTGGTGGCTCGGGCCATCCACAACATGGGGGAGCGGAAAAACCGGCAATTTGTCGCGCTGAACTGCGCGGCCATTCCGGAGGGACTGCTGGAGGAGGAGCTGTTTGGCCACAAGCGGGGCTCCTTCACCGGAGCGGTGGCCGACCGCCGGGGCAAACTGGAGGCCGCCCAAGGCGGCACCCTGTTCCTGGACGAGATCGGGGATATGTCGCTGAACCTTCAAAGCAAGCTGCTGCGGATGCTCCAGGAGCGGGAGTACACCCCAGTGGGCAGCAACGAGGTCAAACGGCTGGACATCCGGGTTATCGCGGCCACCAACCAGGACCTGCACGGTATGATTCGGGAAGGCGCCTTCCGGGCGGATTTATACTACCGGCTGAACGTTGTAGAGATTGCCCTGCCGCCCCTCCGGGACCGCAAGCAGGACATCCCGCTTCTGTGTGAGCACTTCCTCCAGCGTTATGCCAAGGAAAAAGGGCTGAATGTAACTTCCATCGACGAGAAGGCCATGCGGACCCTGTTGGATTACAACTACCCCGGCAACGTCCGGGAACTGGCCAATCTGCTGGAATACGCAGCGGTGGTCTGCGATGGCGGAACCATTACCGAAAAGGACCTTCCCCCCCGGCTCAGAACAACGGCTCCGGCCGGTGCGGAGCAGATGCCCGCCAACCTGCTGACCTCTCTTCCTCTGGCGGAGCTGGAAAAACAGGCAATTTTGGCCTGTTGGGACGCCTTCAACGGAAAAATGAAGGTAATTGCCGGCCATCTGGGCATCAGCGAGCGGGGCCTGCGGAACAAGCTGAACGAATACGGCGTGCTCGGAAAGGGCGGCCGGAGCTGAAAGGCCAAAGCCGGCAAAAAAGCGGCAAACTTTTCACACCAGTGAAAAGTTTGCCGCTTTTTTGCGTTTCTTAGGGAACTCTGAAAAAACAACCCGGAGGAAAACTCCCTGTTTTCAAGGGAAATACTAAAATTGCAGTCCGGTTTTAATGTTGGCATCTTACTTGCTTGTAATAGAATCAGTCCCAAAGGATATCCGCAAAAAAATAAGAAGGAGCGTAACCAACATGAAAAAGCTACTTGCACGCATTCTCTGCGCCGCGATGACAATCGGTCTGCTGGCCTCCTGCGGCAGCAACTCCAACCCTGGCGGTGCCTCCAACCAGCCCTCCTCCGGCGGCGGTTCCGACCCGGTCTCCTCTGGCAGCGGCTACAAAGACACCGTAATCATCGGTGTCTCCCAGACCTGTCAGCCCCCCGATGCTCAGATGGCCACCGACGTGGGCGGCAAAATTATCACCAAAATGCTTCACCTGCCTCTCATCTTCTTAAACACCGAAACCAACGAGCTTCAGCCCGGCGTGGCGAAGGACTGGGTGCAGACCGGCGAGCGCAGCTATGTATTCCACTTGCGTGAAGGCATGAAGTTCCACAACGGCGAGGACGTGAAGGCCAGCGATGTGGTCTACACCTTCACCCGTGGCATGGACAACGCCGGCACCAAATCCGTGCTGGGTCAGATTGAGAGCTGCACTGCGGTGGACGACGCCACGGTAGAGCTAGTGCTCAAGGCCGTCGACGTAGACTATCTGACCAAGATTGTGGACCCGCTGTATTCCATCCTGTCGGAGAAGGCCTGCACCGAAGACCCTGACAACGGCGGCAGCATTGGCTGCGGACCTTATGTACTGGACGAGTTTGTTCTGAACGACTATGTGACCATGCACAAATTCGAGGAGTACTGGGATGCCGACAATCTCAAGACCAACCACTTCAAATTCCGTTACATTCCGGAGAACTCCGCCCGGCTCATTGCCCTGCAAAACGGCGAGATTGACGTGTGCATGAACCCCGCCACCATCGAGACCCCCTATATTGCCGACGACGGCAATCTGGTGCTGAACCAGATGAGCGGCTCCCGGGTTTCCTACCTGTCCTTCAACATGAACAGCGACATTGGCAAGAATGAGAAACTGCGCCAGGCCATCGCCTGCGCGGTCAACAAGGAGGACATCATCACCGTGGCCGCCGAGGGTGCCGGCACCCCTGCCAAGAGCTTCTGGTCTCTCACCCTCCTGGGCTACTACGACGGCTTCGAGGGCTTCTCCTATGACCTGGACCGGGCCAAACAGCTGATGTTCGAGGCCGGCTATCCCAACGGCCTGACCAACTATATCAAGCAGGGCGCACACACCATGCTGTACAACGGCCGCAGCTACGGCGCCACCGTGGAGGGTCCCAGAAAGGTGTTTGTTACCGGCCTGGACTCCAACGACGCGCTGTACTCCAACCCCCGGGTGGACGAGCTGTTTGCCGCCGCCGGCACCATCACCGATGTGGCCCAGCGGGAGAGCATGTACAAGGAAGTCCAGGAGATCCTGGGCGAACAGGTCCCCTATATCCCCCTGTACTACAACGTAATTTACTGGGGTACCAATAAGAATTTCAGCAACGTTATGACCCAGACCGGCGGAATTTTCTACTACGCCTACTCCTACGTGACCGAGTAATTCCGCCCCAGGAACCCTCGTCAGGAGAACCAACACCCGAACACAGGAACGCGGGGCGTTCCTGTGTTCGGGCTGATAAGGAGGAACTATGTATCAATATGCACTGAAACGATTGGCAATGATCATTCCGGTCATCCTCGGTGTCTCACTGATGATTTTCATTGCCATGGATCTGGCCCCCGGGACCGCGGTAGACTACCTGGCTCCGGAGGGGGCCACCGAAGAAGACCTGATGATGCTGGAGCATCAGCTTGGACTGGACCAGCCTCTGCTGGTGCGCTATGCCAACTATATGACAGATCTGGTGCGGGGCAGCCTGGGCACCTCCTATGTCTCCCACCGGGACGTAATGGCCACCTATCTGAACGCTCTGCCCAACACGCTGGCCCTTGCCGCCGCCTCCATCCTTGTGGCCATTGGCATATCGCTGCCTCTGGGCATGATATCGGCGGTACATAACGGGTCAATCCGAGACAATCTGGCCATGGTCTTCGCTCTGCTGGGGCTGTCCATGCCCAACTTCTGGGTGGGCCTGCTGCTGATTATCTACCTGTCCAATGGTCTGGGATGGTTCCCCTCGGGGGGCTTTGACGATGGCTTGAGGAGTCTGATTCTTCCGGCCATCACCGCCGGCACCGGCTTTACTGCCACCATCACCCGGACCACCCGCTCGTCCATGCTGGACGTTCTGGGGCAGGACTATCTGCGCACCGCCCGGGCCAAGGGGGTCAATGAGCGGACCGTCATCCGCAAACACGCCCTGAAAAACGCGCTGATTCCCATCATTACCATCAGCGGCACCCAGCTGGGGGCCATGCTGGGCGGCTCTGTACTGACCGAAACCGTCTTTTCCTGGCCCGGCATCGGCCGTTTGATTGTGGATTCGGTAAACTCCCGTGACACACCGATGGTCACCGGCAGCATTGTTATGACAACGATCATCGTCAGTCTGCTGCTTTTGGCCGTCGACCTGCTGTACGCCGTGGTAGACCCCCGGCTGCGGGCCCGCTATGCTTCGAAAGGGAAGGGATGAACATGCCAGTGAATAAAACAACCAAGCAGCGCAAAAAGAGACGGGGACGCACGGGTGATGTTCTGCACCGTCTGTCTAAAAATAAAGTGGCCATGCTGGGGCTGTTCATCATCCTGGTTTTGGTGTTTATCAGCGTATTTGCGGATGTCCTCTTTGACTATGAGGCCCAGATCATCGCCACCAACGTGCCGGAGCGGCTGATGGCCCCCTGCTGGGAGCACCCCTTCGGCACCGACGATATGGGCCGTGACATGCTGGTGCGCATTTTGTACGGCGCCCGCTACTCCCTGGCCATCGGGGCGGTGGCGGTGCTGATCGCCCTGGTGTTTGGTGTGGTATTGGGGGCTATTGCGGGGTACTATGGCGGCATTGTAGAAGAAGTAATTATGCGCTGCACCGATATCTTTGCCTCTGTGCCCTATATGCTGATGGCCATTGTGATTGTCTCGGTGCTGGGCAGCAGCGCCGTTAATCTGATGATTGCGGTGGGGGTAACCAGTATCCCCGGTTTTGTCCGCATCACCCGGGCCTCGGTGCTGACGGTGCGCAACCAGGAGTATCTGGAGGCGGCCCGGGCCATCGGCCGGCCTAATGTCAGCATTATATTCCGCCATGTACTGCCTAACTGCCTGTCCCCCATCATTGTACAGGTGACGCTGCGGATCGCCTCCGCGATTATCTCCGCCTCTGGCCTGAGCTTTTTAGGGCTGGGAGTTCCAAAGCCCTCCCCCGAGTGGGGCAGCCTGCTGTCCGCCGGCCGGGGCTTTATGCGGGACTATGGCTACCTCACGCTGTTCCCCGGCCTGACCATTATGATTACCGTGCTGGCCTTCAACCTGCTGGGGGACGGCCTGCGGGACGCCCTGGATCCCAAGCTGAAGAAACGATAAGGGAGGCGGACACATGAAGGAAGAATTGATTCTGGACGTGAAGGACCTTGTGGTCCACTATGAGCTGGAGGAGGAGACCGTCTATGCGGTCAACGGCATCGACCTCCAGCTGCGCCGGGGCGAGACCCTGGGCCTGGTGGGGGAGACCGGCGCCGGAAAGACCACCGCGGCCCTGGCCATTCTGCGGCTGGTGCCGGACCCGCCCGGGGTGGTCAAGTCGGGCACGATTACAGTGGCCGGCCACGATATGATGTCGGTCTCAGCGAAGGAGCTGGAGGAGATCCGGGGCAAGGATGTGTCCATGATCTTCCAGTACCCTATGACCTCGCTGAACCCGGTATTTACGGTGGGGGAACAGATCGCCGAGAGTGTGATGATCCACGAACATACTGCCAAGGAGGCGGCCATGGAGCGTGCCAAGGAGATGCTGGAGCTGGTAGGCATCCCCGGCAGCCGGGCCAATGAATACCCCCACCAGTTCAGCGGCGGCATGAAGCAGCGGGTCATCATCGCCATCGCTCTGACCTGCAATCCCAAGCTGCTCATCGCGGACGAGCCCACCACCGCCCTGGATGTGACCATCCAGGCCCAGGTTCTGGAGCTGATGGCCGCTCTGCGCAAGCAGTATGGCAGCTCTATGATTATGATTACCCACGACCTGGGCATTGTGGCAGAGAGCTGCGACGCGGTAGCGGTGATGTACGCCGGCCGCATCATCGAATACGGCACGTTGGAGGATGTATTCAACCGCACCCGCCACCCTTACACCGAGGGGCTGTTCAACTCTCTGCCCAACATCCGGGACCGTGCCAGAGCGCTGAAGCCCATCAAGGGCCAGATGCCCGACCCCAGCGTGCTGCCGGAAGGCTGTGCCTTTGCCCCCCGATGTCCTTACGCCACCGAGCGTTGCACCCAGATGCCGCCCCAGGAACACCGCTTCGGCGGCACACACCGGGTGCTGTGCAGCGCCTATGACGATCCTGCATTTCATATTGAGAGGGGGCGCCAGAATGGCTGACACGATTTTGGAGGTCCGAAATTTAAAAAAGTACTTCCGCACTCCCAAGGGCGTTCTTCACGCGGTGGACGCTCTGTCCTTTACCATCCAGCGCGGCAAAACGCTGGGTATCGTGGGCGAGTCCGGCTGCGGAAAATCCGCCGCCGGGCGGTGCATTCTGCGGCTGATCGAGCCCACCTCCGGTGAGATATTGTTTGACGGGGTGGATGTAAACAAGCTGTCCAACCGGGAACTGCGCAAAATGCGCCGGGATATGCAGATTGTGTTTCAGGACCCCTTCTCCTCCCTGAACCCCCGGATGACGGTGAGCCAGACCATCGCCGAACCCATCCTCACCCACAAGCTGATCCGGAACCGGAATGAGATTGAGGCCCGGGTGCGGAGTCTGATGGACACGGTGGGCCTGGCGGACCGGCTGTACAACGCCTACCCCCACGAGCTGGACGGGGGCCGCCGGCAGCGCATTGGCATTGCCCGGGCCTTGGCGGTGTCCCCCAAGTTTATTCTGTGTGACGAGCCGGTGTCCGCCCTGGATGTATCCATCCAGGCACAGATTCTCAATCTGCTCAAGCAGCTCCAGCGGGAACTGGGGCTGACCTACATTTTTATCACCCATGATCTGTCGGTGGTCAACTACTTCTCGGATGACATTGCCGTGATGTATCTGGGCCAGCTGGTGGAGAAGGCCCCCGCGGAAGAGC
>CAMWBA010000032.1 GCA_947172355.1 uncultured Bacillota bacterium
GAAGAACCGCAGAGCCCTCATTGCCCGTCTGTCCCTGTGGCGGCAGCTGGACCGCTACCTCTCCGGGCTGGATGATGAGACGTTCCGCCGGGCGCTGGTCTTTCTCCGCCGGGCCTTCGCGGATTTCTCCCCCTCCGAAAAAAATGACATTGCGGAAAACCTGGGGGAAATTTGGGGCGTCAATCCCCAACAGGCGGCGGAGGTGCTGATGAACGCGCCGACCGAGGCGGAACAGGCGGTGCTGGACAGCCTGTCCGACTTTGACTTTGATGATATTTAGGGGGGTGCATGATATGACCGAACAGCTCTCCCGCTGGCGGCTGATTTTGGGCACAGAGACCGACAAGTCCTTTTCGGGGATGGGGGGCGTCCCTTTGAGTATGGAGGAGCTGCTGATGGACTCCGCCCTAGGGGCCATTTACGGCGGTCCCGAGGAATTTGGCGGAGGCGGTCCCGGCCGGGGTGCGGGGAAGGCACCCTCTGCGCCGCTGCTGTCCAAGTGGCTGGGGGACCTGCGCTCCCTCTTTGACCCGGAGACGGTGGCGGTAGTGCAGAACGATGCCATCGAGCGCAAGGGTTTGAAGCAGCTTTTGCTGGAGCCCGAGCTGCTGGACAACCTGGAGCCCGATTTGAATATGGCCTCCACGCTGCTGATGCTCAAAGATCAGATTCCCAAAAAATCCAAAGAGTCCGCCCGGAAATTTATCCGAAAGATTGTGGAGGAGATCAATAAGATGCTGGAGGACGATGTGCGCCGGGCGGTTACAGCGGCCCTGAACCGCAGGGCTCACTCGCCTTTGCCCTCCGCCTCCGCCCTGGACTTCCCCTACACCATCCGCCGCAATCTGAAAAATTACAACACGCAGCTGAAGACCATCATTCCGGAGAGGGTATGGTTTTTCGACCGCGCCAGCCGCATCAACCGGTGGCATGTCATCTTGGACATCGACCAGAGCGGCTCCATGGGTCAGTCCATTCTCTACTCCTCAGTGATGGCCTGCGTGCTGGCCTCTATGACCGCTGTGCGTACCAGTGTGGTGGCCTTTGACACGCAGATTATGGACCTGACCGCCTTGTGTGAGGACCCGGTGGATCTGCTCTTCGGCTTTCAGATGGGGGGCGGCACCGACATTGCAAAATCCATTGCATACTGCCAGGAACTGGTGGAAACACCCTCAAAAACGTTGTTTTTCCTCATCTCCGATTTGGATGAGGGGGGAAACCGGGCGGCCCTCCTCCGGCGGCTGGAGGAGCTGAAAAGCGCCGGGGTGACAGTGATTGTTCTACTGGCCGTTGCCGATGAGGGCAAGCCCTATTATGATGCCCAGACCGCCCAGCGGGTTGCCGCAATGGAGATTCCCTGTTTTGCCTGTGCCCCGGAGCGGCTGCCCGAGCTGCTGGAACGGGCGCTGAAAGGACAGAGTCTGGAAAATCTGGCGGTTCATAAGGGATAGCGAGTTTATGAAGATATAAAAACAGGAAGGACATCCGGCTGGATGTCCTTCCTGTTTGGGGCATGAGACGGGAGACAGACCGGTTACAGAACCGGTTCAAAGTCGCTGGCCGGCCGGCGGCAGATGGGGCAAACGTAGTCGGCAGGGAGGGTATCACCCTCATAAATGAAACCGCAGATCTTGCAGACAAAGCCCTTTGCTTTGGGAGCATCCTTAAAAACAGGGGCAGGTTCCTCCCCCTTCACCGACGCAGCCAGAGCCTGAGCCAGAGCATCCAGCTCCGCCTCCTGACCAGGAGCCAGAGCGGACTTGAGGGTGATGGGGGTCTCGAGAATCTCCATGTTTTTCATCCCGCCTAAAATGTCCGCCATCAGTTTGCCGCTGGAGGGAGCCCAGGAGCCGTTCTGGATGAGGGCTGCCTTGCGGTTTTGCAGGTTGTGGTGGGCCAGGTCCCGGAGCAGGTGTTCCATGGGGTCAAAAATGCCGTTGTTATAGGTGGGGGAGGCGAAAACGATGTGACTGTATTGGAAGCAGTCGGACAGCACATAGGAGTAGTGGGTGACGGATACATCGTGCATTTGAACGGGTACGCCCAGCTCGGCCAGCCGGCAGGCCAGAACGTTGGCAGCGGTCTCGGTATGACCGTAAATGGAGGCAAAGGGAATCACAACCCCCTTGACCTCCGGCTCATAGGAGGCCCACTTGACATACCGGTCGATAATCCGGGAAAAATCCCTGCGCCACACAGGGCCGTGGAGGGGGCAGATCATTTGAATGTCCAGTTTGGAGGCCTTATTCAGCAGAGCCATGACCTGGGGGCCATACTTGCCCACAATGTTGGTGTAATACCGGCGGGCCTCGTCCAGCCAGTCCCGCTCCCAGTCCACCTCGTCGGCAAAGAGGACGCCGTTCAGAGCCCCGAAGGAGCCGAAGCCATCCGCGGAGAAGAGAATTTTGTCGGTAGAGTCGTAGCTCACCACCACCTCCGGCCAGTGGACCATGGGGGCGGCCACAAAGGTGAAGTTGTGTTTGCCGGTGGACAGGGTGTCTCCTTCGCCCACCAGGATGGCATGCTTGGGGTCGGCGGCGTGGAACTGACGGATCATGTTGATGGCTTTGCCGTTGCACACGATGCGGGCCTCAGGGTGGCGGAGCATCAGATCCCCCAAAGTGGCAGCGTGGTCGGGCTCCATGTGGTGGACAAAGATATAGTCCAGCTTGCGTCCGTTCAGAGCATACTCCAGATTCTCCAAAAACTGGGTCTGAACCGCCCGGTCCACCGTGTCAAAGAGAACGGTTTTTTCGTCCAGGAGCAGGTAGGAGTTGTAAGACATCCCCCGGGGTACGGGGTGGGCCGCCTCAAAGATGGGGTGCTGGCGGTCGTTGGCGCCAATCCAAATGAGGTCGTCGGTAACCTTACGGGTACAATACATAGGTAAAACCTCTCTTTCGTACAGAAATCATGTCGCTCCATATCATAGCATAAATCGGCTGGAAATGCGATAGCATTTTTATCTGGAATCCGTTGCAAAAGAGGGGAAAATCCCGTATAATATTGCCTGGAACATCGTTGAGAAAGGCGGAGCGGCCATGTATCATATTGATATTATGACATTATTCCCCGATGTAGTAGGGGATATGCTGTGCGAATCTGTTTTAGGCCGGGGCCAGGAGCGGGGTTACATCCGGGTGGAGTGCCACCAGATCCGGGACTATACCGTGAACAAGCAGAGACAGGTGGATAACTACCCATACGGCGGAGGCCGGGGGGCGGTGATGCAGGCAGACCCTCTGTTTCGGTGCTGGGAACACATCTGCCAGGAGGCGGGGGAGCGGATCCACACGATCTACCTGTCTCCTGCGGGGAAAACCTTCACCCAGGCGGAGGCCCGGCGGCTGAAGGAAGACTACAGCCGCCTGATTTTGGTCTGCGGACACTACGAGGGCATTGACGAGCGCTTTGTTGAGGAATGTGTGGACGAGGAGATCTCCCTGGGGGACTTTGTGATGACAGGGGGCGAGATTCCTGCCATGGCGGTGGCCGATGCGGTGTGCCGCCTGGTGCCCGGCGTGCTGTCCGACTCCTCCTGCTATGAGAACGAGAGCCACTGGAATGGGATGCTGGAAGCCCCCCAATACTCCCGGCCGGAGGTGTGGCATGGCCGTGCGGTGCCGCCCATCCTTCTGTCGGGCAACCATGCCAAGGTGGAGCAGTGGAGGCGGAAGATGGCAATTCTCCGGACCAGAACACGCCGGCCGGACTTATATGAGAAATTGGATTTGTCTTCAAAGGAGGATCAGAAACTGCTGAAGGAACTGGAGGAGTTAGGATAGCGGGAAGAATTTTGGCGGCCGGAAGAGCCGGGCCGGTATCAAATGACAGGGCAGCTGCATAGGTTGGTTACGAGAGGGGAACGGCAGTTCCCTTCCCGGCAATTTCTGCGGGGCGGACTGCTACGGCCCCAGGAAAGGAACCAAGCCATGCTCTATTATCTTATTGTGTGCCGCTCACTGACCTACGCTCAGCGTACTGCCGCAGCGCTGGAACGGGCAGGTATCACAACTCGTATTCTGCGCTCCCCCAAGAGCATTGCGGGGGAGGGATGCAGCCACTCGGTTAAGATATCCCAGCGAAATCTGCCCGACTCTCTGCGGATTTTACAGCGGGCAGGGCTGACGCCCAAGCGGATCTATATCACCGCTGGAGACGGCAGCTATCAGGAGGTGGCCCTGTGATTTATCTGGACAGCGCCGCCACCACCCTGCAAAAGCCCCGGGCTGTGGCTTCTGCCTCCGCCTGGGCCATCAACCATCTGGCCAGCCCCGGACGAGGGGGGCACCGGCCTGCAATGGCAGCGGCGGATACCGCCTTTGCCTGCCGGGAGGCGGCAGCCCGGCTGTTTCGTGTGGCCGATCCGGAGCGGGTGGTGTTTACCTTCAACGCCACCCACGGTCTCAATATTGCGATCAAGACTTTGGCCCGGCCAGGGAGCCGGGTGGTGGTGTCCGGCTATGAACACAACGCCGTCACCCGGCCTCTCCACGCATTGGAGGCGGACCTGCGGGTGGCGCGCAGTCCTCTGTTTCATCCGGAGGCCGCACTGGAGGCGTTCCGCCGGGAACTGAGCCGGGGAGCAGACCTGGCGGTGTGCACCCATGTGTCCAACGTTTTTGGCTTTATCCTGCCCATTGAGGGGATTGCCGCTCTGTGCCGGGAGCGGGAGATTCCCCTGATTGTGGACGCCTCTCAGTCTGCCGGCTGTCTGCCTCTGGACTTTGGTGCGCTGGGAGCAGCCTTTATAGCCATGCCTGGACACAAGGGGCTGTACGGTCCTCAGGGCACTGGACTGCTGCTGTGCGGCACAGATCCGGCGCCTCTGTTGGAGGGAGGAACCGGCAGTGAATCCAGACGGCAGACCATGCCAAACTTTCTGCCTGACCGTCTGGAAGCAGGTACCCACAACATTGCCGGCATTGCCGGACTGCTGGAAGGGCTGCGCTTCCTGGAACGCCGGGGGGTAGAGCAGGTGGCCGCGCAGGAGTCCGCCCTCATCCGCCGGATGGGGAAGGGGCTGCGGACCATTCCTGGAGCGGAAGTCTTTTTGGCCCAAGACCCTGGCGTTCAAGCCGGGGTGATCTCCTTCCGGCTGGCGGGCCGGGACTGCGAAGAGGTGGGAGAAGCCCTGGGGAACCGGGGGATTGCTCTGCGGGCCGGACTGCACTGTGCTCCGCTGGCCCACGAGACGGCGGGAACCCTGGAGACCGGTACGTTGCGGGCCAGTGTTTCTGTGTTCAACACCGCCCAAGAAGCGGAACGGTTTCTCCGGACCATTCGGGAGGTTTCGGCGCAGAAACGCTGAATATGCCGCCCTAAAAGAGAGGCTGTGTCCTGCCGCCCTCTTTGGGGCGGCATATTTTGTTCCGGCCTTCAAAAAAATTTCATTCTATAATTTGTCTTTTCGGTTGCCAAGTTGGGGGAAATATCGTATAATACCATGATGAAGTACCTTGCGCTCCCATGTGCAGAAATGAGGTGATCCCTGTGATAGAGTTTATTCATAGTGCCCAGATATTTTTGCAGTCAAATTTTCCTCTTCTTCAGATTCAGCTGACTGACATTTTGGATATCGCTATTTTAGCCTTTGTCATCTATAAGCTGCTGTGGATGCTGCGCAAGACCAGCTCCGGACGAGTGATGTGGGGCGTACTGATTTTGATGATGGTCATGTTTGTCTCCTCCTCCTCCGTCCTTGGACTTACCGCCACCAGTTTTGTGCTGGATAAGGTGGTACAGTGGGGCTTTTTGGCGCTGGTGGTGCTGTTCCAGCCGGAAATCCGCCGTTTTCTGGAGCGGATGGGCAGCGGACGGCTGGGCTTTGTCTTTGCCTCCGCCAAAGAGGCCGGACAGGAGATGGAGACCGCCATCAGTCAGACTACCGAGGCATACACCGACCTGTCCCGGGATAAGGTGGGGGCCCTGATGGTCTTTGAGCGGCAGAATTTGCTGGACGACGTGATCAAGACGGGGACCGCCCTGGACTGCGGTGTGTCCAGCGAGCTGCTGAAAAACATATTTTGGAATAAAGCGCCCTTGCACGATGGGGCGGTCATCGTCCGGGAAGGCCGTATTGTGGGAGCGGGCTGTATGCTCCCCTTGTCGAGCAACGTAAATTTGAGCCGGGATCTGGGGATGCGCCACCGGGCGGGCATCGGCATGAGCGAGCACTCCGACGCTGTGGTGGTCATTGTCTCCGAAGAGACAGGCTCGATCTCGGCCGCGGTGGGCGGGATGCTCAAGCGGCATCTGGCCCCGGAGACCCTGGAGCGGCTGCTGCGCAACGAACTGATGAACGACAAACAAAATGAGAAAAAAACCAGCCAGTTTCCCATGGTGGGTCTGTTGCTGGGCGGCAGGAGGGAGGAGCGTGACGGACTATGATGGCACGGCTGAAAGAGAGCCGGTGGGTATACATTTTGCTGTCTGTGCTGCTGGCGATTATTTTTTGGTTCTATGTGCGGGCTTCGGTAGACCCCAATGGAGTCACCTCCATCCATAATGTACAGGTGGAGACCACAGGAACCAGCGTCCTTACCAGTCAGGGGCTGACCATTTCGGATATCTCCCCTCAGGTGGTGGAGCTCCATGTGGAGGGCGCCAACAGTGTGCGTACCGATTTGCTCCGCAAACGCGGGGAGTTATCCGTTGTGGTGGATGTCTCGCGCTGTGTGGAGGGGGAGAATACCTTGAAGTACAGACCCTCATGGCCTGAGAACTTCAATTCGGAAGAAGTGTTCCTCCAGAATCAGGAGCCGTCCACCATCACGGTAACGGTGGAAAAGCTCTTTGCTAAGCCCTTTGATGTGCAGTTCCATCTGGAGGGCAGGGTGGCAAAGGGGTATCAAATGGGAACTCCGGCGGTGGAGCCGGAGCAGGTGATTGTCAGCGGGCCGGTGGAGCAGGTGAATCAGGTGGCCTCAGTGGCCGCCATTTTGCGGGATAACGAGTTGGACGAACGTTTCGTCGGAGATCTGCCGCTCACTCCGCTGGATGAAGATGGGAAGCCTCTCACCGACCTGGAGATCACCATGAGTGCTGAGACAGCCTATGTCGTGGTGCCGGTGGTGGTGACTAAAGAGGTGAAGCTGAGCGTCAACGTTGTGGCTGGCGGCGGCGCCTGGCCGGAGGACGCCACCGTGAACATTGAGCCCGAACGCATTGTGGTCTCTGGAGCAGAGGCGGACATGGAGGGGCTGGAGGAGATATCTCTGGGCCGAGTGGAGCTGTCCGAGGTGCTGGGAACCAATACCTTTTCCTACCCCATCAATCTGGACCCCAGTTTAGTGAACGAGAGCGGTCTGACCACCGCTGTCGTTACTGTGACGGTGACCGGACTGGATATGGAGGCGTTTGCGGCGACCAACATCAGAACCATCAACCCACCGGAGGGATATAACGTAGATGTGGTAACCCAGAGTGTTTTGGTAATGGTTCGGGGACCGGCGGAAGCCCTGGCCCAAATTGACGTCAGCCAGATTCAAGTGGTGGCCGATTTGTCCAATATAACCACCGAAGGCACCCAGCTAGTGCAGGCCCAGGTCTATCTGCATGGGGTCAGCACGGTAGGTGTGGTCGGAGATTACAAGATTTCCGTGAACTTGAGCAGATAAGCGAGGAATATCCATGGTTCAAAACGCAATTGTGAAGAAAATTGTCCAGGACGGGGTGGCAGAGGTCTCCCTTTTACGGCAGATGGAGTGCGGCTTGCACTGTGACGGCGCCTGCGCCGGCTGTTCCGCCAAGCCGCCTCAAGAGATATTAGCCCTTGCCTCCAATGGGATTGGAGCCAAGCCTGGCGACTTTGTAGAGGTGGAGCCCGCCGGTGGGCATAATTTCAGCCCATCTGTGGCAGTGTTTTTGCTGCCCTGTGTGGGACTGGCCGCAGGCTATGCACTTGGCGTGAATGTGTTGCATCTGGGGGAACTGACCTCTCTGCTGACGGCGGTCCTGGGACTGGCTGCGGGTTTTCTGCCTGCCCTCCTTATGGACCGGGCAATCTCTGCCAGCCAAGCACCGGAGTTCGCCATCCGAAAGCAGCTGCGGTAGGGCGGATGTTTGGTTATGTGCGCCCCTTTCGTCCGGAACTGAAATGTAAGGACTTTGACCTTTATAGGGCCACCTACTGCGGACTGTGCCGCTGTCTGCGGCGGCGGTATGGGCTGATTGCTCCGATGTTCCTCACCTTCGATAGTACCTTTCTGGCGCTGCTTCTCTGGGAGCCGGAAGACAGCTTTGCTCCCTGCCGGGGCCGGTGCCACGCCAATCCGCTGCGAAACATGCCCATGTGTCCCAACAGTCCCGCGTTGGAACAGGCGGCGGATGAAAGCGTGATTTTGGCGTGGTGGAAGCTGAGGGATTCGGTTCAAGATGAGAGTTTTTGGAGAGGACTGTCTGCTCGCGGGCTGTCCCAACTGCTAAGACCGGCCTATCGAACGGCGGCACGCTGCCGTCCGGAGTTCGACCGCACGGTACAAAAATGCCTGGAAGAGCTGGCGGTGCTGGAGAAGGAAGGGTGTTCCTCGCTGGACCGGACGGCGGATGCCTTTGCCCGGCTGCTTCAAGGCGCCGCACCTCAGGAGGGAGAACAAGGCCGGGTGCTGTCCCAGCTGTTGTATCATCTGGGCCGGTGGATCTACCTGGCCGATGCCCGGGACGATTTGGCGGAGGACAAGCTGGCTGGCCGGTATAACCCGGTGGCAGCCCGGTACGGCTCCGCCGGAGACGATGGAGCCCTGGGACTGACCATGGAAAATTCCCTGGAGATGATGGGGGCGGCGCTTCAATTGGGAGAGTTCGGCTGCCGCCGCCCTCTGCTGGAAAATATTATATATCTCGGCCTGCCTCTGGTGCAAAGGGCGGTCTTGGATGGGACCTGGCACGAGATGAAAAAACAAAAGATATGGAGAAACAACACATGAGAGATCCATACAGCGTCTTAGGTGTGAGCCAGAATGCCAGCGATGAAGAGGTAAAGAAAGCCTATCGGGAGCTGGCGCGAAAGTATCACCCGGATAACTACCAGAACAATCCTCTGGCCGATTTGGCCGAGGAGAAGATGAAGGAGATCAACGAGGCGTACGACACCATCACCAAGCAGCGGTCCGGCGGCTATTCCGGGGGCTCCTATGGAAGTAGTTACCAGCCAGGATGGTCTTCGGGCGCGGCCTCCAACTCCGACTATGCCCGTATCCGGAATTTGATTAACGCCGGTGACTTGGAACAGGCGGAACAGCTGCTCTACGGAGTGGGCCAGAAGAACGGAGAGTGGTACTTTTTGTCCGGCAGCATTGCTTACCGAAGGGGGTGGCTGGACGAGGCCATGCAGAATTATACCCGGGCGGTTCAGATGGAGCCCAATAATATGGAGTACCGTCAAGCATTGAATTTGATTCAGCGGGGGTCTATGGGAGGGTATCGTCCAGTTGGGTACAGCACAGGGATGGACGCGATGGATTGCTGTACCGCCTTGATGTGCCTCAACTGCTGTTGTGGAGGGGGCCGTTGTTAGATGGCCAAACCTGATCGAAACCGGAATGTCTCTCTGGCGCTGGGGGGTGTCCTGTCTGCGGGGAGTTTGGTGCTGTTGTGGGCAGCTTGCATTACCCCCTCCGGACGAATCGGTATGACAGCCGCAGCCGGTCTGTTCCCTATGGCGGCTTCTCTGTATGCCGGAAGGGCGGCGGGCTGCTTGTGCTGGGCAACGGCCTCGCTGCTGGGGCTGATTTTACTGCCGGATAAGGGAACTGCCCTGCTCTTTCTGGCCTTTTTAGGCCTGTATCCGGTGGCGAAGGGGTATATTGAGTCTTTGCGCCGCCTGTGGCTGGAATGGGGGCTGAAGCTGTCATGGTTTAACCTGACGCTTACCTTGTTTTGGTTCATATTCCAGGCGCTGTTCCTGCCAAATGTGCCCCGGTGGCTGGAGGAGAACACCCTGCTGTGTTATGCTCTGGGCAACTTAATTTTTGCTGCCTACGACCTGGGCTTGTCCCAGGTGATTTCACGGCTGCGGACCCATCTGCGCCGGTAACTGCCGCAAAGCGGCGCGGGGGCTGGCCCATGATCCATGCTGCGATCGGAAAATTGCCCCCATCTATCACGTAATAGGGAGTGAATGATATGGTCAAAAGTATGACTGGGTACGGCCGGGCGGAGGAGACGTTTAACGGCTGTACCATCACGGTGGAGATGCGTTCTGTGAACAATCGCTATTTGGACTGCAACGTCCGAATCCCCCGGCTGTACCTGTTCGCAGAGGACGCGATCAAAACCCGGGTCCAGAACACCATTTCCCGGGGAAAGGTGGATGTGTTTGTTACGTTGGACAGCGCCGGGGCTGACCGGGTACAGGTCTCCATCAATAAACCGGTGGCGGACGGCTACTACGCTGCGCTGAAGCAGCTGGCGTCGGACTACGGCCTGTCCAATGACATCTCGGTTTCCCTGCTGTCACGGTTCCCCGAAGTCCTGCTGGCGGAAAAGGCAGAGGAGGATGTGGAACAGATGGCCAAGGACATCTGCGCGGTACTGGACCGGGCTTTGGCCGACTTTGACCAGATGCGCACCCGGGAGGGAGACCGGCTGAAAACGGATATTTTGGCCCGGGCCGCCGCCATTGAGGAAAAGGTGGCACTGGTGGAAAAGCGTTCCCCCCAGACGGTTGCGGAGTACCGGGCCAAACTGGAGGCGCGGATGAATGAGGTGCTGTCCAACACCCAGCTGGACCCTGCCCGTATTCTGACAGAGGCGGCTATTTTTGCGGACAAGGTGGCGGTAGATGAGGAAACGGTCCGTCTGCACAGCCATATCGACCAGCTGCGGGGGATGCTGTCAAAGGGCGGGGCCACTGGCCGAAAGCTGGACTTCCTGATTCAAGAGTTTAATCGGGAGGCCAACACCATTGGATCGAAATGCAGTGATTTGGAGATCTCCGGCCATGTGGTGGACATCAAGGCGGAGATTGAGAAGATCCGGGAACAGGTGCAGAATATTGAATAGGGGGGAACCCTGTTGAAGCTCATAAACATCGGCTTTGGAAGTCTGGTGTCTGCCCAACGGCTGATCGCTGTGGTCAGTCCCGAGTCCGCCCCCATCAAGCGCATGACCCAGGAAGCCAGAGAGCGGGGGATTCTCATTGATGCCACCTATGGCCGGCGGACCAAGGCGGTGCTGATTTTGGACAACGATCATCTGGTATTGTCCGCCCTTTCGCCGGAGACCATAGCCGGCCGGCTGGAGGGGGAGGAGCCGCGCAGCGGGGAGGAGGAGCCATGAAAAAAGAGAAGGGGCAGCTGATTGTGTTGTCTGGGCCGTCTGGCGTTGGCAAGAGCACCGTCATTGCCGAACTGTTTAGCCAGCGGAACAACATTTACTTTTCGGTTTCGTATACCACCCGCCAGCCCCGGGTGGGGGAGCAGGATGGAGTGAACTATCACTTTGTGGACCGGGCGGAGTTTGAACGGATGATTGCCGCCGACGAGCTGTTGGAGTATGCCGAGTATGTGAACAATTACTACGGCACCTCCTTGAAGGCGATCCAGGAGCGGCTGGATGCGGGCATTGATGTCCTGCTGGATATTGAGGTCCAGGGGGCGGCCAAGGTCCGTTCCCGGTGTCCGGAGGCTCTGTTCATTTTTATTATCCCGCCTTCCTTTGAAGAGCTCTCCCGCCGTCTGCATCGCCGGAATACTGACAGCGAGGATGTGATTGCCGGCCGGCTGGAAAAGGCGAAGGTGGAGTTTCGCGAGATTCCGAATTACGACTACCTGGTGATTAACGACAAGGTGTCTGGAGCTGTGGCGGAGATTGAGGCGATCCTCATCGCCGCAGAGTGTAAGGTGGATCATCGGAAGTCTATTCTTGCACAGTTTGCGTAACAATAAGAGCAGGGAGAGGCCGGTTATCCGCGGCCCGCTTGATAAATGGCTGCGGTGCGCTGAGATGGTGCTGCGCCCTGCCTGCAATATTTGAACCAAAAGGAGTTTTTGCTATGATGCTGTATCCTGCCATGAAAGACCTGCTGGAAAAAGTGCCCAGCCGTTATGAGCTGGTAAATGTGGTAGCCTGTAAAGCCCGCCGCATTGCCCGCGATGCCGAGATGGCCGGCGAGCCCCTGGACGAAAAACCGGTGAGCATCGCAATTCAAGCGGTGGCCAACGGCGAGCTGGAGACCAAGCCGGAAGAATTGAGATAGACGGAGCTGTAATAGCTGGGGGCGGCGCCCTCGCCGCCCTGCTTTGTTGGATTTGATCGAATAAAGCGGGTTGTTGAGGGCGGCGGCCCTGTGTTTATTTACCCAAAGATCCAATTCCATCCCCCTCTGGGGCAGAGGTTTCCCATAAGAATGCGGAGCCGGGAGTGCAGGTTTAGGTGGTGGCGGCCATGTCGAGAAAAATAGCGAAGGTGGCTGTGGCCCGGGCGGTGTACTCCATTGATAAGCCCTATGACTATCTGGTGCCTGAGGAACTGTCAGGCCGGCTGAGGATTGGAATGCGGGTTTTGGTCCCGTTTGCAGCCGGGAACCGGGGGTCGGACGGGATTGTACTGTCCATTGGGGAGGGCCCATCCAGCGGGGAATCCTTGAAATCCATTCAGGCGGTATTGGATGAGATGCCGGTATTGGACCGAAAGGCCATCCAGATGGCTCTTTGGATGCGGGAGCGGTATTTTTGCACCGTCTACGACTGTGTAAAAGCGATGCTTCCGGCGGGGCTGTATTTCTCCCTGCGGGACCGCGTGGCAATTCAGCCGGGTGTGGACCGGGAGCGGGCCTATGGGTTGGCCGAAGGCTCCGCAGCAGTCACCCAGCTGCTGGACCTGCTGTGGAGCTGGGGCGGAAAAGGAGAGATGGAGCAGATTCGTCTGGCCTTTGGCACCAAGGATCCCAACCCCGCGATCCGGCGGCTGGTGGACGGCGGCGTGGCTGTGTTAGAGACGGCAGCCCAGCGTGCCGTGGGGGACAAGACAGAAAAGCTGGCAGTGCTGGCGGTCTCATCGGAAGACGCTATGGCCATCATGGCCGCGAAACGAAAGTCGGCCCCCTTGCAATATGCAGTTACCGAACTGTTGTGTACATTAGGAGCTGCGTCCGCCAAAGAACTGTGCTACTTTACCGGAGCCTCGGCCCAGACGCTCAAATCTTTGGAGAAAAACGGCATTCTTACGCTGGAGAAGCAGGAGGTGCTGCGCCGGGTGCCGCTGGAGGAGGTGGAGCCGGCCCCGCCTGTTGTACTCAACAAGGAGCAGCAGACCGCGTTCGAGGGGCTGGACGCCTTGGCCCGGCAGGAAGGGCCCGCCGCCGCCCTGCTCTACGGAGTGACGGGCAGCGGCAAGACCCAAGTGTATATTCGCCTGATTCAACAGACGTTGGCTCGAGGCAAGACGGCTCTGGTGCTGGTGCCGGAAATTGTCCTTACCCCTCAGCTGCTCAAGGTGTTTGCCTCACACTTTGGAACACAGGTGGCGGTGCTCCACAGCTCCCTGCGGGCAGGGGAGCGCTACGACGAGTGGAAACGGGTCCGCAGGGGAGAAGCCCCAGTGGTTATCGGCACTCGGTCGGCGGTCTTTGCACCTCTGGACAACTTAGGTCTGATCATTCTGGACGAGGAACAGGAGAGCAGCTACAAGTCAGAGAATGTTCCCCGCTATCATGCCAGGGAAGTGGCCAAATACCGCTGTGTGCAGCATAATGCGCTGCTGGTGCTGGGCTCGGCTACTCCGTCGGTGGAGACGATGTATCAAGCCCGGGAGGGGCAGATTGGTCTGTTTTCCCTTAAAACCCGATATAACCAGAGGGCGTTGCCCCAGGTCTTGATGGTGGATTTGAAGGAGGAACTGCGTCAGGGAAACGACTCATCCATCAGCGCTGTCCTGCGGCGGGAGCTGGAAGAGAATATTCGCCGGGGGGAACAGGCCATCCTGTTTCTCAACCGCCGGGGGGCCAACCGCATGGTGTCCTGTGGAGAGTGCGGCGAAGTGCCTGAGTGTCCCCGGTGTTCCGTCAAACTGACCTATCACTCGGTGAATCACCGGCTGATGTGCCATCACTGTGGATTTTCCAGACCTCTGCCCGCGGAATGCCCGTCCTGCGGAGGCCGGCTGAACTTTGTAGGGACCGGAACCCAGATGGTGGAGGCGGAGCTGCGGGAGCTGTTTCCTCGAGAAGAGATTCTTCGGATGGATACGGACACGGTTTCTGCCGCCCATCCCCATGAGCAAATGCTGGACCGTTTTCAGCAAGAGCGTATCCCCGTTTTGGTGGGAACGCAGATGGTGGCGAAGGGGCTGGACTTTGAGAATGTGACATTGGTGGGGGTGATTGCGCCTGATCTTTCCCTCTATGTGGACGACTTCCGTGCAGGGGAGCGGACCTTTTCTCTCCTGACCCAAGTGGTAGGCCGGGCCGGCCGGGGAGAAAAGCAGGGCCGGGCGGTCATTCAGACCTTTACCCCGGATAATGATGTGATCCGCAGCGCTGCCCGGCAGGATTACGACAGTTTTTATGGGCAGGAGATTGAACTGCGCCGCCTGCGGGGCGACCCGCCCTTTGGACAGCATGTTGTAGTTACCGCTTCCGGACTGGAGGAAGCCGCCGTTTTGCGGTGCTGTACTCGGTTGCGCCGGGCACTGGAGGCGGAGCTGCCTAAGCTGTCCGGTCCGTGGAGACTGTTGGGTCCGGCCCCGGCGGCGGTAGCCAAAGTGAATAACCGCTATCGATACCGCTTGACCCTCACCGGAAGGACGGACCGGGCGTTCCGGACGCTGCTGGCCCATTTGCTCCGGGCGGCTTCCAAGGATCGGGAGAACAAGGGAATTTCCGTCTACGCGGACGTAGACCCCTACGGCGGATAGCGGACCTTGTTGGCCAGACGTTCCCTCTCCTTTGTGAAAGAAGAAGGAACTGAACCATAGACTTTGCGCAGGGCGGCGCTTAGCGAGGCGAACCCCATCGCCGTTGGGCTTTCCGCCATTTACCAAGGAAGAAATCGAAAAAACGGAGTTTTTTCCAACGTTTTCTTTTGCTTTTTTTCTTTGTCACAAGAAAAAAAGAGAGAACAATCCCAAAGGAGAAGGAAGTATGGCAATCAGGACGATTTTGACTCAGGGGGACCCAACGCTGAACAAGGTGTGCCACCCAGTGACCAAATTTGACAGCAAGCTGGCCGACCTGTTGGATGATCTGAAAGAGACGCTGACAGACGCCAACGGGGTGGGGCTGGCGGCACCCCAGGTGGGGATTCTCCGCCGGGCGGTGATTGTAGTGCCCGACCCAGAGGTGGACGAGATGGTTGAGCTGGTTAACCCGGAAATTGTGGCACAGGAAGGGGAGCAGGACGGTCTGGAGGGCTGTCTGTCCATCCCTGGAATGTGGGGTTATGTGAAGCGGCCCAACTGGGTGAAGATTCGGGCGCAGGACCGCCACGGAAACTGGTTTGAAACAGAGGGGACAGAGATGGCTGCCCGCTGCTTCTGCCATGAGCTGGAGCACCTGGAGGGCCACATGTACGACGAGCATGTGGACCGGCTCTATACCGCAGAAGAGGTGGACGCCATGCTGGCGGAAGAGGAACCAGGCTCCGGAGGGGGAACCAAGAAACGTACCGGAAGAAGGGGAGCAAGGAGGCGCAGATGAAACTTGTATTGATGGGCACCCCTGCCTTTGCCGTCTCCTCCCTAGAGGCACTGCTCAAGGCGGGACATTCGATGGCGGGAGTGTTCTGCCAGCCGGACAAACCGGTGGGCCGGCACCACAATAAGCTCCAGCCCCCTCCGGTCAAGGAGGCGGCCCAGGCTCACGGTATCCCGGTGTTTCAGCCGGAAACCCTGAAGGATGGGACCGCTTTGGCCATTTTGAAGGAGCTGGACCCGGAGCTGATCGTGGTGGCGGCCTACGGCCGAATCCTCCCTGACGACATTTTGGCGCTGCCTCCCAAGGGGTGCATCAATGTCCACTCCTCCCTGCTGCCCAAGTACCGGGGGGCCGCCCCCATCAACTGGGCGATTCTCAGGGGGGACACAGAGACCGGGGTCACCATCCAGCATATGGCCCACGACCTGGATGCGGGAGACATCATCCTCCAGCGGTCCACCCCCATTGGAGAGACGGAGGACGCTGCCGCTCTGTATGACCGTCTGGCCCAGCTGGGCGGAGAGCTGTCAGTGGAAGCTGTGGCCCAAATTGAGGCTGGAACCGCTCAACGTGTCCCCCAGAACCATGAGGAAGCCACTCTGGCCCCCATGCTGTCCAAGGAAATGTCCCCGGTGGACTGGACCCGGAGTGCACAGGAAATTTTCAACCAGATCCGGGGCCTGTACCCCTGGCCGGGGGCGTCTACCGACATCATCAGCGGCGAGCCGGTGAAGCTATGGAGGGCTCAGGTGGTGGAAAAGCACACCGACGCCGGTCCCGGCGCTATCATTTCCGCCAGCAAGCAGGGGATCGACGTGGCCTGTGGCGAGCTCCAACATGTTCTGCGTATTCTGGAGCTCCAGCCCCCAGGCGGCAAACGGATGACCGCCGCCGCCTATCTGGCGGGGCACCCCATTCAGGTGTAAACCATGCTGGACTTTACGGCCTGCGGCCGAATTTTAAACGCTCCATGGCTGATCGAGCGGTTTCGAGACCGCTATGTGGACCGAACGCGGTTAAAACAGGTCGGACTGATGTGGAACGCCTACCTTCCGCAGTATCAACCCCGCTGCATTCCCACAGAGGAGATTGCAGAGCTGGGGCTCCCGAGGGACAAAAAAGTGTTTTTTTATTCCGAACGGGACAGGATGCTGTATGCCGCCAGCTTCGGCGCGGTGGCGGACTATGTGGAGCAGCTGGAGCTCTGGGAGGAGATCGACGCGTATCTCTTCGATAAGACGATGGACTGGGTGGTGGCGATTACCCATGAGGATTTGACCCTATGTCTGGGGCTTTGCAATCAAGAGGCGGTGGATTCCTTGACCATTCAAAAATGCGGGTCTCTGTGCTTCTGGGGGGACTGGTTTGGACGGCCTATGGATAACATTCACACGCCGGTCAGCGCCAGTTTTGACGAAGCGGAAGAGTTGCTTGTGATACAGTTTGACGAGGGCGAGACCTGCGAGATTTTTGGGGCCAAGGGTATCGTCAACGTCTGGAACGATTTTCATGTGGAAAAAGCGGAGAGGATCGGCTGGAGCTGGTACTATTACGGCAGAGGTCGGACGCCGGAGAATCTGTTTCGTCGGGAATATATCTTCGAGGATGGAACTGTGGTCTGCACGGAGTACCACCGGGAGAGACTTATCAGCCGGAAACGTTTCTCTTCACAGGGGAAAAAAGCCGTTGCGATTTGCTGAGGAAAAACGAAGTTTTTCCGTAAAGTTTTCTTTTGCTTCTTTTCTTTTTCAAAAGAAAAGAAGAAGAAAGGCTGGTGAGAAGGATGGACGCCCGGGAGACAGCGCTGCTGGCGCTGAACGACTGCCAGCGGCAGGGGGGCTGGTCGGATGACATTTTGAAAAAGCGGCTGATCGCCGGCCGGCTGGACAGCCGGGACAGCGCCCTGGCCACCCAGCTGTGCTTCGGCGTGCTGCAAAACCGGTTGCTGCTGGATTTTTATCTGTCCCATTTTTCCAACCTGCCTTTGAAGCGGATGGAGGGCCGGGTGGTGGAGGCCCTGCGGCTGGGAGCCTATCAGATGCTCTTTCTGGACAAGATTCCCCATAGCGCAGCGGTGAACGCCTCAGTGGAGCTGACCCGGAAACACTGCAAAAATCCCCGGGCGGCGGGGATGGTCAACGGCATCCTGCGTAGTCTGGAGCGAAGCCTGAAACAGCTGCCCACCATCCCGCAGGACAATACAGTGAGTTATTTATCCACTCGATATTCCCACCCGGAGTGGTTGGTGAAGGATTTTCTCGCCGTTTTAGGCAGCGACGAGACCGCCGGGCTGCTTGCTGCCAACAATAGCCGGGCCCCCATCACCGCCATGGTGAACGCAACGAGGACGACCGCATCTGCGCTGTCCGCCGCCTTGGAGGGAGAGGGCGTCACATCACGGCCCCATCCCTGGCTGGCGGACTGTCTGATGTTGGAGAAAACCGGAGATTTGAGCCGCCTGGCCGCTTTCCAGGAGGGCCTGTTCTACATCCAGGACCCGGCCAGCAAGCTGGCGGCTCTGACCCTGGAGCCAAAACCGGGGATGCGGGTGCTGGACTGCTGCGCCGCCCCCGGCGGCAAGAGCTTTGCCTGTGCCATCCAGATGGAGGGCAGTGGGGAGGTGGTCTCCTGCGATCTCCACCCCCATAAGAAGAAGCTGATCCAAGCCGGAGCAAACCGGCTGGGGCTTTCCAATCTTGTTCCCATGACCGCCGACGGCAAGGTGTTCCGCCCCGAGTGGGAAAATGCCTTTGACCGCGTTTTGGTGGACGCTCCCTGCTCTGGACTGGGGGTCATCCGGAAAAAGCCGGATATCCGCTATAAGGAGCCGGAGCCCTTGAAGGACCTGCCAAGGGTCCAGCGGGCCATTCTGGACAATGCCGCCCGGTATGTGCGCCCCGGCGGGGTGCTGGTCTACTCCACCTGTACCCTTCTGCGCCGGGAGAATGAGGCGGTGGCACTGGCCTTTTTGGCGGATCACCGGTCGTTCCAGGCGGAGGGATTTTGCCTGCCTGAGTATGTTGGAGACGCCGGGGAAGGGATGCTTACCCTCTGGCCTCACCGCCAGGAGACGGATGGGTTCTTTATTTGTAAAATGCGCAAAGAGGGGTGAACTCTTTGGTTGACCTAAAATCTATGACACCGGAGGAATTGGCCGCATGGCTCAAGGACCTGGGGGAACCCGCCTTTCGGGCCAAGCAAATCTTTAAGTGGCTTTCTCGCGGGGCTGCCTCCTTTGATGCGATGACCGACCTGTCAAAGCCGCTGCGGCAGAAACTAAAGGAGACAGCCCTGCTTGCACCTCCCACCGTGGCCCGAAAGCAGGTGTCTCAGCAGGACGGCACCATCAAATATTTATGGCAGCTGGCTGACGGAAATTGTGTGGAGTCGGTATTGATGCGCTACCAGCATGGCAATACTGTATGCATTTCCTGCCAGGTAGGGTGCCGGATGGGGTGTGCCTTTTGTGCATCCACCATTGCAGGCAAGGTCCGGGACCTGACCCCGGCGGAAATGTTGGATCAAGTTTTATTTACGCAAATTGACAGCGGCGCCCCCGTTTCAAACATCGTCTTAATGGGTATTGGGGAGCCATTGGACAATTTCGACACAGTTTTGCGGTTTTTGACCTTGGTGAACCATCCAGACGGGATGAATATTGGAATGCGGCATATCTCCTTGTCCACCTGTGGTTTAACGGAACAAATTGACAAACTAGCCCAACATGAGTTACAATTAACCTTATCGGTTTCCCTTCATGCCCCGGACGACGAAACACGGTCCAGGATTATGCCGGTAAATCGGAGCGTGGGCGTGGAGAGATTGTTGGAGACCTGCCGCCGGTATTTTGAGAAAACCGGGCGGCGGATCTCCTATGAGTATGCGGTGATTGACGGAGTGAACGACGCAGACTGGCAGGCTGACCTGCTGGCCAGACGGCTGAAGGGGGCTCCAGCCCACGTAAATCTGATCCCTCTCAACGAGGTGGAAGAGAGTCCGCTGAAACCCAGCCGCCGGGTGGCGGCGTTCCAGCGGCGGCTGGAGGGGCAGGGTGTGACGGTTACCGTCCGGCGGAAGCTGGGGGGCGATATCGACGCATCCTGCGGCCAGCTGCGCCGCAAGGCGATGAAAGAGACATAAGAGCCGGAGCAGGGAACCAAGGCGCCGGCAGAAATGAGGTTGAGCGCTATGCAGGTATGGGGAGTAACCGACCGCGGAGCGGTACGCCAACAAAATCAAGACACCTATGCGGCCAAGGTGCTGGAGGATGGCAGGGTGATTGCCTTGGTATGCGACGGCATGGGGGGCGCCCGGGCAGGCAATGTGGCCAGTACCATGGCGGTGGAGCTGTTCATGGAACACTTTCAGAAAGCGAGTCCCCAGGATGCAGAGGAGGAGCGTATGGGCTGTGCCGCCTCAGTGGCCAATCAGGCGATCTTCCAGCGCTCGGTCCAAGACCCGGATTGCGCCGGTATGGGCACTACAATGGTAGCAGCTCTGGCGGGCAGACTGGAAGCTGTCATTCTCAACGAGGGAGACAGCCGGGCCTATCATATCAACAGCGAGGGCATTGTTCTGGTTACCCGGGACCACTCTCTGGTGGAGGACCTGGTGGAGCGGGGGGAGCTAACCCGGGAGCAGGCCCGTACCCATCCCCACAAGAACCTGATTACCCGGGCCCTGGGGGCGGAGCCTATCCTAATGGCGGATTGCTTCCGCCAGCCTTTGGCGGAGGGGGACTATTTGCTGCTGTGCAGCGACGGGCTGAGCAATGTGGTCAACGAGCAGGAGATGCTTTACGAGGTGATCCACGGCGGTGCAGAGGAGGAGTGCTGCCAGCGGCTGCTGGATATTGCGCTCAGCCGGGGGGCGCCGGACAATGTGACGGCGGTGCTGGTCAAGCGGTAATGGGTGGCGGCAATGTACCGCTGCGGTCCTTGCGCATAACTTTGGAGCTGGCCGGTTCAACGGCCTGTTGAGTGAAAGATAAGGGAGGATATTTACCATGGATCATTACATCGGTAAATTACTCGATAACAGATATGAGATATTAGAGCTGGTGGGAACCGGCGGTATGGCCAAGGTGTATAAGGCCCGGTGCCACCGGCTGAACCGTCTGGTGGCCATTAAGATTTTGCGGGAGGATTTGTCCCAGGACGCCGAGTTTCGCCGCCGGTTTCACGATGAGTCTCAAGCCGTTGCTATGCTCTCCCACCCCAATATCGTGGCAGTCTACGACGTGAGCCGTTCCTCTGAGCTGGAATATATTGTGATGGAGCTCATCGACGGCATCACATTAAAGCAGTACATGCAGAAGAAGGGCAACAAACTGAATTGGAGGGAGGCCCTCCACTTCATCACCCAGATCACCAAAGCCCTGGGCCACGCCCACAGCCGGGGAATTATCCACCGGGATATCAAGCCCCACAACATTATGGTTCTGCGGGACGGCAGCGTGAAGGTGGCCGATTTCGGCATTGCCCGGGTGGCTTCCGGCGGACACAGTACCTTGACCCAGGAGGCGCTGGGCTCTGTCCATTATATCTCGCCGGAACAAGCCAGAGGCAGCCACATCGACAGCCGGTCTGACCTTTACTCCGCAGGTGTGGTGCTCTATGAGATGCTCACCGGACGGCTTCCCTTCGAGGGGGATACCCCCGTGTCAGTGGCCATCCAGCATATCAACTCCATCCCCCTGTCTCCCCGGGAGCTGGAGCCCTCCATTCCCGAGGCCCTGGAGGCCATAACTATGAAGGCAATGGCACCCAACCCGGACAACCGTTATCTGTCGGCGGACGACATGCTGACCGATTTGGAGGAATTTCGCAAAAATCCAAATATCAATTTTGATTACAACGCGGCTGAGTTTGAGCCGGAAGAGGAACTGGATGTGGACCGCACACAGATTCGCCATGTCCATACAGCATCCAGCCGGGGAACGGAACGCCGGCATGAGGAGGAGCCGCGGGTGCAGCGGCGCAGCCGCCGGTATGAGGACGACGAGGACGATTTGGACGAACCACCCCGCCGGGGGGCCATTTGGCCCGTCCTGCTTGCCGTTGTAGCAGTACTGCTGTTTGTGTGTGTTGTGGCCTATTTCCTCATCAACACAGTCCTTGCCGGCCTGTTTTCAAAGGCGGAGACCTACCCTGTCCCCAATTTGGTGGGCCAGCTGTATGAGGAGATCAAGGACAACACAGAGCTGCTGGGCCGCTTCACCCTGGTCCAAGGGGATACTGTCACCAATGATGCCGACCCTGGCACTATCATTGACCAGGACCCGAAGGCGGAAAAAGAGGTGGGGGAGACGGTCAAAGAGATTGTTGTGACCATCAGCGGCGGCCCTGAGATTGTCCATGTGCCCAAGCTGGACGAGATGGAATACACCGCCGCCTGTGCCCTTCTTCAGCAGGAGGGGCTGAAGCCGGTGATTCCACCCCAATATGCCAACTCTGAGACCGTTGAAAAGGGGCATATCATCTCCTATACTCCGCTGGAGGGGGTCGCGCTCTCCCCAGGGGCCGAGGTGCAGATGGTGGTCAGCCTGGGTCCGGAGGATACACCTTTCCCCATGCCGGATCTGGTGGATATGACCTGGGAACTGGCGGAAATTACCATCAGCCAGCACAATCTGGACGGGAACGGAAAGGGAAGGCGGGATGAGATCTATGACCCGGAGGTGCCGAAGGGCAAGGTCATCAGTCAGTATCCGCTGGCCAACACCGAGGTTACGGAGGGGACCCAAGTCAATCTGGTTATCAGTATGGGTCCCGACCCGGCCACCCAGGAGCCTCCAGTGGTGGATGATCCTCCCGACGTCCAGCCGCCGTCGCAGCAGATCACCCAAACCGAGACGCTGAATATGTCCCAATACAGTGGGATGGTGAACATCCGGGTACTGATGGACGGCTTGGAAATCTACAACGAAAATCAAGATGTCACAATGGACCCCTGGGTGGATGTCACCGTCTCCGGAACAGGGAGCAAAACGCTGGCGGTCTACGTAGACGGAACACTGGCGTTTACACAGCCAGTGAACTTTGGTGCTCCATGAGGGAAGGAATTATTGTCAAAGCCCTCAGTGGTTTCTACTATGTGGACGACGGAGAGACTGTGTTTTCCTGTCGGGCCCGAGGGAAGCACCGGTATAACCGTTTGAGCCCGCTGGTGGGGGATCGGGTGCGGTTTACCCCGTTAGAGGAGGGGGCCGGCGCTTTGGATGAGATTCTCCCCCGAAAGAATGAGTTCTATCGCCCTGCGGTGGCCAACATTGACCTGCTGGTGGTGGTGGCCTCCCAGGCGGTGCCCGCTACCGATCCCTTCCTCATCGACCGGGTGGCCGCCATTGCCCAAAGCCGCGGGTGCGACACGCTGGTCTGTGTCAACAAGTGTGACTTGGAACCGGGGGAGGACTTGGCCCGCATCTATGAGAAGGCCGGCTTCCCCACCCTGCGGATGAGTGCCCGGACAGGGGAGGGGATCGAGGCCCTGAGCCGCTTTCTGGCTGGCAAGGTGTGTGCCTTTACCGGAAATTCCGGTGTGGGCAAGTCCAGCATCCTCAACGCGTTGGAGGCCGGGTTTGACCTTGCCACCGGCGAAATCAGCGGCAAGCTGGGCCGGGGCCGGCATACCACCCGCCATGTGGAGCTGTTCCGCCTGTCCTGTGGGGCGCTGGCGGCGGATACCCCGGGTTTTTCTTCCTTCGATTTGGACAAGATGGAACTGGCCCGGAAAGAGGAGCTGCAATATGCTTTCCGGGAGTTTGGCCCTTATCTGGGGGCGTGCCAGTTTCAAGACTGCGCTCATGTGAAGGAAAAGGGCTGCGCGGTTCTTGCGGCGGTGAGGGCAAGACAGATATCCCAGAGCCGCCATCAAAGCTATATACGCTTGTATGAGCAGGCCAAAGCCATTCCAGACTGGCAGAGAAAAGAGATGTAGGGCGGTCCGGACCGCCCTACAGACGCATAAAGGGTGATTGAAATGAATGAAATGATCCTCTTAAAACTGGGAGAGATGGTCCTGAAGGGCCTGAACCGCCGCAGCTTTGAAGATAAGCTCCAGGCCAATATCTACCGCCGGCTGAACCATCTGGGCCAGTTCCGGGTGTATACCCGCCAGTCCACCACCTATGTGGAGCCCATGACGGACGAATGTGATATGGACGGGGCCTGGACGGTGCTGGCCCGTGTGTTTGGTGTGGTGGGGCTTAGCCGGGCTCGGGCCTGCGAGAAGGACAAGGATGCCATTTTGGCCGCTGCCCAGGAGTATTTGGGCACTAAACTGTCTGCGGCAAAGACCTTTAAGGTGGAGACCAAGCGGGCGGACAAGACCTTTCCCATGACCTCCATCCAGCTCAGCCAGTATGTGGGCGG
>CAMWBA010000033.1 GCA_947172355.1 uncultured Bacillota bacterium
CAGGCTCCACGGGAGTGGTGGGCTCAGTGGGCTTCTCAGGCTCCACGGGAGTGGTGGGCTCAGTGGGCTTCTCAGGCTCCACGGGAGTGGTAGGCTCAGTGGGTTTCTCGGGCTCAGTGGGGGTGGTGGAAGCGCCATCGCCTACTTTAATTATAAAACCGTCAAAGAAAACTGCCCCTACACTGATGAACCAGTAGCCCTCCAGTCCAGCGCCGAAGGTGATAGAGCCGTTGGTAAACTGAGGTATGCCTGGGTCGCTGCTGCTTCCCATCTGGAGGTTTCCACTTGCATCCTGAGAGAAGCGATACACAAAGGTTGTTGCCAACGTCTCAGCCCCTGAATCCAGGGACAAAGTAGCACCCACCGGGACCAGGTACAGATCACGAGCGTAGGTGAAGCCATCCGCTCCCTTGTAAGTGAGCTTGCCCGCCTTGGAGCCATCGGAGATATAAACCGGGAAACCATCTCCGCCATAGGCGGTGATGGGGGCGGCAAAGGCGGGGACAGCCATAGCCAGGGACATGACCAGTGCGAGGGTGAGGGAAAGCGCTTTTTTTAGTCTCATGTTGATCTTCCTCCTTACAAAATAATGTACTTATCCGCAAGTACAGACACAATATTTATAGCACAATCCATTTTGCTTTTCAATATGCCGGCTGCATAGGGTCCAGAAGAAATTTACAAAATCAGAGTGCAGCCCAAAGAAACGCCCAACTGCTGTTGTGTCCCTCAGCCGAACATAACGGTGCCGTCCCTCCAGGGAGAGGAATAGGAAACGGGATGAAAGAAAACGATTGCAGGAATTATAATTTTACAGTATAATGGGCGAGTACGAAAGGGGGCTGGGCCGATGGAACAGCATGAAATCACGGTAACTGGACCGCTGCTGGACGAGCAGGGCAATCTGCGGGAACCGGGATACGCCAAAAAGCTGCTGCCGGTTTATGACAGAAACCAAATCAAAGGGAGCGCCCTGCGGATCAAAGAGTGGGACTATTACTTAGTGATGAACGGGCAGTTTGCCCTCGCCCTGACCATTGCGGACAACAGCTATATGGGGCTGGACTCCATCTCCCTGCTGGACTTCTGGGAAAAGACCCAGATTACCAAAAGCCCCATGCGGCTGATGCCCATGGGAGCTACTGGAATGCCCGCCTCTACCGCAGCAGGGGACTGTGCCTCTGGAGGAAAGGGGTATTCTTTGCTCTTCCGCAAAGAGGAGGACCGCCGGCTGCTTTACGCCCATATGGAGCGGTTTCGGGGCCGGGAGGCTCTGGACGCCTACATTGAGCTTACCGGAGAGCCAGAGGAGTCCATGGTCATCTGTACTCCCTTTGACAAACCAGGACATTTCTATTTTAATCAAAAAATCAACTGCATGCGGGCTAAGGGCAAGGTGACAGTGGGGGAGGATGAGTATATGCTGGACCCCTCCGACTCCTTTGGCGTGCTGGACTGGGGCAGGGGGGTTTGGACCTATCACAACACCTGGTACTGGGCCTCTGCCTCCGGCTTAGCGGATGGAATTCCCTTTGGGTTTAATCTGGGCTATGGCTTTGGGAATACCTCCGCCGCCACGGAAAATATGCTGTTTTACAATGGAAAGGCCCATAAGCTGTCCAAGGTGCGTTTTAAGATCCCCGGCCGCCGGCGCCAGCGCCGGTATATGGAACAATGGGAGTTTACCAGCGACGATGGCCGGTTTGAGATGCGCTTTGACCCCATTTTGGACCGCTCTGTCTGTTCCAGCGCGGTGGGAATTGTCAAATCCGACCAACATCAGATCTTTGGCAGATTTACCGGTTTGGCCCTTCTGGATGACGGAACTGAGGTCTTTGTAAAAGATTTTCTGGGCTTTGCCGAGGAAGTGGAGAACAAATGGTAAGGCGGAGTCTGCCCCAGCTCCGCATGGTAGATACCCCGCAAGGACCAATCACCTATACGCTGACCCGAAAGCGGGTAAAACATCTAAATCTGCGCGTCAAAGCTGGGGGGGAGATTTTGGTCTCCCTTCCCTTAACCTGTGCCTTGAAACAGGCGGACGACTTTGTAAGGGAAAAAAGCGGCTGGATTTTAGAGGCCATTGCCCGCCAGGATGCGCAGCAGTCCGCTCCGCTGCCCCCGGTATCCCGGGAGGAATGTGCCCGGCTGCTGTCCGAAGCATTGGTTCGGGTCTATCCCCTGGTGGAACCTTTGGGGGTGGCCGTTCCCGTTTTGAAGCTGCGTTCCTTGAAAAGTCAGTGGGGCAACTGCCACTGGGCTCAGGGGTATATCACGCTGAATACAGCTTTGGCCCGATGTCCCGAGGAGCTGCGGGACTATGTGGCTCTGCATGAACTGGTCCACTTTCTCCACCACGACCACGGACCGGGTTTTTATGCCCAAATGGACGCCCTTATGCCCGACTGGCGCCAGCGGCGGAAGGCGCTGAAATGGTGCAGCGGGGCGCTGGGATGATAGTCATGGCCTGATTTGCGATATGAACAGAGAGAAGATGAAAGAGATATGAAAAACAAAAACCGTTGGCTGATCTATGGGGGAGGGATTCTGGTGCTGGCGCTGGGCCTCACGTTGAACACCAAAACGGGGCTGGGCGTGTCGCCCATTCTGTCGCTGTCATTCAGTGCGTCGCAGATCTGGGGCGTCAGCCTGGGAAATACGACCTTGGCGGTATACTGTCTCTTTATTGCGGCAGAGTTTGTGATCAGGGGAAAGGGGCGTCAGTGGACCGACCTGCTTCAGCTCCCCTTTAGTCTGGTGTTCAGCCGGGTTCTGAATCTGTTTGATGCGGTATTCCCCTATGACCCGGCGGACCATGGGCTAGGGCCTAACCTTCTGGTACTGACTGCGGCGGTGTTGGTCACGGGGGTCGGGATCGCAATGACGGTAAATATGCGCCTGGTTCCCAATCCGGGGGATGGTATTGTGCAGGCTATGGCGGACCGGTTTGGAAAAGGGCAGGGATTTATGAAAAACTGCTTCGACTTTTGTTGTGTGATGATTACAATTCTCATGTGTCTGGCCGCTGTCGGAGAAGTAATGGGCATTGGAATTGGTACGCTGGTGGCCATGGTAGGAGTAGGACGGGCCGTTGCGCTGGTAAACCACTTTTTTGAAGATAAAATGCTGGCCGCTGCCGGGATGGCGGTTCAGAGAAAGGCGTGAAGAACATGGCATACCGCCCTTTGGCAGATGAGATACGGCCTGACAGCTTGGATGAGGTGGTGGGACAGACCCATATTTTGGGGAAAAACGGTCTGCTCCGGCGGATTGTGGAGGGAGGCAATGTCCCCAACCTGATTTTCTACGGCCCTTCGGGTACAGGGAAGACCACTGTGGCTAACATTATTGCGCAGCGGACCAACCGGCCTCTTCACCGGCTCAACGCCACCACCGCCTCGATTTCCGACATCAAAGACATTATGGCGGACATTGGCACTTTGCTGGCTCCAGAGGGGGTACTGCTCTATCTGGACGAGATTCAGTATTTCAATAAGAAACAGCAGCAGTCCCTGCTGGAATTTATGGAGGACGGGCGGATTACCCTTATTGCCTCCACAACGGAAAACCCCTTTTTTGCTGTATTTGGAGCGGTGCTGTCCCGGGCCAGCGTCTTTGAATTTAAACAGATAACCGCAAAGGATGTGCTCCCCGCCATTGATCGGGGCATTGGCCTTATGGAGCGGCGTTTGGGAACCGAGGCAGTCTGCGAGGCGGGGGTGCGGGAACACATCGCCGCCGCCTGCGGGGGAGATGTGCGCAAAGCCATGAACGCGATTGAACTGCTCCTCACCGCTGCCCAGCAGGAACAGGGAAAGCTCCTTGTTACCTTGGAAGATGCCCGGACTGCTGCTCAGAAGTCGGCTATGCGCTATGACCGAGAGGGGGATGCCCACTTTGATATCGCTTCCGCTCTGATGAAGTCCCTCCGGGGCTCCGACCCGGACGCTGCGCTTCACTACCTGGCCCGGCTGCTGGAGGCGGGGGACCTGATTACCGCCATCCGGCGGATTTTGTGTTCAGCCAGCGAGGATATCGGATTGGCTTATCCCATGGCCGTTCCCATTGTCAAAGCCTGTGTGGACAACGCCCTTCAGCTGGGACTGCCCGAGGCCAAGCTGCCTCTGGCTGAAGCGGTGATCCTGCTGGCTACTGCGCCTAAGTCCAACTCCGCCTGTATGGCTATCGACGCCGCGCTGGCTGACGTCCGGTCGGGGCGCACTGGGAGTATCCCCCGGGAGCTTCAAAATGTCCATGCGGACTCCGCTGGACAGGAACGAGCCCAGGGCTACCAGTATCCCCACAGCTTCCCCCGCCACTGGGTAGCCCAGCAGTATCTGCCGGACGAGCTGGTGGGAACCTGCTACTACCAATATGGTGACAACAAGACAGAGCAGGCCGCCCGGCGGTATTGGGAAGAGATCAAAGGACAGCGGTGACAGAGTTCTGTTTTAAAAAGAAAAAGCAAATGCGCAAGGAGAGCTGTTATGGAACTGCAAGAATTAGCACACATTTGGCTGATCGTCTGCCCGCTGGTGTTTCTGGGCGGGATGATTGATGCGGTGGCCGGGGGCGGCGGGATGATTACCCTGCCGGCCTATCTGCTGGCGGGACTGCCCGCCCACATGGCCTCGGGGACCAACAAGTGCGGCAACGCATTTGGGACCTTTTTGTCCACCGGCCGTTTTTTGAAGCGGGGAGATGTCCATGTCCCCAGCGCATTGGCCGGGGCGGCAGGAGCACTGATCGGGGCTTGGGTAGGTGCCCAGCTCAATCTCATTATGCCGGAGCAGATGCTGTATTATATCATGCTGGCAGTAGTGCCGGTGATGGCGATCTTTCTGCTGCTAAAGCGGGATTTTGGTCAGGAAGACCGCTCCGGAGAGCTGAGCCGGGGACAGCTTATGGCCATGGCGCTGGGAATTGGGCTGGTGATTGGCGGGTATGACGGTTTTTTTGGTCCAGGTGCAGGCACGTTCCTGATGCTGGCCTTTACCGGACTATGCCGCTTTGACCTGCTTACCGCCTCTGGAAATACCAAGGTAGCCAATTCGGCCAGTAATCTGGCCTCTCTGGTCACCTTTGCTCTGGCGGGCAAGGTGATGTGGTCGGTTGGCGTTCCTGCTGCGCTGTGCGGCATTGCCGGAAACTATGTGGGCTCCGGCCTGGCACTCAAGGGGGGCGCGAAGGTGATCCGTCCCATGTTCTTTGTAGTGTTGGTTCTGCTGTTGGTTCGGCTGATTTACGGTCTGTTCGCATAAGCCGCTTTGGTTTGGCGGAGAAACAAGCAAAGACAGCTTCTTGGCGGATACGCCCCAGCTGGGCCGCCTTGCTTTTTTGGGGAAACCATGGTACGCTGGGATAAGATACATCGGGAGGGGAGAGGACTGTGCGCATTCTGGCCACCTTTGCGTTCTCCTTCGCTGCCGCCATATTTAGCGCCATCTATGGCGGACTGGATCCCTTTCTGCTCCCTCTGGGCGGAATATTTTCCGGGGGTGCGCTGGCCGCAGGACTGTTTCTGCGGAAGGGAGGCCGAGCACGGACCCGGATGTTGCTGATCCTGTCCGGAGTGTCCGCTGGCTTTTTGTGGACGGCGGGGTATTTGACCGTCTTTTTTCAGCCGGCGAAGGACCTGGATGGCCGGACGGTCCAGCTTTCCGCTGTGGTGGCCGACTGGCCCCAAGAGGGGACCTACGGCGGGTATACTGTGGTGGTCAGGGCGGAGACAGAGACTTGGGTGAACCTGACCGCTATCCTCTATGTGGACGGCCAGGGGGCGGACCTGCGGCCCGGGGACCGAATTGAGACCGTTGCCCACTGTACACTGGGGGACCGTACCTTTTCCGGCCAAAGAATTACCTACTACACCGCCAAGGGAATTTTCCTTCGGGCACAGGCGTATGGGCGGCTGGAAATTCAGCGTCCAAAGCATATTTCGCCCCAATACTATGCCGCGTGGTCGGCCAGAGCCCTGAAAGCAGGAATTGACGCCGCCTTTCCAGAAGATGTATCCGGATTTGTCAAGGCGTTGGTGACGGGCAACCGCGACAGCCTCACCGACGAGTTTACCACCTCCTTAGAGCGGGCCGGTCTGAGCCATACCGTGGCGGTGTCCGGGATGCATCTGGCTTTTCTGGCCAGCCTGCTTACCGCCCTGCTGGGCCGGGGGAGGCGGATTACCGCATGGTTCACCATTGTGTGGGTGGCACTGTTTTGCGGCATCGCGGGCAACACTCCCTCGGTGCTTCGGGCGGCAGTGATGATTCTGATGCTCCAGTTTGCACCCCTGCTGGATCGGGAGCGGGACGGCCCGACTGCGCTGGCCTTGGCGCTGCTCCTGCTGTTGTGGGTCAACCCCTTTTCCGCCGCCCATGTGGGCCTTCAGTTGTCCTTCACGGCGGTGGCGGGCATCTTGCTGGTGTCCGACCGTATCCAGACGTATTTGCTGAAACGGACCGGAATGGACGAGCTTCACCGGCCAAACGGTTGGCGGCAGAAACTGCTGCGGGCCGGCCCCTATTTTGTGATCTCAAGTTTGTCTGCTACCTTGGGGGCGTCGGTTCTTACGGTGCCTCTGGTGGCGGTCCACTTCAACATCATCTCCCTCATTGCGCCGCTGTCCAACCTGCTCACCCTATGGGCAATCGGTTTTCTTTTTCTCGGCGGTTTGGGGGTGGGGGCGCTGGCTATTGTCCTGCCCGGCACAGCCTCTGCGGCGGCAATTCCCTTCACCGCTCTGGCCCATTATCTCCAGTGGGTGGTGGAGGAGCTGTCACAGCCTGCCCTGGCGGCGCTGTCTTTGGAGTCGATGTACTACCGGGCTTGGCTGGTATTGGTCTATGCACTGGTGCTGGTCTCGGTGCAGATAAGGGGCCGGCGTCCGGTGTGGATGCCGCTGGCGGCCGGAACGGCGGGGCTGATTTTGGCGGTGACCCTCACCCGTGCCTCCTTTTATCAGGGGGATATGGGGGTGACCCTTCTGGATGTAGGGCAGGGACAGAGCGTGCTGGTACGGAACGGACGCTTTCTCACCCTGGTGGACTGCGGCGGAGACAGTCGGGACGACCCGGGCGATGTGGCCGCCAACTATCTCCAGGCGCTGGGCCGGAGGCGCATTGATCTGTTGGTGGTGTCCCACTACCATGCCGACCATGCCAATGGGATCCCTCAGCTATTGAACCGTATGATGGTGGCGGAGATTCTTTTGCCCGATGTGGAGCCGGACAGCCCTCTGCGGGCGGAGATCGTGTCCATTGCAGAAAAGAAGCATATCCCGGTGCGTTTTATCCGGGAGGAAACCTGGTTCCCTTGGACAAAGGATACAGGCGTGAAGGTGTTCCCGCCCATGGCAGAGGAGGGGAACGCCAACGAACTTGGGCTGACGGTGCTGGCCAGTGCAGGAGCGGTGGACACGCTCATTACCGGCGATATGGAAGGGGCGGGAGAGCTGCGGCTGCTGGAGGCGGTGTCACTGCCGGATATCGAAGTGCTGGTGGTGGGCCACCACGGCTCCCAAACGTCCACTACGCCAGAACTGCTGGAGGCGGTAAGCCCCGACCTGGCTCTCATTTCGGTGGGACTGGCCAACCGGTATGGACATCCGGACCTGTCCACGCTGATCCGGCTGGAAGAAGCAGGGGCCGGTATTTATCGCACCGATCTGTATGGCACCGTTGAAGTTCAGCTAAAACACCAGGAGCAATAGCGGGAAAAAGAAGAAACTGCCCTGTTTCATGGATAGGAGGAACTGCCCATGCCGCCAAAGAAAAAGCCGGATACCTCTGGCTATGAATCGCTGAAGCGAGACTTGTCCGCCGGCAAGCCTGGTCAGCTGTACATCTTCTATGGGGAGGAGACTTACCTGCGGGACGGTTGGCTGCGCAAGCTCCAGGAGTCGGTGCTCACCGGGGGACTGGGGGAGTTTAACCGCCACGACCTTACCGCCAGAGATATGTCGCCCCACGCCTTGGAGGAGGCGGTGGACTGCCTGCCCATGATGGCGGAGCGGACATTGGTTCAAGTCACGGATTATGATATCTTCAAGGCGGGGGAAAAAGAGCGGGAGGAGTATGGACGTATTTTGTCCAACCTGCCCGACTACTGCTGCCTGGTGTTTCTCTACGACTTGATCGACTACAAGCCGGATGCCAGAACCAAGCTGGCCGGTGTGGTGAAGAAGTATGGCGTCCCGGTAAATTTTGTCCGGCAGGACCCAGACCAGCTTGTGAAGTGGGTGCGTACCCATTTCCGGGCTTTGGGCAAGGACATCGAACCCCGGCTGTGTGAGGAACTGATTTTCCTGTGCGGCGACTTGATGCAGAATCTGGGACAAGAAATTGAGAAGATTGGGGCTTATGCCAAGGGTCCCGCCATCACGCGGGGAGATATCGAGGCGGTGGCCACCCCACAGCTCAGTGCGGTGGTCTTCCGGATTGCAGACGCCATCGGTGAAAAAAATTATGACCGGGCGCTGTCCATCCTGGGGGAGCTGTATCAGATGCAGAAGAGCTCCTATGAGATTATCGGCGCCTTGGGCAAACAAATGCGGCAGCTGTACTCTGCGCGGCTGGCGCTGGATGGACAGAAGGGCGCCGCCTATGTGGGGAAGCTGTGGGGGATGCGGTTTTCACCCAATCAGCTGATGAACAGTGCTCGCCGTCTGCCGCTGCCCTGGTGCCGTAAGGCGGTGATTCTGTGTGCTCAGGCAAATTTGGCCATGAATTCCGCCGGCCAGAACGACAGAGAGCTGCTGACCACCCTGCTGTTGGAGCTGGCGAATATGGCGTAAGGAGGACGATATGGTTTGCATCCGAGAGGCCATTGTGGTGGAAGGCCGGTATGACAAAAATACCCTGTCTCAAGTGGTGGAAACCTTGATTTTGGAGACAAGGGGCTTTCAAATCTTCAAAGATCCGGAACAGATGGCCCTGCTGCGCCGGGCGGCGGAACGGCGGGGACTGATTGTCCTTACCGATTCCGACGGAGCGGGTTTTGTTATCCGCAGCCGGATTAAAGGTTCCATTCCCGCTCGGTATCTCAAACACGCTTATATCCCGGATGTCTATGGCAAGGAGCGGCGCAAGCGCAAAGCTGGAAAGGAGGGCAAGCTGGGGGTGGAAGGGATGCCCCCAGAGGTAATAGAATCGGTCCTCCGCCGGGCGGGGGCTGTCTTTCTGGAGGAGGATGCTCCGGAAAGACAGAGCGGCCCGCCGCTGACCAAAGCCGATCTCTTTGCCGCCGGGCTGTCCGGAGGGCCGGGGAGCGGAGAGAAACGGCAAAGCCTCCTCAAAAGACTCAATCTGCCGGAGCATATGTCCGCCAATGCCCTGCTGGCGGTCCTCAACGGCTGTTACAGTCGGAGGGAGGCGGAAGAACTTTTGAAAAAACACTAGGGGTGCACACGGTGCACCCCTAGTGTTATGTTATACCACCGATGCCAGCACATCCAGGTGGTCAGCCAGATTCTCCCGGCCGGCGTAGCGAAAGACAGCCACCCGGCTGCCCTTGACCACGGCAGCCATCTGCCATATGCCGTCACGCTGGTTTCGGGCAAGGACGGCCAAGTCCAGGCCGGGCCAGTCCACCTCCTCATAGCTCCAGGGCAGGTTGACCAACTCCATCTGTGCCAGTTGGGCCATGGCCATGGTGCGGGCCAGAGGGGGGATCGTCAGGTGGAAGTAGACCGCTGTCAGACTGGGGGAGTACCGGAAGTGCTCGTCATCCTCGGGGGAGAGGCTGCCTGGACTGGTTCCTGCCTGGAAGCTGTATAGGTGCTGCTCTACAGTGTAATGATTGGGGGCAAGGAGCGAAAACCACCGGCTGACAGTGTTTCGGTTCCAGCTCTGGGGGCGTTCTTCGGGGAACAGCTCCTGATACTCGGCCATCGGTTCCGACTCCAGGACAGCCAGATCCACGTAGGGCCGGGAGAAGCCCTCCAAAGAGGTGGGCGACTGATAGAGTTTGTCTCCAATCAGCAGGATCAGCGTGAGGAGAGCCAGCGGGACCATCCATTGGTGCCAATGGATGGCCGGTTTGGGGGCAGGGGAGATGCCCAGCTCCAACGAGCTCTGTAAATCCAACAGCAGGCGGACCTCTTCTTCCTCCCGCCGCCACATCCAGAAGAAAAACACCAGGAAGAGCAGAGCGCTTCCGGACAGGTCCCTCAGCAGCAGCGGGAGACGGCGTGGGTCCGTGGTCCAGCCTAGAAAAATCCCGGCCAGGAACAGCCCGAGGACTGCTGCCCGCCAGATTCGCGTATTCCTGCGGGCCCGCTTAGTGCGCTGAGCCAGCCACTCCAGAGACAGCCCCTGGGTTACCAGGTCGGTGTGGAGTTCCGGGGCGGCGGGGTCGAAGGTGTAGAAAAGAAAATACATCTGGGCGACAGTACCAAAATAGCTCCAGCCAGCTTGGCTGTACAGCTCCAGCCGCTCCGGCTCCACAAACTCCTGCCCGTTGGAGGGCTCCAGCCGGAAACGGGCGGAAGAGACGGCATCCCGCCGTTCAAAGCGGGTGTAGTCTCCCGTAACTCGAAGGGGGAACCGCCCCACGGCAGCCTGTTTCTCGAGCCATTGCTCCAGCCCCTGGATGTCATAGAGCGATACAGGGGTCACTTTATATACGTTCATAAACCTAAATCATCTCCCTTCAAAGGGTGTTCCAGCGCCTCCAAAAACAGAGGAAGGCAGCTTTCCCATGGGGCGTACCCCACGTACTCCACCACGAGAATATCAGTTCCCCGCTGGACGGCGAGGCTCCAGCAGTCACGCTCCCACCGGGTATACTGGGCCACCTCCAGCCGGTCCAGGCCAGGCCAGCGATAGGGCTGGAAGGGCTGGAGATCGGCGATATGAAAGGTGCCGTTCCAGTATAGCCAGTTATCCAGATAGTTGGCGGCGGCATCCAGCTCTGTTTGGAAAATTCGTTCCGCAGCCCAGGGGGACCGGGCTTGAATGTACCGCACGCCGGTCCAGTAGTTGCCAAAGGAGGGGATGTGATAGGTTGTTTCGATGAACTCCTGTACCGGAGCGAACCAGGAGTGGTTGACCGTGGCATACCCGTCGCCGGAGGGTTCCTCCGCCAGAGGCCGGGGACCGGCTGCTTCCAGCTGGGCGATGGTGGGCCAGAGGTGGGAGGGTTCCAGTGCCGATAAAGACAGATAGTCCACCGTGGAGTAATAGAGAGCCTTGTTGAGCGAAAGATTGAGCAGGAGTATAATGGGCAGACAGAGAGCCAAATAGGGCACATTGGGCCGCCAGTGCCGCCGGCCCGCTTTGGGGACCAGGCCCTGCTCCAAAAGGTCACGCGTTCGATTCAGCCGTCTGACCTTCAAAATGCCTATGACAAGGAAATAAACCGTGCACCCGAGCAAAATCAGAAGAACCCAAGGTACTAGAGGGTGCTCCATTAAAAGCAGGTCGGAGAGGCACTTGCTCCAATTTGAAAGGATGATCACAGTGGTCAGGGCGGCAGAGACCAAAAAGAGGACCAGATGAATCAGCAGCTGCCGGCGGACAAGTGTTTTCAGTGCATAGGAAAGGGCGGCGGGGTCGCTGTGCAGTTCCGGCGCCTGAGGATCGTCGCAGGAAAAGATATAGAACATCTGGGGGACAGTATCTACAAATGCCCAGCCTGCTTGGGCATACAGCTCCTTGCGCTCCAAATCCTTTTGGTTTTTCCATATCGGGTCCAGGCGGTAGCGTATGGGACGGGGTTCGCCTCGCTTGAAATAGCCCCGGTCGTTATGGTAGGACAGACGATCCAGAAACAGCCCTTGAAGGGCCATCTCGTCCAGCCAATTTTGGATGCCTTGGATATCGAAAAAGGAACAGGGCAGGGGGGTTTTCACAAATTCTTGGCGCATTGCAGCAGTTCCTCCTCTCCGTTTTCCACACAGGCCCGCAAGCGGGCCAGCTCTTCCCGGAACGCGGCCAGCCCCTTTTCGGTGATGCAGTAGGTCCGTTTCCGACCGCTTATCTCGGTTTCAACAATGAGTTCCTCCTCCTGAAATTTGGCCAGCAGGGTATACAGGGTCCCAGGGCCCAAACAGACCCGCCCCTGGGTTTTTTGCGCTACAAATTCGGTGATTTCGGTACCGCACATCCCACTGCGCAGAAAGGACATGAGTACATAGTACATAGGTTCTGTCAGCGGCCCTTTGGTTCGTCCTGCCATAAAAGCCCCCCTCCCAAAGTATCGCCCTATAATATCGTCTAACGATATTATAGCAGGATATTAGCGCCGTGTCAAGGGCGGGCAGGACAAAATCCCCCCAAAATTCCCATCAAAAATCTGACCACTTTCTTCCGGTTGAGCTCTTATAATAGGACGTGTTCCGGGACAGCCCGTAGCTGTCCAAACTGCCGCAGGGAGGTGGAGCTGTGACCGTCATCTACATAGATACATTGTTTCTCCTCAATGCTTTGGTGGACTATCTGCTTTTGCTGGGGGCTGCGCGGTTGGCTGGGGAGCCCCTGCGCCGGTGGCGCTTTGCGCTAGGCGGGGCGCTGGGGGGCATATATGCTGCGGCCATCTTTCTGCCGGGCTGCGCTTTTCTGGCTCACCCCTTGTGCCGTCTGGCCTCTGCCGCGCTGATGCTGCTGGCTGCCTACGGGGGGAGCCGCCGGCTGTTCCGGCAGGGCATACTGTTTATTGCCCTGACCTGCGCCTTTGGCGGGGGGGTAGTGGCTATTGGTCTGCTGGGAGGGACAGGATTGACGCTGGGAAACGGTGTATTCTATTCCGCACTGGATTTAAAGGTGGTGCTGCTGTCAGCAGCGGTATGCTATGGGGTGCTGACTTTGGGCTTTCAGCGTCTGGCGCGGCACAGTGCCGCAGGAGGGGAACTGGTGTCTGTGAAGGTAAGGGTGAAGGAGCGATCTGCCCGGTTTACCGCCTTGGTGGACACCGGAAATACTCTCACGGATCCCAGTACCGGCCGGCCGGTGTTGGTAGCGGAGGGGGAGCGGGCGTTGCTTCTGTTTCCGGATGATCACCGGCCTAATGAAAACGACCTGCGGGATCCGGCTTCTGGCCTGACCCGGTTGGGGACAGGGCAGTGGCGGGGCCGGTTTCGCCTGCTGCCCTACCGCAGCGTGGGGGTGGAGCGAGGACTGCTCTTGGCTGTCCGGGCGGATGAGCTGGAATGGAATGGACAGGGGAGGGGGCCGGCGCTGGTGGCGCTGTCTCCTACGCCAGTGTCCGATGGAGGTGGATACCAGGCGCTGGTTGGGCCAATGGATAAGAGATAGATCAAGGGCTTCCGCTGCGTTTCGGGCTTCACAGCAATGCTGGTTGCAGAGGCTTCTCCAGCGGGCACAGTCCGCTGGATAAAAACACGATCGCGAAAGTGTTCCGGTGGGTTGACATGATCGGGATGAGCTTGGGAAATTTATATCAAAACAGGGGAAGAACCCTTGTCCTGCTGAAAAAAGAGGGAGAGAACGCCATGAAAAAGGGATATATAAAAGTGAAGGAGGACATTTTTGCACTCTTGGCCCGGCTGGGGCTGGTCCTGCCGGGAAAAATCATGTACATCGGCGGGAGCGATACCCTTCCCGCTCCGCTGAAACGGGAGGAAGAAAGTGCCCTCATTTTACGCTTGGGGGAGGGGGACGCAGAGGCCCGGAACCAGCTCATTGAGCACAACCTGCGCCTGGTGGCCTATATTGCCCGACGGTTTGAAAATACAGGAATCCATATTGAGGACCTAATCTCCATCGGTACCATCGGTTTGATCAAAGCGGTTGGTACCTACCAGCCAGAGAAGGCCATCAAGCTGGCCACCTATGCCAGCCGGTGTATCGAGAATGAGATCCTTATGTATCTGCGTAAGACCGCCAACCAAAAGACGGAGCTGTCCTTTGACGAGCCGCTAAATACCGATTGGGATGGAAACGAATTGCTGCTGTCCGATATCCTGGGCACCGACGAAGACCTGGTAGTTCAGCCCCTAGAGGCCGATGTGGACCGGCAGCTGCTCCGACAGGCGATGGACCATCTGGACGAGCGGGAGCGGCACATCATCACACTGCGCTTCGGGCTGGACGGCCGGCGGGAGTGTACCCAGAAGGAGGTAGCTGATCAGCTGGGCATCTCTCAGTCCTATATTTCAAGGCTGGAAAAACGGATTATTGCCCGGCTGAAGAAAGAGATTGTAAAAATGATGTGAGGTTGCGGAGACCGGCAGCGTGTCGGTCTCCGTTTTTTATGCGCTGATTCTGCGGTTCAGAGCTTGAAAGGAGGTGCCCGATGGGGAAAGCAACACAGGTTTGGTATACTGGAAAGGAAAAAAGTTTGACAGCCAGGGCTGGATAGAGTAAACTAAAGGATAGACACAGCAGGAAACGGAGCATTTTGATGAAACGAAACACAAAGGTCTCCACGGCGGTGATCCGTCGTCTGCCCCGCTATTACCGGCACCTGTCCGAATTACAGGAGGCGGGGGTGGTGCGCATCTCCTCCAGCGCCTTAGGAAAGTCCATGGGACTGACGGCCTCTCAAATCAGACAGGACTTGTTCTGCTTCGGCGGATTTGGTCAGCAGGGGTACGGCTATAAGGTGGACTTGCTGAAAGAGGAGGTTGGCGAAATCTTGGGCATCGGCCGGGGACATACTCTGGTGGTGCTGGGTACAGGCAACCTGGGCCGGGCAATTATTCAGAATTTTCGCTTTTCCAGCATTGGATTTCAGCTGCTGGCTGCCTTTGATATCAGCCCGGCGGTGGTGGGGACGCGGATTGCTGGTGTGCCAATCTACCATGCCGATCAGCTGGAGTCTTTTCTGGCTGCCAACAGGGTGGATGTGGGGATGCTCACCGTTCCCATCGCCGCCGCCCAGCGGATGGGGGACCGGCTGGCCAACGCCGGCGTGAAGGGTATCTGGAATTTTACCAACTACGAGATCACCTGCCCACGGGAGGATGTGGTGGTGGAGTCCGTCCACTTCTCTGACAGTCTCCTGGCTTTGAGCTACATGATCTCCCAGCGGGAGAATCCCGAGGAGGAATACCAATGAAAACATATTTGCGCCCTCTGGGGACAGTACTGGTGTTGGCACTGCTGGCGGTGGGAGTTTACGCTGTCTCTGACGAGGATGGGCTGGTGTCCCTCCGCTATTTGAGGGATACCTTTTTTCCCAGTGCTGTTCAAACAGGAGAGGAGACGGCCAATAAAGCTCTCCAGCAAACATTTGATGAGGCGAAGAAGCAGCTGGATACCCTCAACGGAGGCTCCGGAGATTCGGTGGAATCCGGAGTGTACAGCGATACTTTGGAACAGCGCCTTTGGTCGGAGGGGCAGATTGTTACATTGTCTACCGGCGGCTGTTTTGTGCTCGTCGAAGGCTTTGTGGATTTGGTTCACACCGGGGTTGTGATTGATGTCACCGCCGGAACGGAGGTTCCCTCCGGAGGGCAGCTGGAGGCCAATCACCGCTATATTGTGGGGGAGGATACCCAGGCTGCCCTCACCATTCGTTCTGGCCAAGCCGCCCTGGGCGTCCAGGGAAACTATAGTCTGTCCGCCGGAAAGGACAGCCATACCCCCTTTTTCGACGTGAGCCAGCAGCATTGGTTCTATGAACCGGTAAATTATGTCTACCAGCGGGGGCTGTTCTCCGGGGTGAATGCCCACCACTTCTCGCCCGGCTCCTCTATGAACCGGGCTATGCTGATGGTTGTGCTGTACAGTATGGCGGGCAATCCAGCGCAGACACAGAGCAGCCCCTTTGCCGATGTGCCGGATGGCAGTTGGTTTTCCAACGCCGTGATTTGGGGAGCGGGCCAGGGCATCGCCTCAGGGACGGGAAGCGGATTTTCACCTGGGGGCAAGGTTACCCGGGAACAGACGGTGCTGATGCTTTATAACTATGCCTCCCGCTATATGGGCAAGACCATGGCGGCGGGGAGCAATCTGTCCGGCTACGGGGATGTGGAGACCATCAGCCCTTGGGCCAAGGAGGCCATGTCTTGGGCGGTAGGCCAGAGAATCCTCAGCGGTGTCAACCGAAACGGCGTGTTGTATGTGGACCCCCAGCGGGGGGCCTCCCGGGCGGAGATGGCCACCATGCTCCGGGTCTTCTGTGAGAAAATTTTATAGGGGACGTCACCCATTTTTCTCCTGAGCCATATGATGGAAATGAGAGCGGCAGACAGTCCTCTCAATTCATAATCAGGAGGTACTCAAATATGGGGTGCTGTAATAATGGTTGGGGCGGCAGCAGCTGCCTGTGGATCATCCTGCTCATCATCATCCTGTTCAGCTGCGGCGGCTACGGCAATAACAACTGCTGCTGTAACAACGGCTGCTGTAACAACGGCTGCGGCTGCTGAGGCGGCGGAATTCACACCTGGGCGCGGAGGGGAAGTTCTCCGCGCCCGTTTCCATCCTTTGGCAGATAAAAAATTTTGTGGAAAAAGGGGACAGGCCAACCAAAATATCTTGCAATTTCCCCCAAAGGGGTGTATCATAATTTCATCAGCAGGACCGACGGTCTCTTGGAAAAAACAGAGGGGGACCGGCGGGTTTTGTCGTGTATCCGGTTTGGCCGGATGCACCAGCCGCGGCCCGGCGGCGGAGAGGGCGAAGCAAACGCCTGGCCGCGCTGCCCAGCAAGTTATTAGGGAGGTCGAAAACTTACATGAGCAAATTTCTCAAACGATCTGCGCATGGCGCGCAGGTCCCACACGAAAAGCGGACTTCCAATCAGGAAACTGTGAAGATGCCGCTGCCCTCTAAAATCGTGTTGTCTATGGGACAGCACATCGGCGCCCCCGCCGCCCCTGCGGTGGCCAAGGGCGATCAGGTTTATGTGGGTACCGTGGTGGGCAAGGCGGGGGGCTTTGTCTCCTCTGACATCCACTCCGGCGTGTCCGGAACGGTGGACAGTATTATCACCATCACCGCCCCTAACGGTGCGCCTCAGACGGCGGTGGTCATCATCCCCGACGGAGAGCAGAAGGTGGACCCGGCGGTTGTGCCCCCCACAGTCACCGATCTCAAGTCCTTCCAAGATGCCGTGCGGGCCAGCGGCCTGGTAGGCCTGGGCGGCGCCGGCTTCCCCACAGCGGTGAAGCTGGCCCCTAAGAACCTGGACGAGATTGATACTCTGGTGATAAACGGTGCTGAGTGCGAGCCCTATATCACGTCGGATAACCGTTGCTTCCTGGAGGACACCCAGTATATTCTGGACGGTATTCAGGCGGTGATGAAGTATCTGGAAATTCCCAAGTGTATCATCGGTATTGAGGCCAACAAGCCCGAGGCCATTGCCAAGATGAAGTCGGCAGCTTCCGCTGGCATCGAGGTGAAGGAGCTGCCCTGCCGCTACCCTCAGGGCGCAGAAAAAGTTCTGATCGAAAATTGTACCGGTCGTGAGGTCCCCTTCCCTGGTTTGCCCTCTGACGTGGGTGTGGTGGTGATGAATGTCACCTCTGTGGCCTTTGTGGGCAAGTACTTAGCTACTGGTATGCCGCTGACCACCAAACGCCTCACGGTGGACGGCGATGTCATTAAGGAACCCAAGAATGTAGAGGTTATCATCGGCACGCCGGTCCAGGAGCTGATGGAGTTCTGCGGCGGCTTTACAGAGGAGCCGGGCAAGGTGCTCTATGGCGGCCCCATGATGGGCAACTGTATTGCCGATTTGTCCCAGCCTATTATGAAGAACAACAACGCAGTTCTGGCCTTTTCCAAGAAGATGGCCCAGCTGCCCAAAGCCACAAACTGCATCCACTGCGGCCGGTGCACCAACGCCTGCCCCTTGGGGCTGTCCGCCAAAGAAATTGTTCAGGCTTACAACGATGGCAACGTGGAACTGCTCATTGAGCTCAACGCCGACCTGTGCATGAGCTGCGGCACCTGTTCTTTCGTATGCCCGGCCAAGCGGCCCTTGGCCCCCTCCATCGCTCTGGCCAAGATTATGATGAAGAATGGAGGTAAGAAGTAATGGGCAACAAGCTGATTGTCACCGCCGCACCCCACATTACCAGTGGGGACAGTACCCAGAAGATTATGGGCCGGGTATGTCTGGCCCTGTGCCCCACCCTAGTGGCGTCCATCATTGTCTTCGGCATCAACTCCCTGATTCTCACCGCCATTACAGTGGCCGCCTGTGTATTCTTTGAGTGGGCCTACTGCAAGCTGATGAAGCGGGAGGTTCCCATTGCGGACCTGTCTGCTACCGTCACCGGTATTCTGCTGGCCTTTAATCTGCCTGCCACAATGCCCTGGTGGATGGCCATTGTGGGCGCGTTTATCGCGATTGTCATCATCAAGCAGCTCTTCGGCGGCCTGGGCTATAACTTTGCCAATCCCGCCATTGTGGGCCGTATCGCCCTGGCTATGGGCTTTACCAGCCGGATGGCGTCCTATCCCTTGAAAGGGGTGGACGCGCTGGCCTCCGCCACCCCGCTGGCCGTCTCCGGCGAGCTGGGCTCCGGCGAATATGTTACCCTGCTGCTGGGCAACCACGGCGGCGTGCTGGGCGAGACCTGCGCTATCACCATCCTGCTTGGCGGCATCTATCTCATTGCCACCAAGGTCATCAGCCCCATGATTCCCGTCACCTATCTGGGCACCGTGGCTGTACTGTCCCTCATTGCCGGCAAGGACCCCGTGGTCCAGCTGCTTTCCGGCGGGCTGATGCTGGGCGCGTTCTTCATGGCCACCGACTATGTTACCTCCCCCACCACCGACAAGGGCAAGCTGATCTTCGGTATCGGTCTGGGCGTGATTACCTGTGCCATCCGATTCTTTGGTACGATGAATGAGGGTGTGTCCTTTGCCATTCTGCTGATGAATCTGGTGGTGCCCTACATCGACGCACTGACCCGGCAGGATAAGCTGGGCATTGCCAAGAAGAAAAAGGAGGCGGCAGCAAAATGAGTAATTGGAACAAGGTGTTCAAGCCCATTGTGGTGCTGTGCGTCATCTGCATTGTCATCACCGGGGCCCTGGCCGCCACCAACAGCGCCACCGCCCCCATTATCCTGGCTGCCAAGCTGGAGGCGGAACGGCTGGCCCGTATGGAGCTGCTCCCTGAAGCGGACGACTTTACCCGGGTGGACAGCGTAAGCGTGGACAACGTATCCGACGTTTACGCCGCCAACAACGGCACCGGCTACGTCATCACCAGCACCGCCAAGGGTTACGGCGGAACCATGACCGTTATGGTCGCCTACAGTCCGGACGGCACCATCAAACAGATTAAGGTGACGGAGCAGGCCGAGACCCAGGGCATCGGCAGCAAGGTAGCCGGAACCCCCTCCTACTGGGAGCGCTACCAGGGCCAGCCCGCAGCCGAGCTGAAGGTCAACAAGGATGGCGGCACCATCGACGCCGAGAACGGTGCCACCATCTCCAGCCGCGCACTGGCCAAAGCGGTCAGTTCCGCCAATGAGGCGTATAACGCCGTCAATCCTTGAAAGGCAGGTGAATCAAGATGAGTGAAACCAGTAAAATGAAAATCCTTACCAACGGCATTCTCAACGAAAACCCGGTTCTGCGGCTTGTCCTGGGCACCTGTCCCACCCTGGCCGTCACTACCATGGCCTCCAACGGCATCGGCATGGGCTTGGCCGCCACCTTTGTGCTGCTGTGCTCCAACATCGTGATTTCCGCGCTGCGGAAGGTGATCCCTGATCAGGTCCGCATCCCCTGCTACATCACCGTCATTGCCGGTTTTGTGTCTGTGGTACAGATGATTGTCAAAGCCTATGTGCCTGACCTGGATAAAGCTCTGGGCGTCTACCTGCCCCTGATCGTGGTCAACTGTATCATCCTGGGCCGCGCCGAGATGTTCGCCTCCAAAAACAGTGTGGTGGATTCCGCGCTGGACGGCATCGGCATGGGCATCGGCTTCACCATTACCCTGACTGTCATGGGCTCCATTCGTGAGATTATCGGCTCCGGCACCTGGATGGCCGGCTTGGGTGGTCTGATCCCCGCTCTGGGTGCTGACTTCAAGGTTCAGGTTATTCCCGAGTCCATTGACACCTTCTCCCTGATGACCAGCGCTCCCGGCGGCTTCTTTGTGTTTGGTATCCTGATGGCTGGAGCCACCTGGCTGACCAGCCGTCCGAAGAAGGAAGCCCCTGCTGTAGAAGGAGGTAATGCGTAATGGTGAAACTTGCTGCCATTTTCTTCACCATGATTTTGGTGGACAACTATGTTTTGGCCAAGTTCCTGGGGATTTGTCCCTTCCTGGGCGTATCCAAAAAGCTGGACAGCGCGGTAGGCATGTCTCTGGCCGTTACCTTCGTCATGGTTATGGCCACCGCCGCTACTTGGCCCATCTACAAGCTGCTCCTGGTGCCCGAGGGGATGGAGAACACCACCCGGGATATGGGCTACCTCCAGACCATTGTATTCATCCTGATTATTGCCATCCTGGTCCAGCTTCTGGAGAACTTTTTAAAGAAATTTATCCCCAGCCTGTACAAAGCTCTGGGTGTCTATCTGCCTCTGATTACCACCAACTGCACCATTCTGGGCGTCACCATTCTGAACCTGGACAACAGCTATAACTTCATCGAGTCCATCGTTTGTGCCGCCGGCGCGGGTATCGGCTTCCTGGTGGCTATGGTGCTGTTTTCCGGCGTGCGCCGCCGGGTGGAGCAGGCTGTCACTCCCAAGTGCTTTGAGGGCCTGCCCATCACCCTGGTGGCTGCTGCGGTGACCTCCCTGTCCTTTATGGGCTTCGGCGGCATCATTGACGCCATCTTCAAGGTTTAATAGGAGGGGAGAAGTCGTATGAATCCAATTTTAATGGCTATTATCCTGGTCACGGTCATCGGCCTAATCGGTGCGGTGATTCTGGTGGCCGCCTCCATCTTCATGTATGTCCCTGTGGATGAGCGGGTGGAGAAGATCACCGCCGTGCTGGCGGGGGCAAACTGCGGTGCCTGCGGCTGTGCCGGCTGTGCCGACTACGCCAAGAGCATCGTGGAGGACGGCAACGCAGTCAACAAGTGCACCCCCGGCGGAGCCGCCTGCGCCGCCAAAGTGGCTGAGATTATGGGGGTGGATGCTGGTTCCACCACCCCCATGAAGGCGGTGGTCGCCTGTTCCGGCACCTGTGGTAAGACGGGCAAGAAATATGAGTTCCAGGGAATTCAAAGCTGCCAGGCGGTCAAGGGCCTCTACGGCGGCGATGGTATGTGTAAGTTTGGCTGTCTGGGTTACGGCGACTGCACCCGGGCCTGCGCCTTCGATGCCATCCATATTGTGGACGGCATCGCCAAGGTGGACCGGATCAAGTGTACCGGCTGCGGTGCCTGTGCCACCGTCTGCCCCAACGCCGTCATCTCCATTGTGCCCGAACACAAGCGTAAGCCTGTGGTCTTGTGCCAGAATAAGGACAAGGGCCCTGACACCCGGAAAGCCTGTACCGCCGGCTGTATTGGCTGCATGAAATGCGCCAAAGCCTGCCCCAAAGAGGCCATCACCGTGGAGAACTTCCTGGCCAAAATCGACCAGGAAAAGTGCGTAGGCTGCCAGCTGTGCGTCAAGGAATGCCCCATGGGGGTCATCCACGTGCCTGCCAACGAGTAAAGGGTTTTTCTTGTAAGAAAAGGAAGCGAAAAGAACTTATTCTAAAAAAACTCCGCCTTTTGGCGGAGTTTTTTTATGCTTATCGGTTGATTTCTTTTTTATCCGTGCGGCCGGTGAGGTAGTCGAGAGAGACATCTAAAAGTCAGCCAGTTTAATTAAATTTACATAATTTGGAGTATTTCCGTCCACCTCAAGCCGTTGATAGTTACGGTAAGCAATGGACATTTTTTTGACATCTGCACCTGTGTCAACCCATTTGCTTTTCGGAGTTCTTTCAGCCGTTTATTAAAAATCATTTTTTTGCTCCTCTGTTGCTTGTTGTCAAGGGTTTTTTCATCGTATTTACAGTTTGTTCACAAAGCGGCGATAGAAATGGCCGGGAGCCTGTTACGGTTCCCGGCCTACTTGCGCTGTTACTCATTTTCCATCGCCTGACGGACTTCCTCACGGAGTAACCGCTTGATTTTGTCCACCAGGATTCAAGGCAAGCCGATTTGCGTGCCGCACTCGCCGTTTCCGCTCCCCCTCGGTGGAGGATTGGCCTATCAGCAGTTCGATATTGGTCATGTAAAAAGCCCCGTCTGCCATTTGCTCCATAAGCCCCAACTGCAAGAAAATCTTGATTGCCCGTTCCACGGTGCCAATCTGCTGGCGGGTGATGGTGGTGAGCATCTGCGGGGTGTAGGGGATGCTCTCGTCAAGTTGGAGCCGTCCACCATGTTTCAGTGACTTCAGATACAGCTTCAGCAGGATGTAGGAGTACAGAACCCCAGGTCTGTAGCGTGATTCGGATTCTGGTTCAGCAGTACGGTCAACCCAGCTATGGATCAAGCGGACTTCTGATCATCTTATCAAAAGTCCATAGAAGAATCGGGTCTGGCAATGTTGTCAAAACGTTCGCTCCAACTTTTTGGCAACGCTGCCGAAAGGTTACCGCCCGCAGGCGGCATAGGGGTCAGGGGATTTCCCCTGCAAGTGGCGTTTTGACATCAAAACGCTATGCTTGCGCCCTCACCGCCCCCGGCGGCGAGGGCCTTGGCCCCGCCAGCGGCGGGGCTTTCTCCAGGCGGTATCCGCTGGGTGTGATAGATTCACCTCGTTCTCTGTAAAAAGGAAAGCAGGGTGTCGATCATACACCCTGCTTCCTACACTTTTCTGGTATAATGTACCAGAGCGATACCCCGATATGTGGACAGGCAGGGTGTCACACATAACCCCTTGTCCTTAGCCTTGCTCCCTATCAGATGGTGCGTCTGGCCGCTGATTCACGCATGAAATTGTGTTCTTGAGCAGATCTCCAATGGTTTGAAACGTCTGGGCCAGTTCGTAGAACTCCTGTACAGAGTCCTTGATTTCTTCTTGGGTCATGCGGGTACACTCCGTCCAGATTCGCACGTTTTCCTCCAAGGAATATATAATCGTTCCAATTAGATCGCTGTGTTACCAGTGTGACTCTGACAGGTAGGCTTGTCAAGGGGGAATTTGGCAACGTTATATTGTGCAAAGAATTGTTGCTACCAATGCAGTTTGACTGGGGGAACAAGTCGTTGTTGTATTATTTCGAAAAATGGAATATAATCAAACTATCGCCAAGGAAAAGGGAGGCTGTTGGATATGGGAAGTAATTTCGATTTTTTAAATGAGACTTTCCCCGTTTTAGCTCAGTTCGGGAAAACTGCCGAGAAGTATCTCTATTCCGATGCCAACTCTTGTCTAATGAAACTTGGCATGATTGGTGAAACGATTGTTAACCTGATGTTTACATATGATGGTATTCCGCTGCCGCAAGACAATACTGCGGTAAAGCGGATTGATACGTTATACCGTGAGGGGCTTTTGACCAAAGACATTACGGATGTCCTTCACGCTCTGCGAAAGATCCGGAACAAGGCGGTACATGAAAACTACGCTTCCATAGCGGACGGAAAGACATTGCTTCAAATGGCGTACAGTCTATGCGAATGGTTTATGCAGACCTACGGTGACTGGAACTATCAGAACCGCCCATTTGTTATGCCGCTTGATGCGCCCGAGTCTGTCAGCACCGACAAGCAAAGCGAACAGGCGCAGGAAGAAGCCCTAATAGATGCTGCGGCGAAGGCAGCGGCTGCATCTCCCGTTGTTGAAAAGGAAACCAGAAAAAAACTGTCCAGTAAAGCGGCAAGCCAGCGAATCAAATCCGAAGCTGAAACACGCTACCTGATTGACGAGCAGCTTCGCAAAGTTGGCTGGGAGGTCGATACAGAACGACTGCGCTATTCCAAGGGGACACGCCCTGCAAAGGGACGTAATATCGCCATTGCTGAGTGGCCTACAGATTCCACCGTTGGCAATAGGGGATATGTCGATTACGCCTTGTTTGTTGGTATGCAGTTGGTTGCCACGGTCGAGGCCAAGGCAATCCATAAGGATATTC
>CAMWBA010000034.1 GCA_947172355.1 uncultured Bacillota bacterium
GGCGCAGCTTCGATTGGTGATTTGCCCAAGGGCGTGTACACCATTGTCGAAGTGGATGATACAAAGATTGATGGTCTGGAGTGGAACGGTGTGACCTACGAGACCGAGGATGCCGACCCGGAGATGGACGGTTTCCAAGTGGTGGTAGGTGAGCAGGACCAGACCTGCGAAGTGGTTGCGGTCAACCACTATATGACACCGGATATCCCCACTCCCGTCAAGGGCCAAATCAGCATTGCCAAGAAGCTGGACGTGGACGGCAAGGAGCCTGACGCACAATATCTGGAGCGGGAGTTCCGGTTCCAGGTGTATGAGGGCGCTGCCGCCGACGGCAAACTGGCAGAGACCGTAACGGTTACCCCCAGAGGGGGCGCAGCTTCGATTGGTGATTTGCCCAAGGGCGTGTACACCATTGTCGAAGTGGGCGGTACAGAGATTGACGGTCTGAAGTGGAACGGTGTGACCTACGGGCCAGAGGATGCCGACCCGGAGATGGACGGTTTCCAAGTGGTGGTAGACGAGCAGAACCCGGTCTGTGAAGTGGCTGCAACCAATCACTATACAACCCCTGACGATCCCAGTGATCCGGACGACCCCGATGACCCTGATGAGCCCAATACCCCCGAAACCCCAGACAATCCGACGCCTTCGACTCCCACGGAGGAGGAGATCCCGGAGCCTGAGGTTCCCCTGAGCGAACTGCCTGAAACGCCTGCAATTCCCCCCGAGGAGGAGATTTTCGACGAGGAAGTGCCTTTGGCGGATGCCCCGCGGACTGGAGATGGCAGCCACACCTCTCTGTGGGCCAGTCTTTGTGCGGCCTCCTTCCTGGGCCTTGCCGCCCTGCTGGGCAAAAAGAAAAAGACAGAACCCTGAGCACTTTTAAACAGGCAAACGCAGAAAGGCGGCGCCGGCAAAATGCCGGCGCCGCTTCTTATTGATGTTGGGCTGTACACGCCAGAGAGAAAAACCGCCATTAACGTCGATTCTTAAAGTAGTCCTTGGTCATGGAGGCCACCACACCGGACAGCAACAGCAGGGCGATCAGGTTGGGGATGGCCATAGCGCCGTTGAGGGTGTCGGAGACGTCCCACATGAGCTGACCGGAACCGGTGGCGCCCAAAATGCAGAACAGGACAAAGATAACCTTATAGACCAGAACAAATACCTGATTGTCGTGGGAAATGTAACCCCAGCACCGCTCGCCGTAGTAGCTCCAGCTGAGGATGGTGGACAGGGCGAAGAACAGCATGCTGATCTGGATCACAGTACCGCCCAAGGTGCCGGGGAGGATGGCGTTGAAAGCGGCCACTGCAGCCGCGCCATTGCCGCCGAAAGCGTCTGCGGTGCCGGCGTCCAGCACACCGGAGAGGATGACGGCCAGAGAGGTGATGGTGCAGATGACGATGGTGTCGATAAACACCTCAAATACGCCCCAAATGGCCTGTTCACAGGGTTCTTCGGTGGAGGAGGCGGCGTGGGCAATGGGGGCGGAGCCCAGGCCGGCCTCGTTGGAAAAGACGCCCCGAGCAAAGCCGTTCTGCATGGCTTTCATAATCGCAATGCCGAAGATGGCGCCCTCTACCGCCTTGAGACTGAAGGCTTCGGTAAAAATCGCCTGGAACGCGGCTGGGATGTCGGTGATGCGTAGAAGAATGACGGCAATGCCGGCGAGGATGTAGAAGATGGCCATAAAGGGAACCAACAGGGAGGTTACCTGGCCAATCCGCTTCACGCCGCCGATGACCACTACGGCCACCACCACGGTGAGGATAATACCGCCCACTAGGGGCTCAATCCCGAACAAGCCGTTGAGGGCGCTGGCAATCTCGCTGGACTGGGCGATGTTGCCGATGCCGAAGGAGGCCAGTCCGCCCAGGACAGCAAAGATAACGGCCAGCCATTTCCAGTTTTTCCCCAGGCCGCTTTCGATGTAGTACATAGGGCCGCCCTTGTGGATGCCGTCAGCGCTGGTTTCACGGTATTTCATGGCCAGAGCAATCTCAGAGTACTTTGTGCACATACCAAAGAAAGCGGACACCCACATCCAGAACACCGCACCAGGTCCGCCCGCAAAGATGGCACCAGTGACGCCGGCGATGTTGCCGGTGCCCACCGTGCCCGCCAAAGCGGTGGTCACCGCCTGAAAGGGGGTAAGGTTGATGTTGTCCACAGCCTTCTTCTTGGTGAACAGGGAGCCAATCGTGTTTTTCATGATATAGCCGAACCAGCGCACCTGAATCCAGCCGGTTCGGAATGTCAGGAATATGCCGGTGCCCACCAGCAGCACCAGCATGATGGGACCCCAGACAAAGCTGTTGACAGCTCTCTCGGCGGTTGTAAAAAGTTCCAGGAAACCTTCCATAAAATGTTCTCTCCTTTTTGCTCAGGACAGACAAAAAACGGGCTGCGAAGTTGCCCGCAGCCCAAAGAAAAACACATCCCGACGGAGCGCACCCCGCCGTTTTGATCTTCCCTCTGTCCTTTTGCCTGAGAGATTGGCGGGGCTTTCGCCGCCGCCTTGCACCTTCGGCACCCGGTAAACGAGCTTCTCCAGAGTCACATCCACGCACAGTCCTCATCCCGGAGCGGGACGCCTGAGAGTGTTACTCCTTCGGCAGATCATAGGACCGTTTTCCTGTGCGCTTCGTCTGTCATGATTCAATTGTATGGTTACTTTACCATAAAAGATTCCTGCTTGTCAACGCCTGGCGGACAACTATACGCCCAACACGGAATTTTCGGCTAATTAAACGAAGAACACGGAATTTTTATCTTTTAAAGTTTACAATTTGCTCTTTTTTCCGGGGGAAGAGTGTGGTATACTGATTTAGATTGGGGTGCGGGGGCGGAGGACATCCGTCTGCTGGCACGCATGATTCCGGCAATTACATTACAACCGAAAGGTGTTTGATCACATGAGCCTGTTTACCAAGATCTTTGGCACCTCCTCGCAGCGGGAGTTGAAGTCCATCTATCCCATTGCCGACAAGGTGGACGCCTTGGAGGAGGAGTACAAATCCCTGAGCGATGCCCAGCTTCAAGCCAAAACCCCAGAGCTGAAAGAGCGTCTGGCCAATGGCGCAACGCTGGATGATATTCTTCCTGAGGCATTCGCCGCCTGCCGGGAGGCCGCCTGGCGGGTCATCGGCCTGCGCCCCTACCGGGTGCAGGTGGTAGGCGGTATCGTTCTGCATCAGGGCCGCATTGCCGAGATGAAGACCGGCGAAGGCAAGACCTTGGTGGCCACCCTCCCGGCTTACCTCAACGCTCTGGCCGGCAAGGGGGTTCACATCGTCACCGTCAACGACTATCTGGCCAAGCGCGACAGCGAGTGGATGGGCAAGGTGTTCCGTTTTATGGGACTCACGGTGGGCCTGGTGATCCATGGTGTGATCGGCGAGGCAAAGAAGGCCGCTTATCGGGCCGACATCACCTATGGCACCAACAATGAGTTCGGCTTCGACTATCTGCGGGACAACATGGCCATTTACTCCCAGGAACTGGTCCAGCGGGGCCACGCCTTTGCCATCGTGGACGAGGTGGACTCCATTCTGATCGACGAGGCAAGGACCCCTCTGATTATTTCCGGCCAAGGGGAGAAGTCCACCCAGCTGTATACGATTGTGGACCAGTTCGTCGCCCGCCTGAAGTGCCAGCGGGTGCGGAAGGTAGACGAGAAGGAAGAAGAGGATGTGGATATCGACGCCGACTATATTGTCGACGAGAAGGCGCGCACCGCCACCCTCACCGCACGGGGCATCCAGAAGGCGGAGGCTGCCTTCCAGGTGGACAACCTGGCGGACATGGAGAACACCACCCTGTCCCACCACATCAACCAGGCCATCAAGGCCCGGGGCGTAATGAAGCGGGACATTGACTATGTGGTCAAGGACGGCCAGGTTATCATTGTGGATGAGTTCACCGGACGGCTGATGTTCGGCCGGCGGTACAATGAGGGGCTCCATCAGGCCATCGAGGCCAAGGAAGGGGTGGAGGTGGCCAACGAGTCCAAGACCCTGGCCACCATCACCTTCCAGAACTACTTCCGGCTCTATGACAAGCTGTCCGGCATGACGGGCACCGCACTCACTGAGGAGGAGGAGTTTGGCACCATCTATGAGCTGGACATCGTGGAGATTCCCACCAACAAGCCTCTGGCCCGTGTGGACCAGCCCGATGTGGTGTATAAGAATGTCCCCGGCAAACTGCGGGCCATTGTGGAGCAGATCGAGGTCTGCCATGCCAAGGGGCAGCCTGTGCTGGTGGGCACCGTGTCCATCGAAAAATCAGAGGAGCTGTCCGCTATTTTGAAGCGCAAGGGCATCAAACACAATGTTCTGAACGCTAAGAACCATGAAAAAGAAGCGGAAATTGTGGCCCAGGCGGGTAAGTTCGGAGCGGTTACCGTCGCCACCAACATGGCCGGCCGCGGCACCGACATCATGCTGGGGGGCAACGCGGAGTTTTTGGCCAAAGCGGACCTGCGCAGGGCCGGCATGACTGATGAGCTCATTGCCGAGGCCACTGGCTTTGCTGAGACGGACAACCAGGAGATTCTGGATGCCCGGAAGAAGTTTTCTGAGGCGGAAGCCAAATATAAAGAGGAGATCAAGGAGGAGGCCGAGCGGGTCCGTGAGGTGGGCGGACTGTTCATTCTAGGCACCGAGCGCCACGAGTCCCGCCGGATCGACAATCAGCTGCGCGGCCGTGCCGGCCGTCAGGGTGACCCCGGCGAGACCCGGTTCTTCCTCTCCCTGGAGGACGACATCATGCGCCTGTTCGGCTCGGAACGGGTGTACAACCTGATGGAAAAGCTGGGTGTGGACGAGGATACCCCGATTGACGCCAAGATGCTCTCCGGAGCCATCGAGAACGCCCAGAAGCAGGTGGAATCCCGGAACTTCCAGACCCGGAAAAATGTCCTACAATACGACGATGTGATGAACACCCAGCGGGAAATCATCTATAAACAGCGCAAACAGGTACTGGATGGAGAGGATCTGCAAAATTCCATTCAGAACATGCTCCGCTCTATGGTGGTCAATGCCATCCAGGGCCATATGGGCGAACAGAAGCATATGAATGCTGAGGAATTTCAAGAGGCGGTATCCCACTTCCGCGCCATGTTCCTGGCTCAAGGTGAGCTGATGCTATCCGATGAGGAGCTGGCTCAGTATGACGCCGAGGGGCTGACCCAGTTGGTACTGGACAAGGCGGTGGCAGCCTATCAGCGCAAAGAACAGGAGATCACCCCTCCCCTGATGCGGGAACTGGAGCGAGTCATCATGCTCCGGGTGGTGGACGAGTATTGGATGGACCACATCGACTCCATGACCGAGCTGCGTCAGGGCATCGGCCTGCGGGCCTATGCCCAGACCGATCCCGTGGTGGCCTATAAAGAGGAAGGGTACGAGATGTTCGAGGCCATGGTGGCCGCCATCCAGGAGGAGACCCTCCGACGGCTGTACCTGGTCCGTCTGCGTCAAAATGAGGAGGTCAAGCGGGAGCGGGTGGCCAAGGTCACCAGCGAGAGCGGCTCTGGCGACGGCACAGTAAAGAAGCAGCCCGTCCGCAAGGTGGCTAAAATCGGCCGCAATGACCCCTGCCCCTGCGGCTCCGGCCTGAAGTGGAAAAAGTGCACCTGCCCGCAATATCATCCAGAACAGAAGTAACAAAAGAACCGCTCCTGCCAGCGCAGGAGCGGTTTTTCAAACTGTCAGGATACTGAATACACATTCCAGCAGAGCGAGTGCCAGAACGATATTGATTATTCGGAAGTGTTTGCGGTATATGCGCTGAATCAGCATACCGGCACCAATCCAGGACAGCGTGGCGGCGGTGCCCACGGTGGCGACGATCCCTTCAAACAGGAGCAGAACCCACAGGGAGGTGCTGTAATCAGTCACATAGCCCGTAAGGGCGGTGATTCCAAACAGATAGATTTTGATGTTGACAAATTGCAGAAGAAACCCTCTGAGGAAGGAGGCGGAGTGCTCCTGGCTGGTTTCAGCCGGTTTGCTGACTGCAATATGGAGCGCAAGCCAGAGGATATATGCGGCGCCCGCATATTTTATCACGTTTAAAACATTGGGGAGAAAGGTGCTGACACCGTATACGAATACCGCGCAGAGAAACTGCACTGCATAATATCCAGCGAAAATGCCCAGAAACAGCGGTTTTCCCCGCCTCCAGCCGTAGTTTGTCACGGTGTTCATGGCCAGGATATTGCCTGGCCCTGGCGTGAAAGCATTGATGACAGCATATACAAAAAAATTACCTATCCTATAACTTGGCATGGCGGAGCCCTCCTTTTGTAAAAGTGTACCACGAAACGCTATAAGATAGGTAATACTGAATTTAGATGGAATTTCATAGGAAAAACCTATGGATTGAGTTGAGGACGGTACTGTGTCAGTTGTTCTATATAGAGCTGGCCCAGCTTTGACAATGCCTGTCCCCGGTTGAGCACATAACCGATGTGCATGAACTCCGATGCGGCGATGGGGATGGAAAGAATTTTGTCCCCCTGCAAAAAACTTGGAAAAATGCCGCTGGAGATGGTATAGCCGTCCAGGCCCAGCATCAGATTCACGATAGCGGCCCGATCGCTCACCCGGATTACCTTTTCGCTGGGCTGACTGCTGAACAGTTCCTCGGAGAAGCTGGCAGACTCATAAATGCCTTGTACGAAATTCAGCCGGGGATAGGGAGTCAGATCCTGCAAGGTGACCTGGTTCTGCTGGGAAAGGGGGTGACCGCGCCGGACGAAGATGTGAGGAGAAGCCGGAAACAGCTCATAAAACGCCAGATCATATGCGTCAAAGGATCTGCGCAGAACCGCCTCATTGCTCTGGCTGAGAAAGAGAATACCCAGGTCGCAGTAGCGGTTTCGTACATCCTCTAGGATCTGGTGGGTCTGCGTTTCGTTGAGGATGAACTCATAGCGCTCCTGGCCGAAGCGCCGCACCAGCTCTACAAAGGCGTTTGTGGTGAAGGTGTAGTGCTGGGTTGAGACACAAAAGCGCTGTTTTGGAGTTTGTTTGCCCGTATATTTTGCTTCCAGCAGGTCCATCTGCTGGAGAACCTGCCGGGCGCACCCCAAAAATTCCAGTCCCTCTTTTGTGGGGGCCACACCAGTGTGGCAGCGGTTAAAAATGGTGATGCCCGCCGCCTTTTCTACCTCTTTTATTGCACTGGAGAGGCTGGGCTGAGAGAGGTACAGCGCCTTGGCGGCCTCGGTGATGGAACCCTTTTCCACTGTGGTTATGAGATAGTTCAGCTGCTGGATTGTCATAGCGTCACCTCACAACAAGGGCGGCGCGGATTTTATCCGCGCCGCTGGGTTTTATCCGCAGTTTGCAAACCGTTTCAGCCCCTCCAAATCTCCAGACTGAATGGCTTGGATGCTGGCGGAAATTTTTTCTTCGGGCCAGTCCCACCATTTCAGCTCCAGCAGCTGGGCAATCTCCTGGTCAGAGAACCGCTTGCGGATTGGATTGGCAGGGACGCCGCCCACGATGGTGTAGGGTGGGACGTCCTTGGTTACCACCGCCCGGGCGGCGACGATGGCTCCGTCTCCAATGGTGACGCCGGCCAGGACCACCGCTTCATAGCCAATCCAAACGTCGTTCCCAATTACAATACTGCCTTTGTTGTCCCAGGCCTCTGGGATGCGCTCCACATCCAGCCCCCACTCTTCAAAGAGGACCGGAAAGATATAGGTGGACAGGGAGCGCAGGGTGTGGTTGGCGCTGTTGAAGAGAAACTTCGCCCCACAGGCGATGGAGCAGAACTTGCCGATGACAAGCCGTTCTTGGTTGATGGGGTAGTGATAGAGGACGTTGTTGCGCTGAAAATCCCTAGGGTCGTGAACAAAATCGTCATAGATGGTGTAGTCTCCCACCGTGATGGTGGGATCGGTCACTACATTTTGCAGATAGACTGTGCTGTGCCCCTGAGAGCGGGGGTATAATTTCCATTGCGGGATCATTTCAAACCTCCTGAATGTTAATTTATTTGTCCATGATCCCGCTGAGGACAATGCACCGCTTCACGCATATCCCCCCTTTTCGCTGGAGCGAACTCCATATTTTTCCTGTGCGCCTTCGGGCGAAGGCGCAACCATTGCGCCGCGCTTCCCCTGCAAAGCGAAGCCGCTTACCCACAATGGGTTTACCGCCTAGGGCCTCGATAGGTGCCCCGGCCCTGGACTCTGCGGCCCGCGCCCACAGGGCGGCGGCGCTTGCGGAAGACAAGCAGCCGAAGAACCAGCAAGGCCGAAATCAAAGCGGTGCAGGACAGAGCCAGCTTGACCCCGGTGGTCTGGAAGAAGGCGAAAAATTGCTCCTTTTTATACAGCAGATCAGAACGCTCTACCGACGTGACCGCCACCAGGTCCAGTGTGCCATAGACCTCGTCTCCATAGTACAAAGTCATGGTGCCCATTACTTGGCCCGCCTCCACCGGGGCCTCCACCTCGTCGGCAAATCGGGTGATGCGATACTCAATGTCATCCACGTCCATGGATTTGGGCAGGGTACGGGTAATGGAGCCTTGAGGCTTTAGATTCACCTCGTCGGCCTGGCGGGACATGGTGACCTTCACCTTATCCACCGGTTCGTCTCCCTTGGTGATGGTTACCCGGTGGAAGTTGTTGAACCCATACTCCAGCAGCCGCCGGCTCTCCCGAAATTGGCCCTGTTTCAGCTTCTCCTCCCCAGGGACCGCCATAGGGCCAGAGCCCAGTACCACCGAAATCAGCAGCTCGTCTCCGTCTTCGGCGGCGGCAACCAGGCAGCGGCCTGCGGTGTCGGTGGTGCCGGTCTTGCCGCCGATGCATTTGTCATAGTAGTAGCCCTCATAGTACAGGTTGGAGATTAGCCCGTTTTTGTTGTAGAAAAACCGTTCGTTTGACAGATTGGTGGCGGGGACGGTGTAGCTGGCCGTTTTGGTGACGGTGCGGAATAAATCGTACTCCAGAGCGGCCTGCATCATGATGGCCAGGTCATAGGCGGTGGAGTAGTGATTCTCGTTGTGGAGTCCGTATGTATTGGTGAAGTGGGTGCCCTGGCAGCCCAATTCCCCGGCCCGGCGGTTCATGTGGGCCACGAAGTCTTCAATGGAGCCGTCCACCGCCTCGGCCAAAATGTTGCTTGCGTCGCAGTCTGACTCCAGCATCATGCAGTAGAGAAGGTGCTCAATGGTGATTTCCTCTCCCGCTTTGAAGTTGCCGGTTACATACTCAGAGGGAATACCTTCCACTGCCGATGGGCTTACCGTGACCACCGTGCTGGGGGACAGCTGGCCATAGGAGATGGCCTCCATCACCAGCAGGGCGGTCATCACTTTGGTTAAGCTGGCGGGGTAGGCCCGTTCGTTGGCCTTCATATCATAGAGAAGCTCTCCGTGGTTGGCATCCAGCAGCACCGCATGTGTGCAGAAGAGATCCAAGTCCTCCTGACCGGCGGCAGAAATGGGCAGCAACAGCGACAGCACCATAGGGACAAGCAGAAGCAGGGAAAGAAAACGATATTTTTTCATAGGAAAATCTCCATAGATATGTTATAATAAAAAGGCGTATCCTCAGTGTAACGGGAATGTGGAAAAAATGCAATTAAGAACTCCTTAAAAATGTTTCACGGCAGATATCATACGCTGAAACAGATTCTATTATAACAAAAGGCGTCCCGAGGCGCAAGGGGGGAAGGGGCCATGGAAGGAAAATCCGTATATGGACAAGCGGTGCTGGCTCTGCTGGCGGGCTTTGTACTGTTCTGTGCCGGCGGATTCTTTGCCCAGTCCAGCTGGTCCGGGCCTTACCGGGTGAGCACCGCACAGAGGCCCGCAGAGGCAGACTACAGCGTCACAGAGCGGGGGTCTCCGGCCAGCGGGGACGGTGCGGAGAAGGTAGATTACCCGGAAAGCCTTCTCCCAGGCGAGGTGATTGATATCAATACGGCGGATTGTTACGACCTGCAGCGGCTGCCAGGAATTGGAGAGAAGCGGGCCGGAGACATCGTTGCATGGCGGGAAGAACACGGTCCCTTCCAGTCGGTGGACGAACTGGCGAATATTTCCGGCATTGGGCCCATAACGCTGGAGGGGCTGCGGGAGTACGTGGTCACAGGAAATGAGTGAGGGTTTTATATGGCAAAAATTTTAGTAGTAGACGACGAGCAGGTGCTGGTGAAGGGCATCAAATTCAACCTGGAGCACGAGGGCTATCAGGTGGAGGTGGGCTATGACGGCGAGCAGGCGGTGGAGCTGGCCCGGGAGGGCAGCTTTGATCTGATTCTGCTGGATCTGATGATGCCAAAAATTGACGGTCTCCAGGCGTGTATGCGGCTCCGGGAGTTTTCCAATGTCCCTATCATTATGCTGACGGCCAAGGGGGAGGACACGGATAAAATTATGGGCTTTGAGTGCGGGGCGGACGACTATATCACAAAACCGTTTAACATCTTAGAGCTGAAAGCCCGGGTGCGGGCACTGCTACGCCGCTCCGGCACAGCGGACCAGAAACAGGCCGCAGCCATCCTAAAGGCCGGACACATCAAGCTGGATACCGGGGGCCGGGCAGCTTGGCGGGACGGCGTGCCAGTAGAGCTCACCGCCAAGGAGTTTGACCTGATGGAACTGCTCCTGCGCAATCCGGGGCGGGTATACAGCCGGGAAAATCTGCTGAACGTGGTATGGGGGTATGAGTATATTGGCGACTACCGGACGGTGGATGTCCACGTACGCCGCCTGCGGGAGAAGCTGGAGCTGGACCCGGCCAATCCGGAGTATATCCGTACCAAGTGGGGGGTAGGGTACTATCTGGCAAAGGTGTAAAAACATCCTTTGCGGAAGGCGCCTTGCGAGAGGAGGTGACACCCCACGAACAAGAAGAACAAAGTCCCTTTTTTTGCCTCCCTTCAGGTGAAATACGCCATGAGCTATCTGGTTATCTTCGCGGTGGTGCTGGTGCTGATGAACACCTATCCGGTGCTGGCCTCACAGGACCTGCTCTTTGCATCCAAGCGGGACTCACTGAAGAGTCAGGCGGCGGTGATGGCCTCCGCCCTCATGGAGCTGGAATCTCTCTCTGCCGACCAGGTGGCCCGGGTGATGAATATGCTGGACAGCATGGGACTGAAACGTATCCTGGTTACCGACCCATCAGGACTGATTCTCTATGACAGCACCGTCCAGCATCCGGAAGAGGAGACAGAGGGCCCGCCGCAGTACCGCTACGCCTTGTATCAGGAGGTGGTGGCCGCCCTGCGGGGCAGCGACGTGGCCTATTCCCGCTATGCCAACCGAACCTTCACCTCCACCGCAGCCTGTCCCATTGTCTATCGGGGCATGGTCATCGGGGCCATTTACATCTTAGAGGTGGATGAAGTACAGGGCTCCCTTCTGCTCAATTTACAGGAAAATCTGCGCAGCATTTCCCTGGTGATTGCGGTGGTTACCTTGGTGATGTCCACCCTGTTTTCTAAGGTGCTCACCGCCCGCATCGCCGCTCTGCTGCGGGCCATACGCATTGTGGGGGAGGGGGAGTACGGCCACCGGCTTCAGCCTGTGGGCCGGGACGAGATGGCCCAGCTGGCCGGGGAGTTTAACAGTCTGACCGACCGGCTCCAGACCACAGAGGAGGTCCGCCGCCGGTTTGTCTCCGATGCCAGCCACGAGCTGAAAACTCCGCTGGCCTCCATCCGTCTGCTGGCCGACTCCATCCTTCAAACCGACGAGATGGACCCGGCCATGGTGCGGGATTTTGTGGGGGATATCGGCTCCGAGGCCGAGCGGCTCACCCGGATTACCGAACATCTGCTGGCGCTCACCCGGCTGGACAGTCTGCCCGAGGGGGAGCGCTGGGCGGTGGATGTGTCCCAAGTGACCGAGCGGACCATCGCCCTGCTCCAGCCTGTGGCCGATGCCGCCGGAGTGACGGTGGAACGAAACTTGAAACCGGACTGTTTCATCCTGTGTACCGAGGACGATCTGTCTCAAATATGCTTTAATTTGGTGGAAAACGCCATAAAATACAATTATGATGGAGGAAAGGTTTTTGCCTCGGTGTATCGGGACGGAGACCAGGTGCTGCTGGAGGTGGGGGATACCGGTGTAGGCATTCCGGAGGAGGATCTGCCCAAGGTGTTCAACCGCTTTTACCGGGTGGACAAGGCCCGGTCCCGGGCCGCTGGCGGCACTGGGTTGGGGCTATCCATCGTCCGGGATACGGTGCGCCGCCATGGGGGCTGGGTCACCGCCCGTCCGCGCAGTCCGGAGGGAAGTCTGTTTACAGCCGGCTTTCCCCGATATCTTCCAACGGAAAAGGGGGCGGCACAGTGAAAAGAGGACTGTTTCTGCTGCTGGCCCTGCTGCTGGGGTTATCTGCCTGCGGCAGAGAGAAGGACGCCCAGGCGGAGGGTGGGGTGCGCCTCTGGTTTGCCGTGGATGAGCGGCAGGGGGACTATGGCCACGGACCCGCCTTAGACAGCCAGCCCTATGAGGGGGAGGGTCCGCCCCAGCCAGAAGAACTGCTGAATGCACTGCTGGCCGGTCCCAGCCAAGAAGGCCTGCGTTCCCCCTTCCCGCGGGGGGTTACTCTGCGCCAGTGTGGATGGGATGAGGAGCGGTCCGGGGTGTTTTTGGTCAATTTGTCGGAGCAGTATGGGGCGCTAACCGACGTGTCTCTTAGTTTGGCCGACTACTCTATCGTCCTCACACTGTCTCAGGTGGAGGGGATGGAGACGGTGGAGATTTCTGCCGAGGGAGGCAGCGTCAGCTATCGCAGCCATCAGGCGCTGTCCTTTCAAGAGGCGGTGCTGTGGGATGAGCTGACAGGGGAGGGCCCCAAGAGAGCCGAGGAGGGATAAATGTGATGTTTTCTCACTGGGAGGAGCTGGAAAAGCTCTCCCCCGTTCAAAATGGGAGGTGGGACAAGGACCGGCTGTATGAGTATCTGGTCCAGAGCTGTTGCATGACCTTCCAAGAGGAGCTGAACCGCTTCTTTCACCAATATGAGCAGGACCGGCAGCTGGCCGGCCTGCTGCTGGACTTCCTGCTGGACGAGGACTACGACGGTTCGGACAGCCAGATGGGGGCGGCGTTCTACCTGTCCCGCATGGACCGGGCTGTGCTTCGGGAAGAGAAGGACCGGCTGCTTCTGGCCCAGGCCAACGAGGTGGACTGGAAACGGCCCTTTTCCAATGCGTGCCAGCTTTCCTGGTTGGAATAGGAGGCGGTCGTGAGCATTTCGATCATTATATTGAAACCGATCGAAGAATTTGACTATGCAGACGTTTTGCGCAGCGTCCAGGAGGCATCCCGCAGAGCAGGCATGCACTGTATCCATGTGAACACCTGCTTTGATGAATGGGGCGAATTTGTGACCTTGGAAGGAACGTTGTCAGAGGTGGACGCAGAGACGCTCCAATCCAATTTTGAACGGGGTAATAAGAACAGAACTTGCGGCTTTAATATAGAGCGGCCGGAAGACACCTCCTATGGCAGCTTTGCCTGGCTGATGCACAGGGAAAATTATTTTTGGGCCCTTGATCTGCAATATCTGGGTGGTGACTTTGGGTTTGCGTTTCAATTCTTATCCCAATATTTTAATCTGGAGGAAAACAGCCGAGATTATTTGTGGATTGATGATACAGACTGGGTTTATTCCGCAGACGATATGTTATGGCTGAGCCAGCAGCCTTATAACCCGGAGTGGTCCTATAAAAAGCTCACCAGAAAATACTTGACAATAGAGCCAATTACCGGTACTCTTATTTGTGATTCTAACGAAAGAGGGCATTCTCCATGAGCGATTACAAAATGAACACCAAATGCGTCCAAGGGGGCTACACCCCCGGCAACGGCGAGCCCCGGCAGATTCCTATTGTCCAGTCCACCACCTTTAAATACGCCACCAGCGAGGACATGGGCAAGCTCTTCGACCTGGAGGCCAGTGGCTATTTCTATACCCGCCTCCAAAATCCCACCAATGACATGGTGGCAGCCAAGATTTGCGACATGGAGGGCGGAACCGCCGCCATGCTTACCTCCTCTGGCCAGGCGGCCAACTTCTATGCCGTCTTTAATATCGCCAATTGCGGCGATCATGTGGTGGCCTCCTCCACAATCTACGGCGGGACTTACAATCTTTTCCATGTTACCATGCGTAAGATGGGGATTGACTTTACCTTTGTCTCCCCCGACTGCACCGAAGAGGAACTGAACGCCGCTTTCCAGCCCAACACCAAGGCGGTCTTTGGCGAGACCATCGCCAACCCCGCGCTCACCGTGCTGGATATCGAAAAGTTCGCCAAGGCCGCCCATGCCCATGGTGTGCCCCTTATCATTGATAACACCTTTGCCACTCCGGTGAACTGCCGGCCCTTTGAGTGGGGCTGTGATATTGTTACCCACTCCACCACCAAGTATATGGACGGCCATGGGGCCGGTGTGGGCGGCTGCATTGTGGACAGCGGCAAGTTTGACTGGCTGGCTCACGCCGGCAAATTTCCCGGTCTGACCACCCCGGACGACAGCTACCATGGTATTACCTATGCGGAGAAGTTTGGCCAAGGCGGAGCATTCATCACCAAATGTACCGCCCAGCTGATGCGGGACTTTGGCTCCATTCAGTCTCCCCAGAACGCCTTTTTGCTGAACCTGGGACTGGAGAGCCTCCATGTCCGGATGGCCCGCCACTGTGAGAATGCCTTGGCAGTGGCGCACTATCTGAAGACCCACCCCAAGATCAGCTTTGTTACCTTCCCGGGACTGGAGGGAGACAAGTACTATGAGCTGGCCCAGAAGTACCTGCCCAATGGCACTTGCGGTGTGGTGTCCTTCGGGTTTAAGGGCGGACGGGCCGCTGCCGAAACCTTTATGAAGCACCTGAAACTGGCGGCTATTGAGACCCACGTGGCCGACGCCCGTACCTGTACGCTCCACCCTGCCTCCGCTACCCACCGGCAGATGAACGACCAGGAGTTGGCTGCCGCCGGTATTACTCCTGATCTGGTGCGCTTTTCCTGCGGCATCGAGGATGCCGCCGATCTGATTGCAGATATTGAGCAGGCCCTGGCTCACGTATAACAGAACACGCCCCCGCCCCAGAGGGCGGGGGCAAGATTGAGGTGTTGACATGAAAAATGCTGGAACCGTTTTAATGTATAATTGCTCAGGAGAGGAGTTCTCCAAGCTGAAGCAGATTTTTGCCATGCTCCGCCTGCGGATGCGGGTTGTGGGTCCGGAGCGCTACCAGGTTCCATTGGAAGAATTGGCGCAGGGAAAAGGGGAGCCTGGCGAGACAGTACAACCGTTGCCCGAGACCATGTTGGTCTTTTGCGGCATGGGACAGGCCCTGCTCAATCAGGTGTTGGAGGTTATTCGTGTGGCGAAGCTGCCCCCGATCCCCCTAAAAGCGGTGCTGACTGAGACCAATCGGGAGTGGAATACGATGCAGCTTTATGAGGAACTGTTGCGGGAACGGGAGGCTGTTGCGGCTCAGAACGAAGAAAGCGGTGCTGACTGAGACCAATCGGGAGTGGAATACGATGCAGCTTTATGAGGAACTGTTGCGGGAACGGGAGGCTGTTGCGGCTCAGAACGAAGAAAGAGGATAAAATCTGAAAAAGCCGTTGACAAAACTGCTTGGAGACAGTATAATAACTAAGCGGTCTGAACATGACCGCGATTTGCGGCTGTGCTGGAATTGGTAGACTGGCAAGCTTGAGGTGCTTGTGTCCGGATGGGCGTACGGGTTCGACTCCCGTCAGCCGCACCATGTAGGGACGGAGATTTTGATACAATGGGTATCAAGATTTCTGTCCCTACTTTTAGATCAAAACGGTAATTTTCAGCAGATTTTCGTGCATTTTGAAAGCAATCCCCATCACTGGTCAAGGAAAATACTGACCAGTGGCGGGGATTTTTTGCGTTTCTCTGGCTTTTTGGCTTATGCAGGCGCTGAAACTTTGCATAAGGTGCTAAACGTTTGAGTTTGAATGCTGAAGCCGTTAAATCTTTAGACAGGTTTAAATCATTCTCAACGGCTGATTCGGCGATACTCATTCATCCACAGGGACAGGAATATAGACTCGCTCCAGCGGAATAACCTTCTTGTACTTGGGACGAAGATTCTCATAATATTTGAGAACCAGCGTCACAAGTTCGTCACCATCAATGCCTCTGATAATAGGGGTGCTGTCCAGATATTTTTCGCATTTTTTGTATAGCCTGACAATGAGATGAACAAACCGTAGTCGACCTCGCGCATGGACCCCTTCAAGGATTGAATTGTGGTTTCCCGAATGTCTCCGTCTTGGCTCTTTACTTGAACTAGAATCCGCGGGGGAGGTTCATCCTCGGCCTCCAGTGCCGTTTTCTTGAACCCGGTATCCAAAAAGGACCACGGCATCATGGCGAGAGTGACCGAGGCCCTGCAAATCCAAATTGTTGCGGCCTCTATCAAGCAGAACTTTTGGGTGGACTTGCTGGATATGCATTTTTGTGGTACACTCGGCCCATGAGGATTCGACTTTTCCTCACAAACTCGTTTCTGACTGAGGGTGTACGATATGAGGATGCTATTTTGTAAAATTTCCTGTATGAAGTATTATAAAGGCCACTGTGCTGCCGATGTCCCTCTGAATGGAGGAAAATTTGTCCAGGAGCATGGATATGGGCATGAGGAGTTCAATTTTCTCCCCAGGCTTATGGCGGGCGAGTCGGAAGAAGAATGTCTGGGTTTTGTGGAGCCAAAATCAAATCGGGGCAGGAGGAATACGTTCCATATCGAGAACATCGAAGGCTGTGCCGCACTTGCGAATGAGCCTTTTGTGGAGGATGTCCTCGTAGTCTGGTGTGCCACCCGGCAGCAGAAAGATACCACTGTAGTGGGTTGGTACAAACACGCTATGGTCTGGCGCAACCTACAAGGTTTTATAGTCGAGTTTGAGGATGGAACGAAAGAGGATCGCGGTTTCAATGTGCAGGCCAAAGCCTCCAACTGTGTCCTTCTCCCGGAAGGTGAGCGTAACCGGGCCAAATGGTCGATTCCTTCGGCCCGATATACACGGGCATACGGTTTTGGGCAATCAATGGTATGGTACCCCGTTGAGGAAGAGGCAAAACCATACCTGGCCCGCTTGATTGACAACATAAACAGCTATCATGAGGAGAACTGGCTCCGCCGTTTTCCTTCAGAGGAGTGACCGCATACTAAGTGCATACTGACTTTTCATTTCTCCTGTGCTATGATTAAAATCACAAAAACTGTAAGGACCCAGAGACTTTGGCCTCTTGGGTCCTTTGATGAATTAGGCCAAGTTATACGACAACTGCCCCTTTGAATCCAAGAAAATGATTGTGGCGCAGTTTGTGAAGGCCGTCCGCGTCAAGAGAGGCTATGAAGTAGATATTCCGCTCAATATGTCTTTTGAAGAATTCCAGGCACTTTCTCTGGGGCCAGGAGCGGGGAGAAGGCGGAAACAGAGAGGCGGCCGAAGTCCTCGGCGGTGGCCTCGGGGGTGTTGTCATAGTCCCACTGATGGTCGGTCTGGGCCATGTAGTCGCTGGTGACATTGAAATAGTTCCGGTATTGGTCTAGGTTCAGTTCCCAGTAACGCTGAGAATCGCCCTTGAAACTTTGCTGATCCCAGGTAGCATCCACACAGTACCAGGTACCATTCAGTTTCACCATGTTCCAGGCATGGCTCTCCCGATTCATATAGGCTGCCCCGGTGACGGTGATGCACTCAATGTCCGCCATGTCCATCAGCAATCGGAAGGTCTCAGCATAACCCAAACAGACGCCCTTGCCGTTGACCAGCGGTCCGTAGGGCTCGTAGGAAGTCCGGGGAGCCCCTTGTTTATCATAGATGGAGTGGTCATATTTCACCTGAGAGGTCAGCCAGGCGTAGATAGCGGACTCCTTGTCATAGTCACTTGCGGCGGAACCGACCCACTGGTCAAAGACCTCCTTTGCCGCATTCAGCACGGCTTTATCTCGTTTGGACAGGGTACTGTCGTTCCCGCTCTTCCAGGCGGACAGGATAGCCGAGCTGTCAAAGAGGGTCATATCCTCTTCTCCGGGGACTGTATAGACCAGCCGGCCGTCGGGGCGGTAGTCCTCCGGTTTGGGACCGAGGACAGACGGAATGCCCCGGACGTAAACACCGGTTCCAAAACAGTTCTCAAAGCCAAAGTGGGTGGACTCCTGATTCTGGCAGACCACAAGGGCGATCCACCCGCCCTTGGTTAGAATGACGGCCCTGTCTACCAAGTCCGCCTGGTCGGGGAGATAGCCGGTGAAAGAGGCACGACGGTCCGCTAGATAGGTTTGGAGGGCAGCGGTTACCGTCTCCACATCCGTCTCATCCACCTGGAGGACGGCCAGCTCAAAGGCTCTTGCCCCCTCTGCGCGGGCAATCGCTCCATCCAGCAGATTCAGATCCTCCAGCTTATACCAGTCTTTGATGTAGCTGTCCACATCCGAGGGTTCCAGATACCAAGTGAAAGTGCCTGACTCCTCGTTTTCGTCCAGAAAGGCCAGCGTCACCCGGGCGATGGTCTCGGCAGTTTGGCCGGTGGTATTTTCCCCGTCCTCCGCGCTGCGTCCGCACCCAGGCAGCAGGAGGAGAAAGACCAGCAGCAAGGAAAGATAGTTTTTCATTGTCGTAACCCCTTGCAAGCGATGGAGGGCGGGGGCCGTCCTCACAATTATAAGGCTTGAATATCCGCAATCAGCGCATCTATGTCCTCGTCGGTGGTGGACCAGGAGGTACAGAACCGGACGGCGGTATGGGCCTCGTCCACCTTTGCCCAGACCTCAAAGGAGTATTTATGTTCCAGCACACACTTGGCCCCATTGGTCAGCACTGGGAACTGCTGGTTGGTGGTGGAGTCTACAAAGAGGGGCCAGCCCTTCTCTTCAAAGGCCCGGCGCAGGCGCAAAGCCTGGGCCACTTCCTTTTTTCCGATCTCCAGGAACAGCTCGCCGGTGAAGAAGGTTTCAAACTGTACCCCCAGCAGCCGGCCCTTGGCCAGCATCCCGCCGTGCTGCTTGATGAGGTAGCGGAAGTCATGGTTCAAATTGTGGTTGGGAATGACCACCGCCTCCCCGAAGAGCAGTCCCGCCTTGGTGCCGCCCAGATAGAACACGTCGCACAGCCGGGCCAGGTCGGGCAGGGTAATATCCGATGCCGCCAGCCCCGCCGCCAGCCGGGCCCCGTCCACAAAGAGGGGCAGGCGCCACCGGTGGCAGACTGCGGCGATTTCCTCCAGCTCGGCCAGGGTGTAAACCGTCCCCAGCTCGGTGGGATGGGAGAGGTACACCATCCCCGGCTGGACCATATGTTCCCAGGCCGGGTCGGTGTGGTGGGCCTCGCAGTAGTGATGAATCTGTTGGGCTGTGATTTTGCCGTCCGTGCCGGGCAGAGCCAGCACTTTGTGGCCGGCGGCCTCGATGGCTCCGGTCTCGTGGGTGTTGATGTGGCCTGTTTCGGCGCACAGCACACCCTGATGGGGCCGCAGAGCGGCGGTGATGACGGTGGCGTTGGTCTGAGTGCCCCCTACCAAGAAGTGGACCCCAGCGTCCGGCGCCTGACACAGTTCCCGGAGCATTTCCCTGGCACGCTCACAGTGGAGGTCCACACCATAGCCAGGACAGGGTTCCTCGTTGGTATTGACCAGAGCCTCTAGAATCTTCGGGTGGGCGCCGGTGGTGTAGTCGCATTCCAATCGAATCATTGTTATCCTCCTTACCGCAGTTTTGCCCCGCACTCGCGCTCCAGGGCAGCCAGGATGGAGGTTACATCCTCATCCGCCTCCTCGGAGGTGAGGGAGCGGTCGTCGGCCCGAAGCACCAGATTGAAGGCCACGCTTTTCTTGCCTGCATCAATGCCCTTGCCCCGGTAGATGTCAAAGAGAGAGACCTCTTTCAGCAGGCCCTTAGCCCCCCGGCGGATGGCGTTTTCCAGTGCGCCCACGGTGACCGCCTCATTGCACACCACGGCGATGTCCCGGGTGACCGAGGGGAATTTGGGCAGGGGGACATATTCCGGGTCTGCCCCGCGGACCTGGAACAGTTTATCAAAGTTCAGCTCGGCGCAGTACAGCTCGGTGTCCACACCGAAGTTCTTGGCCACATTGGGGTGGATCTGGCCCATATGGCCCACCTCCACGCTGCCCGCCCAGATGACGGCGAAGCGGCCGGGGTGGTAGGATTCATTGCCGAAGCGGTGTCCGTCAAAGCTGATTTCCTCCGCCCGGATATCCTTCAAAATGGCCTCTACCACACCCTTCAGGTCGTAGAAGTCGAAGCCCTCGCCGTAGGCTGCCAGGGTGAGCACCTTGGCCTCGTTGGCCAGACCGTCCTCCCCGCCGGGCAGATAGATACGGCCCAGTTCGTAGAGGCGGACGTCCTTGTTGCGGTAGTTGTAATTCCGGGCCAGGATGTCCAGCATGGAGGGCAGGGTGGTGGTGCGCATGATGGAGGTGTCCTCCCCCAGAGGATTCAGGATTTTGAAGGACTTCCGGCGGGGATCGTCCTGGGACCAGCCGATTTTGTCGTACCAGGTGGGGGAGATGAAGGAGTAGGTGATAATCTCGTCATACCCGCAGGACCGGCACACCGCCCCCAGCTTCTGCTCCAGCCGCTGCTCGGGAGAGTACCCCCCCAGGGTGGTCTGGCCCCGCATGAGGGTGGTGGGGATGTTGTTGTAGCCGTAGAACCGGGCCACCTCCTCGGCCAGGTCGGCCATCTCCTTCACGTCCCCCCGCCAGGAGGGCACCTTTACCACGCCCCGCTCCTTTGTGGTCTCAAAGCCCAGCTTCTGGAGGATGGTGTACATCACGTTTTCCGACACATCGGTGCCCAGCAGGGTGTTGATTTTGTCCGGCTCCACCTTCAAAACGGTGGGCTGGGGAACGTAGTTGAGAAGATCAATCACCCCGTCCAGCACCTCGCCGGCCCCCAGCAGTTCCACCAGCTCGCAGGCCCGGTCCACGGCGGGGAGGGTATTTAAAATATCCAGCCCCTTTTCAAACTTGGCGCTGGCCTCGGTGCGCATGCCAAGGGCTAGGGCGGTCTTGCGGATGGTGGTTCCGTCGAAGTTGGCCGACTCGAACACCACGTCCACCGTGTCCTCTGCGATCTCGGAGTTCAGCCCGCCCATGATGCCGGCCAGGCCCACCGCCCGGGTGTCGTCGGCGATGACCAGCATGTTGGAATTGAGCTTGCGGACGTTTCCGTCCAGGGTGGTGAGCTCCTCCCCATCCTGGGCCCGGCGGACAACGATCTTCCCGCCCTTCACATACCGGTAGTCGAAGGCGTGCATGGGCTGTCCATACTCCAGCATGACATAGTTGGTGATATCCACAATGTTGTTGATGGGCCGTACCCCCATAGCCCGCAGCCGCTCACGCATCCACTTGGGGGAAGGGCCGATCTTCACGTTGCGCACCATCCGGGCGGTGTACCGGGGGCACAGCTCCGGGTCAGGGGTCTCTACGTCCAGCAGCTCGGGCAATACGCCCTCGCCGCCCCCCTTGACCTCCGGGGTGTGGAAGCGGCAGGGCTTGTTGAAGGTGACTGCCGCCTCCCGGGCCAGACCGATGACCGACAGGCAGTCGGGGCGGTTGGGGGTGATCTCAAACTCGACCACATGGTCGTCCAGGCCGGTGACGGTTTTGATGTCGTCCCCGGGCTTGCAGTCCTCCTGGAGGACGAAGATGCCGTCGGGGATGCAGTGGGGGAACTCTCTCTGCTCGGCGTGGAGGTCGGCCAGAGTGCAGATGGTGCGGGTCTTGGTGTTGAAGGCCACCAGATCCATGGAGTGGATGTTCTGACAGTCTGTCTCCACCGTGGTGCCCACAGGGGTCCCGTTCTCCGCCCAAACCAGGGCTGCCGACCAGCGGCCGTCCCCCAGGGACTTCACTTCACCCGCCCCGGCGGCCACCACAGGGCCGAAGATCTTGTGGCCCAGTTCGATTTCCGCCGGGATGGAGGGCTTCTCCGGGTCGATGGGCTTGTAGTCGTTCAAAAGGGCGGCGGCGGTGATGACGCCATAGGGGAAATCCCGGGTGTCCAGGCCCAGCTCGGACAGGGAGCACAGCATCCCGTTGGACAGCACCCCCCGCAGCTTGCCCTTGGTGATTTTCTTGCCGCCGGGCAGAGTGGAGTTGTGCAGGGCCACCGGCACCAGGTCGCCCACGTGGATGTTCCAGGCCCCGGTGACGATCTGCACCGGTTCGGACTGGCCCACATCCAGCTGGCACACCCACATGTGGTCGCTGTTCTCGTGGCGCTCCATGGACAGAATGCGGCCCACCACCACGTTGGAAATTTCCTCCCCCATGTCGTGGGTCAGCTCCACCTTGGAGCCGGAGAGGGTCATAGCCTCGGCGAACTCTCTGTCGCCAACGTCGATCTCAACAAACTCGTTGAGCCATTTTCTGGATAAATTCATATTCAAAACTCCTCGTTTTATAGTGAAAGTGAGCGGTCAGTCCCACTCGATCTCGCCGCCGTGTTCCCGGACCAGGCGGCAGAGGGCTTCTTCGTCTTCCGCCAGGGCGCGGATGATGTCCTCGAAGCGTTTCGCCCTGGCTTCGTTTTCTTCTGTCAGAGGCCAATAGGCCACATACATCCCTGCCTCCGGGTCCGTCTTCATGTCCGTCAGGATGTCTGGATCGTTCTGCTCCAGATAATACCGAAAAAGGGCCTCCCAGTTGTAGCCGTTCATATAGGCGTCCTCACAAGCGGCATTCATCTTTTCACCGATGGCAAGGAGCTTCTCATGCTCGGCGCTTAAAAGAACCTCTATCTTTTCCCCAAGGGGGAAAACCTGAACATAGTCTGCCATGTGCCGTTCCTCCGTCAAAACTGCTCCAAAAATCTCACATCATTCTCAAAGATGAGCCGCAGGTCGGCGATTTTGAACCGGCGCATGGCAGTGCGCTCCAGGCCCATGCCGAAGGCCCAGCCGGACCACTTTTCAGGGTCGATGTTGGCCATGCGCAGCACATTGGGGTGGATCATCCCCGCACCCAGCAGCTCGATCCAGCCCTCGCCCTTACAGGTGGGGCAGCCAACGCCGCCGCACTTGTGGCACTGGACGTCCATCTCGCAGGAGGGCTCGGTGAAGGGGAAGTGGTGGGG
>CAMWBA010000035.1 GCA_947172355.1 uncultured Bacillota bacterium
TTACTTGGCTTCCAGCGCTATTTTCTTGATTTAGCACAGCTTCCTTGATTTTTCAAACAAGCCCTAACCGTAAAATGGAAAAATTCTCCCCCATCTGGGGGAGAATTTTTATGAAAGACTGGGGCTTATTAGCAATATGCCAATACTACCCAAACGGTATCTTAGAACCGGCTTGTTCAAGCTCTGTGCCGGTGTGGGAACGTGAACCTGCGCTGTCATTCCTGAGCCAATATGAATTGTACTTGCGCGTTCGGAATTTGTCCGATGGGCAGGAGGGGGGCAGGTTCTGGAGTGTAGGGGGCGATGCCCCGTTCAAACCAGAGCAGGTCGATCCAACTGCCGTTTTTGTATCCGGCGTTGTGCTGGATGCCCATCCGCTGAAACCCAAGACTTTGGTGCAGCCCCTCGCTGGCCGGGTTGGGACTGGCCACCAGACCGTAGACCGTTCGTACTCCTTGCAGGCGCAGCAGTTCGATTAAAGCGCGGTACAGCCGCCGGCCCAGCCCCTTTCCCGCCGCGTCGGGGTGGAGATAGATAGATAGTTCTGCGCCCCAGTGGTAAGCGGCCCGCTCTGCAATCTGATGGGCATAGGCGTATCCAAGGAGGCGTTCTCCCTCAACCGCAGCCAGATAAGGATAGATGGCCGAAGTCGAGGCAACCCGGCGGGAAAACTCCTCTTTGCTGGGTAACACATATTCAAATGTGACGTTGGTTGGGATGTAGCATTCATAGATAGCCAGAAGACCGGGGACATCTTCTTGGCTGGCAAACCGCAGGTTCATGACGCGCTCTCCTCCTCTTGCGCGGCGGGCAGTACGGCGGTAATTCGGGTGCCCACGTCAGGGCGTGAGACCACCTCGAACCAGCCGCCATGATGCTCCACAATCCACTTCGCAATGGACAGCCCCAGTCCGGTGCCGCCGGTCTTCCGGTCCCGGGATTGATCGGTACGGTAAAAACGGTCAAAAATATGGGAGATACCCTCGGGAGGAATGCCCATTCCCTCGTCCTGGACGGTGAGGCGAACCCAGCCGCGCCTTTGGGTTACGCGAAGGTAGATCCGCCCATCCTCGGGGCTGTATTTTAGACTGTTGTCCATTAAAATACGCAGGAGCTGCTTCATCAGGCCAGGGTCAGCATAGATGCTGACCGTTTCCTCCCCCCAGCGGGGGAGGAAAATGCGTTCCGGATGAATCATTTCTTCCTCGCGGAGTACCTCGCCTGCCAGTTCCGTCAAATCCAGACGCTCTTTCTTGACCGGCTGGGAGTCGTTGTCGCCCCGGGCCAGGAAGAGCAGCTGTTCCACCAGCCGTTCCATAGAGGCGGCCTCTCCGCGGATGGCGTCGATGGACTCCTGAAGGGCCTCCGGGTCGCTCTTGCCCCAGCGGTCCAGGAGGGCAGCGTAGCCCTGGATGACGGCGATGGGAGTGCGCAGCTCGTGGCTGGCATCGGAGACAAAGCGCATCTGGGCGCTGTACGCCTGGTTGACCCGATCCATCATCTGGTTGATGGACTGGGCCAGGGAGCGCAGTTCCTTCTGGGTGGGGGGCAGGTCAATGCGGCTGTCCAGGTGGGTGGCGTCGATTTTATCCAGTTCCACCGCCAGGCTTTCGATCTCCCGCTTGGACATGTGGGTCATGGAGTTGAGCCGGGCCGCGGCGGCGGCCAGGTCCTGGATGGGCCGCAGCACCTTGCGGATGGAGCGACCGCTGCGGAACAGGTTGGTAAACAGAGACAGCCCCTGGCAGACCAGAAGGATGACCCCTGCCCAGTACAGGCCGTTAAAGATGCCGGAGATGTCTACCGTAATGGCGTAGGGCTGGCCGTTGTTGGGCAACTCAATGGTGTAATACTCGCTGAGGTCCCAGGAGCGCCGCCCCTCCCGGGTTTCCTGCCGGTTGGGGAAAAGGAGGGAGGTGCCCATGGCGGTATCCTCCCCGTAGGGTGCACGGTCCAGGCTTGTGATGGTGTAGTCGCTGGCCTCCATCCAGGCCAGGGCGTCCTGGGAGGGCACCCCCCGCTCACGGACCAGCGCCGCCACATCGGCGCACCGGTTTTCGGCGTAGATGAACATGCCAAAGGCAGACAGCACCAGCAGCAACAGGTCCATAACCAGAAAAATACCCAGCTGGTGCAGGAAAAAGCTGATGTTCAGCCGGAAAGCCAGGGAGGAATCCCGGGCGGCGGCGATGGGGTCCTCCGGCGGCGGAGACTGAAAACGGTGTCGTTTTCGGGACATAGCAGGTTCACCTCCTAAAAGGCCTCCTTTAAAAAGGTGGCTTACCGTGCCGCATTCATCCATTTCCGAATGGGTTCCAGATGTTCAAAGGCTACATAACTGCCGCCATGAAGGAGAAAGTTCAGATATTGGCTCTCCTCCGGGGTGCGGCGGCTGCCCTTGTTCCGCAGAGACTCCCGAATGGACTTGGTAACCATGTTTACCATCCTCCGTTTGAGCCAACCCACCCGTTTTGGAGCCCAGCCGCCCTGGAGGTAGAAGATGGGGGCGTTGGGGACATAATTTGCCTTGGACAGAGTTTCTAACACCTGCTGAGAGGCAGGGGACATGCCTACGCCGCATACCCCCTGGACGTTGAAGCTCTTGACCGCCTGGTCGATGCCGACGATGTGGCCCGCCATCAGAGGCCCCATGTAAAAGACTGCATCCCCGGCGGCTGCCTGCTCTTTGGCCTGGGCCATAGAGCAGACCTTCTTTTTCTCCGCTTTGCCCAGCATTTCGGCGTACTCTTTGGTAAAGCCGGTGTTGGAGCGGTATACGATCATCATACTGCTTCTCTCCTCAATCCTCTTTGATGACATACCCCACGCCACGGACGGTGTGGATCAGTTTCAGCCCAAAGGCATCGTCCAGTTTGGAGCGCAGAAATCGGATATAGACATCGACAGAGTTGGTCTCCCCCACAAAGTCGAACCCCCACACCGCATCCAGGAGGGCCTCGCGGGAGAGGACCCGGCCCTTGTTTTCCAGCAGGTGGTGCAGCAAATCAAATTCTTTCTTGGTAAGCTCCACATTTTGGCCCCGCACCAGAACCTGATGGCGTTCCACATCCATGACAAGCGGCCCCGCTGCCAGAGGGACATCCTGCCCTCCCGGACCATTTTTGCCCCGCAGAGCAGCCCGAATGCGGGCCAGCAGTTCCTCAATGGCGAAAGGCTTTGTAACGTAATCATCCGCGCCGGAGTCCAGGCCGGCCACCTTGTCCACCACACTGTCCCGAGCGGTGAGCATGATGACAGGCATCTGGCTTTCCCGGCGCAGACGCCGCAGCACCTCCATCCCGGACAGTTGGGGCAGCATGATATCCAGCAGAACCAGGTCAAATTCGCCGCTTAGGGCCAGATCCAGCCCTTGACGGCCATCCAGCGCCTTTTCTACTTGATAACCCTCATATTTCAGCTCCAGCTCCACCATCCGGGCCAGCTTTTCCTCGTCCTCCACCAGCAAAATTCTTTCAGCAATATTCCCACCTCATTGTTGCTCTACTTCTCGTCGGAGTGCCAGTCAAGTTTCAGCTCTTCCATGACTTTGTGTCCCAAGTCGGCAGCGGTATCCGCCACAGAGCCGATCATACTGTTTAAGTCCTCCCGCTCCAAATCAGGGCCGGAAAAACGGTATCGAAAGCCTAAAAACAGCCCTAAAAGCAGTACCGGAATGGTAACCCAGGGGGCACAGCACAGCAACAGCACCAAAATCAGCACCGGCAGGGCGGTGATGGGCTGCCCCTTCCGCCAGATTTCCAGCTCGTTGTCCACCAGCCAGCGGCGCAAAACGGTGAGGAAGCGTTTTACACCAGATTTCCCGCCGTTGGAGGCCTTGTTGGTTTTACAGGATTTTTGTTTTTTGCCTTTGTCCGGCAGCTGAACGGGGAGCGGCTCCGGAGGCGGCGGGGGAGGGGGTGTCTCATTCTTGGTGGAAAAGTAGGCCCCTTCCGTCCTGGGAATGATTCCCTTCTCCTCCAGATAGATCAGTGCATCCAACAGATTGCCGCCGCTGTACTCCAGTGCCTCTTTGGCTTGGGTATAGCTGACATTGGCTTTTGCCCGCAGGCGTTCCGCCAGTTCCAATGTGATTTCCATGAATAACGGCTCCTTTCTCTGGGCCATGCTCCTTTAAACTGTTTACACTATAACACATTCTGGTTGAAGGACCGTTTAGCGTTCATTAAAAATTCTTTAATTTTAAAAATATTATTTGGTAAATAATATCAGTAATCTTTTCTTTTTGAACTTGTTTTTGTAACAATAGTGTCTGATCGCTGTGAACTGAACCGACAGATTCAGGCGGACGATATTCTGCTGCGGGAATTGTAATCGCTGGTTAAGAAATTGATGGATGCGGTAAACGAATACTGTTCCTACCATTGCAGAGGCGATGGAAACTGTTCATCAGACAGTGATTATCTTCCGGCGGAGACAGTGATACGTTGGCCGCCATTACCAGCTCGGCCGCAGAAGCATATTACGGAACGTCCGGCCATATACGGCAAAAGGCCCTGACCTTCCTGGACAAACGGCTCTTGAAAATCCTGATGGATTTTGAGCGCGTGTATCCAATGAGTAAAGCATCCAAATCCATAACGAAAACCTCCCGTCTGCTGGTGATATTCCATCTGTTCCAACATTGCCAGGAGGCCTCGTTTAAGGAGATTACCGATATGCTCCCGGTCAGCCAAAAGATCGCCTATCAGGACATTCGGCTGTTAAAACAGGCCGGGGTCCTGCAAATCCGCTACGCAAGAAACCGGGAGGCGTTTGTTCCAACAGGTCTGGCTTTCACGCAGCCGAAGGAGCTGGAGCGTCGGTACATGCGGTATCTGATGGCCGGGGACTATCGGGGCGGCGCGTTTTTGAACGCGGTGCTGATTTCCGAGGGGCTGGTGCTGCTGGCCCGGTACGACGGAGAAACAAGCGGGACGAGATTTTTTACAGCAAAGACTGGGGTGAACTGCTTGGCGAAACCTTGCGGGGCTATTTTGGCGCGGAGTACATAAAAAAGGTAACGGACATTATCCAGAGGGAAGAACAGGCCAGAGATGCCTCAAAGGAGTACAGTTCCGCGCTTCCGGAATTTGATGACCTGTTGGCGCTGCCCCCCAACAGCGGGACTGGCTGGTCCGGCACATCTCAAGCCGCACCCTCTGCTATGCGATGAAGCTGGGGGGACGTGTGGTGAGTAAATTTCTCGTGGAAGGAGCGGAGGACTGGGAGGACTTGGAGCGTGACCTTGCCGCGACAACTTTCAAGTCTCACCTTTTCGGCCATCTTTTTGGCGTTGTCTCTTAAATAGAGAAAAACACCGCATTTTTATGCGGTGTTTTTCGTCTATATCCTTTTTGTCAACATAGATTGGAGCGAGTGACGAGGCTCGAACTCGCTACCTCCACCTTGGCAAGGTGGCGCTCTACCAGATGAGCTACACTCGCAGGGACAAAAGGTATTATAACAGAATTATCCCCAAAGTCAACCCCTAAATCAAAAAATTTTTTCTCTGCTGTTTTCCACGGTTTGGACCGGCTGAAAGCAGCGAAGCGTCAGCCGGCGGTCTGCGTTAAAATTCCCTCCAGCAGTCCCTGATGGACTGGATATAGGTCTTCCAAATGACAAAGGTCAGCCGGACGCAGCAGGGTGGGAGGCTTGGGCAGTTCCACTGCACCGCACTCCTCCAGCAGTCCGGCAACAAATTGGGAACAGAAGTAATGGCAACTGCGCTGCAGCGGCAGATGAAAATAGCAAGCCAGAGCCCCCAAAACGCTGTAGTGGTAGGATTCCCGATGAGCATACATGGTATTCAACTGTTGGCGCAGGCGCATATATGTATCTTCGGTTACCTTCAGTGCGTATAGGCAGCAGGGAACGGTACGGCGGTATACTGTGACATGTTCTTCCACCAGTCCGGCGGGAAGGGCGAGGTATCGGTATTTTCGGGCAAAGCTGTAAAAGGGACCTCTGGGGCCGTCCAGACCAATGGAGGCGTGAGTATAGTTGTCTTGCGTAGCAAGATGGATCAGGCGAGAGAACCAGGTCCCCGAACGGGTCAGTAAGATATAGATAGTGTACTCTGACATAAGGGGCCCTCCTTTAAAACTTGGCAGTAGCTATGACCACCATTCTAGTGTATGCACAGTGTAACAGACAAACTCTAAAATGCCTTGAAAGAAAGATTAAGGTTTTCTAAAGATTTGTCCCTTTTGCGTATGGTGTTGATGAGTCCAAGCAATAATGATTTCACCAACCGTAGCTTGAAAGTGAAAATTGGCTATGATATAATTCAGAGTGTCAAATCGGCGTTTAAGGAGGATGGATATGGGAATTTTAGAGCAGGAGATCAGAAAAATTGAGGCATCTATTGATGAAGAGGATGAGGCAGATACACTTGTGATGTATGGCAGCGTAGAGGCTATTACAAATGCGGGTTATAGCTCGGAGGCGGTTGAGCCGCTATTACAGTTGTTTGAGCGGCATCCTATGGCCTATTTTGGTGATCCCGGTGCGATTGTGCATTTTATTGAACAATTTGGTGGAGAATATGAAAATGCTCTTGCGGCATCAGTAAAAAGGATCCCAACCAGTACAACGGTCTGGATGCTAAACAGGTGTATCAATGCAGGGGTACATACAGAGGAATTTATGGATATTTTGAAAGAAATTGCAGGCAGGACAGATGTTGCTGAGGCTTTGAAAGAAAGAGCACATGAATATGTAGAGTTTCAAGAGAATTGTTGAAATTGCAAGAAAATACCAGGTTAATAACTGCCTGTTTGCCTGTTTCAACGAGGGAGGATCTAGAGGCGTTTCTCAACACAAAAAGGGATAAAAATGTAGAACGTCGATTGTAACCATTATTTTTTTGTGGTTGACAATCTGGAATGGGAAGTGTATACTTTCTGAAGCAGAGAGTTTACAATTTTTTGAGAGAGGAACACCCATTATGGAGACAAAGACAAGAAACAATAATTATTATTTGGTTATGACCGCTGTGATGGCCGCTGTTATTGCGGCGGTAGCGCCCCTTGCTGTTCCGATTGGACCCATTCCCATTACCCTTTGTACGCTGGCCATCTATCTATCCGTCTATGTACTGGACTGGAAGATGGCATCCGTATCGGTCTTGGTTTACATTTTGCTTGGCATGGTGGGAATGCCGGTATTCAATGGATTTAAGGGCGGCTTAGGGGTGGTGGCCGGACCGACAGGCGGATATATTGCGGGCTATCTTCCACTGGTAATCCTGTCTGGCCTGGCGGTGACCTTTGCACCCGAAAACCGGGTTTTGCAGTATTTGGGGATGGTCCTTGCCACTTCTGTGCTGTATATTTTGGGGACTGTATGGTTTTGCTTCCAGTCCGGCAATCCGCTGGATATGGCAGTTCAAACTTGCGTTTTGATTTTCATTCCTGGAGATTTGCTTAAAATGGCGGCTGCCATCACAGTGGGGCCCGTGCTGCGGGAACGGCTGATTAAGGCCGGGCTTCATCCAAAGGGGTAAACGGAATCTTTCGTCAAAAAGCGGCCTGTCTGCCGGAGAAGCAGATGGGCCGCCCTTGTTATTTTTTGAGAAATATGATACGATATACAACCCAATAACTTCTGAAAGGGGCAGCGCTATGATCGACTATTTTCATATCAATATGGATAGGGACCACCTGCTCTCGTTGTCCACGTTGGGACTGGCGCATCTGGGCGACGGGGTGTATGAACTGATGGTCCGGTCCTGGCTGGTTCTCCATGGAACGGCCAAAGCCAAGGACCTTCATAAAGCCACCGTCCAGTATGTGGCCGCCCCAGCCCAGGCAGAGCGATTTGGACGTATACAGCCGCTGCTCACCCAGGAGGAGGAAGATATCTTTCGCCGGGGCCGCAACACCGCACCCCACTCCGTTCCCAAGGCCGCCAGCCGCGCCCAGTACCAGACAGCCACCGGGTTGGAGGCTCTGTTCGGCTGGCTTTATCTCCAGGGGCGGACGGAGCGTCTGAATGAGCTGTTTGAAAGGCTGATGGACGAGCCTGGGAGATAACTGTGGACCTTAGAATGACAGGAACCGTCGTTGGTTGGGGTTGGTTGGAATATCTTGGAGCCATCCATTAAGAAAAGCTCAGATTGAGTCGATAATATAAAAAATTGCTGTCGTTTACGGAGGAGGAGATTTTATGGTGCGTACATTTGATGTTGCCCTGTCCTTTGCAACCGAGGAGCAGAAGTTGGTGGAGCAGGTCTATGACTATTTGCGCGCAGAAGGATTCCGTGTGTTTTTTGCCCCCTCTTTGGAGGGGCAAGCGGTTCTCAGCGGAAAGAATCAGCGCCAGATCTTCTACCAGATTTTCGGATGGGAGGCGCGGTACGTGGCTTTGTTTGTCAGCAAAAACTATCTGCGCCGGGAGGTCCCTATGGAGGAGGCCCGAATTGCCCTGTTCAAGCGGGAGGGGAATGGAACCGCCATTCCCATTTACTTAGAGGATGACGCGATGCTTCCGCCCCAGATTTTTGACCCCAGCAAGACAAACTATTTTCGTTCTCCCTATCCTGAGGCCATTGCTGCCCATCTGGCTGACCGATGCAGAGACAAAGCTGAGAAAAGGACCACACCGGATGGCGCCATGATGCCCGGCGCATCGGGCTCTGGTGGGATGCACATTTCTGGCAATATAGGACAAAAGCAAATATTTATCCAGGATCATCAGGGAGACATTAACCTATGAGCGGGGAGAATCTGGAATCCCAGGCGGCAGCGGAAGGAGAGGACTGCCCCCCAGTGGAGAACGAGCCCATCCGAAGCGCATCGGATTTGGAACAGGAGAAACGCACCGCACAGGAGTTTTTTGCCCAAGGGAATATTGGAAGCTATCAAATATTTGTTAACCAGCTGGGTACCTTGAATATGGACTCCCGACACCGACAGTCGGTTCCAACTGAAGAAAAGCCAGCCCAGACCTATCAGCTGGACATCCCCAAGGACTGCGCCGAATTTGTGGAGCACTACAAAAACAGCGAGTATCTGGCGATAGCCATTGTCCTCAGTTCCTTTGAGGCGGTGCGCCTGAGCGACCTGCCTGAGCTGATAGAGCAGCTGATGTCTCTTTTGCCCGCCGCCGGGCAGGAGGAGGAGGTTTCGCCGGTCCAAGCCCCCTATATCTCCACCAACACCGTCCTGTCCGCCATTGGTGGAGAGCGGTTTACCACCGAGGAGGGGCAGCTGTATGTGGGGTTGGGGGAGCACTCCCGCCAGACGCTCCAAAATTTCTGGGAGCAATTTCCGATTCTGCGGGATCCAATCTGCAAGTGGCTGGTTCAAGTCAGCCGGATCTATCCGTTTCGGACGGCCTTTGATGCCAGCCAGATGGTGGGCGCCTTTGCCCGCGTGATTTCCATGGATTTTGAAGATGGGTGCAGGCGGGTGTTTTCCCGGCTGTACTCCAACCGGGACAGCGCAGGGCTGTTGGGAAACACCATGTGCAGACTGTATGAGGACAGGACTCTGCGGCCAAAGCTGGATGATCTGCTGCTGAGCTGGCTGTGTTCCGATGGGAGCTGGCTCTGGCGGCCCGCCTGTCTGGCCTGTGTCTTTCTCTGGCCGGAGCTGGACCACGACCGTTTCGCCCCATCCCTTCGGTATGCGGTGTCGAAACGGCTCGCCCAACTGAAAAAGGGCGACTGCGCATTTTTGGCGGTTCTTTTAATGCAGTCGGAGTATTTTCGTACGCTGCTGTCCGAACTGCTGGGCCAGGAGGTCCAGAGGGCGGAAAAGCGGGCGGACGGTTTGGCGGCGGCTCAGACCTATTTATATCTGCTGCGCAGATGCTACTATCTTGTGGATGACCGCTGTCCGGAGCTGCCTCTGGCCGTTTGCGATACCAAAAAGCAGCAGCAGAACCTCACCCCGGTTCTGCGCGAGGTGATATCCTTGTCTGCGCTGCGCAGGCAGCTGTATGCCATTTTACGGGCCTATCTGAAAGAAATGGACCAATATCCCGGTTCTGAGCAGGCCTTCCGGCATCTGTGCGCTTACTTCTTGAACATGGCCATAGCTGAACCGGACGATCGGTGGGATATTCTGCAATTCCTGAAGGAGTGCGAGGGAGCGGTTGCCCGCCGGGTCTATGAGTGGGCCGTCCGGCGATATTGAAAGAAGATTCCGTCATTCTGTTCCCTTGGTGGATATATTTCGCTGTTATTTTGAGGTGCGGATGATACGAAAGGGTGGGCGATGGTATGGAGATGAACGCATTTCAGAACAAGTTGATTCTTGGGGAGGTTTCCTATGAGGGCGGCCTCTTTCCCAAGATTCCCAAATTTCAGAAGGAGGGGTCGGCTTTTATTCTCACCGGCGGCTACGGCGACGATATCTGTATTACCGAGCGCACTACCAGCCGGGAGATTCGCCGGGGTAAATATACTCGGCTGGTGGAAGTCTCCACTCGACCTTATGTGAAAGAGATTCGCTTCCGTTCCAACGCTAAGGAGCAGGCGTACTCCTTCGATGTGTACGTCAAGGCGGTGATTCGGGTGGAAAACCCCATCACCTTTTACCACAACCGGAACCTGGATGTGGACGGTTATTTTCACAATCTTCTATCCATTGACGTCAAGCAGATAACCCGGCAGTATAGTCTGCTGGACTATGGCGGGCTGGACTTGGTGCTGACCCAAAAACTGTCCGCCTACAACAATCTGGACACCGCCACAGGCTTTTCTTATCAGGTGTCTCAGGTGGACGCAGAGCCGGGCGGTGAGGCCAAGGAGTTTGTAGCCCGATCCAGCAAACAGCAGCTGGAGACCGCCTTGAGCAGTCAGGCGGGGGCTTTGGCCAGGAGATTAACCACCGACTATGCGGAGGCGGTTATGATGGAGGTGACCGAAGGAAAGCTGTCCCTCCAGGAAGCAATTTTGAGGATCGAACAGCATCAGGACAGCCGGTTTGACAAGGCGGTGGACGAGGCCGCCAAGCTGATTGAACGGGGACTTTTAACGGAGAAGCAGGCTAAAGTGTACATCCAATCTGGGACCAAAGGACCGGGCCGCCAGCTCATGAGCGGCTCTGGGACGACGGAGGCCGGGCAGAGCCAGGACGGCTTTGACGAGCTCTATCCGGGGGAGTGACGTTATGGGGGAACTGTTGTCCGTTTGCTTGGGTGGTTTTCTTGCCCTTCCACTTCCACTTCGGGCGGGGGTTGTTGTGCTGCTCCTTTTTGTGGGGTGGCTGCTGCTGGGTAGGGGGATCCTGTTCGTCCTGTCCGCAGTCCCTCTCGCGCTCAAATGGCTGTTTTGGGGGCTGTATCTGATCCTGGAGTATCTGGCGGCGTTGGTTCACAAGCTGCTGGGCGGGAGTTTTTACCGCATCAGCAACGGGCTGACCGGCTTTGGGGAACGGACAACCGCCCAGCTGACGAGATGGTACGATAGTTGGCACAGTCCCCAGCGCAGGGATGTCAGGCTGGCGGCGCTGATGTTCTGTGGGCTGTGCTATGCCGCAGTCGTCCTTCCAGGACTGGTTCAGGCGGAGGAGGACAGCTGGAAGTATGGAGGAACGGCGGCCTATTTGAAAACGGAAAGCCGCTTTGTCCGTTGGCTGACGGAGCAGAGCTGGTATGCCGCTGTGCCTGCCCTCAATCCGGCAGAGGATGAAAACCGAAATTACGGCCAGCTTCCCCAGGTTTCCATGACGGTGGTGCATGCCCCGCGAGCACTGAGGGTTCGGAATATCCCGTCTACCTCGGGCGCCGAAACGTTGGAGACGCTGAAAAATGGGGATGTGGTGCTCTGGAGCGGAGAGCTTGCGTTTGGAATGGCGGAAGGGGAGCAGGAGGCATGGGTCAAGGTGACGACATCCTCAGGAATTGAGGGATGGAGCCGGCTCTACTTCCTTCAGCCAGAGGAGAACGCCAAGACGGCCTTTTTCTTGCTCGAACAGATCATACCTTCCTAGGGTATGGTTCAAGCAAGGTGTAAAAGAACGCCCCCTGCTGGACGGAATGTCAAGCAGGGGGCGTTCAATTTAGAATCTGAAACTTGGCCGCTCAGGCGGCACCTTTGGGATGTTATCAGCCGCCCATGGAATTGGTGGAAATCGCGTTGCCGAAAGCGTTGGCATCCACAGGAACCCAAGCCTTGCGGTCCTTGCCGTTGATGCTCAAGGTGCTCAGCTCAAAGTCTACATCAAAATCTGTGGTCTCACCGGTGGGGGTCAGGTCGGCAATCGCGCTGGAAATAGCGTTCAGCATCAGGCTGAATGCGGCATCCGTGTCGCCGCTGTTTACCACATCAGGATCGGATATTGCTTCGGTCATAGCCTCAGTCATTGCGTCGTTCAAGGCGTTGGGATCAAAAGTGCTGATGGTGCAGGTAACCACAGCCTTGCCGGACTTTTCGTCGGAGGACTTCACTACGGCGGTCATCGTTACATCTTTAAACATGGACATAAAGGCATCAATAAAGGTCTGCACATCCTCGGTGGAAGCGGTGAAGCCCATCGAAGAGAACTGAGAGACCATCTCTTCTGCCATCTCGTCATAGAGGTCGCCGTCCAGGCCCATGTCCTTGCGGGCATCCTCTTCGGAGGCGTAGCCAAACAGTTCCACCGCCGAGGAGGCGTCATTCTTCAAAATCATCTCAAAGAGGGCTACCGCCACCTTGTCGGCGGCAATAGGAGCCTCCTCTTTCTGGCAGCCGGTCAGCGCCAGAGTGCCCAGCATGAGTACAGCCATTGCAAACGCAAGTACTTTTTTCTTCATGTTACTTCCTCCCAAATAATCTTGAGGGTCCTCGCCCACCGACTGTGCCCGAGGGTTGGCAGGGTACCCTTCTGCCTATTATCTTACCATATCAAGGGAATGGCTTCAAGGAAAATATCCCGGCGTTTTTCACGATTTTTCGTACGAATGTTCTCTTTCTTTTTTCATCTTTGCCGGACATTTTTAGAGCGGCGCCTGGAACGAACGCGAAGAAAAGAAACGAAAACAGGGATTGCGGGACAAGGCGGGCCGGCAGCATAGGCAAACGATTTCTGGACTGCGGAACCTTTCTCCGTATCTTCGGGATTTGCTCTAAAAAATGGGGAAGTGCGGCAAAGAGAGGCGGTTTGCTTCCTTGGGCTATTTGAGCTCCGGATGGCGGCCTTCTGTGGACAGATAGGCAGGACCTTTATTTTGTACCCTGGCAAAAGCCCGCTTTCGGACGAATACCATCAGGAAAAAGAGGTGGAACAACATGGTGATGGTCCAGGTAACCGGATAAGAGAGATACAGACAGGCAGGGGTGCGGTAAAGAGGAAATACAACTGCAACCCAGATCAGCCGCAGGCCGCAGGCACCCACAATAGAAGTAATCATAGGGATCACCGAACTGCCCAGCCCCCGAAGCACACCTACCAGAGTATCCATTATGCCGCAGATAAAGTAGGGACAGCAGATAATCAGCATCCGCACCAGAGCCTGCTGGACGACCTCCGGGTCATCTGGAGCGTAAATGCTGGCCAGTGGTGCGCCGAAGAGGTAGACCAGGTTGCCCAAAATCAGACCGGTGATCACGGCGAAGGCCACGCATTGCCGGGCCACCTTGTCTACCCGGTCGCATTTGCCGGCGCCGTAGTTCTGCCCGATAAAGGTGATAGCGGCCTGGTAGAAGGCATTCATGCCGGCGTAGACAAAACCCTCAATGTTGGAGGAGGCGGAGGAGCCAGCCACCAGTACTGCGTCATCAAAAGAGTTGAGCGAGGACTGAATAACCACATTGGACAAAGAAAAGACGATGCCCTGGAAGCCAGCAGGCAGGCCCACTTGCAGGATACGTTTGACCACCTGCCAGTTCAGCCCCAGTTTTTTTAGATCCAAATGGAGGGCGTCCGGTTCCCGCATCAGGCAGCGTACCACCAACACGGCGGAGATGTACTGTGCAACGATGGTGGCCAGAGCCACTCCTGCCACATCCAGGCGGCAGCCGATGACGAACACCAGATTGAGGACCACATTGGTCACACCGGCAAAGGTGAGGTAATACAGTGGACGCTGAGTGTCTCCCTGGGCCCGGAGAATGGCCGCACCGAAGTTGTAGAGGAGGTTTGCGGGCATTCCCAAGAAATAGATGCGTAAGTACACGGTGGCCAGGTCGATGACGTCGGTAGGGGAGGACATCCACTCCAAAAGTTGGCGGACCATTACCACACCAAAGACCATCATAGCCAGGCCGCTGGCCAGGGCCAAGGTCATAGCGGTGTGGATGCTGCGGTTCACGTTGTCATGCCGGCCGGCTCCCAGGTCACGGGCCACCACTACATTAGTGCCCACCGAGAGCCCCACAAAGAGGTTGATCATCAGGTTAATCAGCGAGGTGTTGGAGCCCACCGCCGCCAGGGCCTCTTTTCCGGCGAAACGGCCTACCACCACCACATCCGCCGCGTTGAACAGAAGCTGGAGCAGGCTGGAGGCCATCAGAGGCAGAGCGAACATAAGAATTTTGTCCGCTAACGACCCGCTGCACATATCAATACTGTGATGTTTTTTCACCATTTCCCATTCCTCGTTGGAAAGACTGGCGCAGGCTTACCGGTAGGAGAGCAGCGTCTCCACATCCTTGCGCTTGGGGGCCTGAGCCTCACCGGCGGGATGGCCTAGGGCGATTAGGGCCATCAGTTCCTGGTCTTCGGGAATTTGCAGATACTCCTGGAGCCCTTTCCGGTCGAAGACTCCCATAATAACGGTGCCAAGCCCCAGCGTGTGAGCGGCAAGACAGAAGGTCTGGGCGGCAATGCCGCAGTCGTAATACTGCCAGCCTTCGCCCCGGTCGGTGGTGAAAGAGCCGTCCTTGTCAAAGCCACAGCGGCCCTTGACAAAGGACTGAGCGACAACAGCGGAGCAGGTGCGGATAATGAATGCGTTGTTGGTGCCAGGGGGACAGAAGTTTTCGCTGATTGCCGTCTTGGTCTGCGCGTCCTCAATGGCGAGATAGCGGCTGATCTGTGTGTTTTTCCAGCTGGGGGCGTAGGCGGCCAGAGCAATGATTTTCTCAATCTCCTCGTGGCTGACCCGTTCTTCGGTAAATTTACGTATACTGCGCCGGGTCAAAATACAGGTCTGAGCATCCATAAAAACATTCCTCCATGGCAATCGAATTTGCGTTTTTTAGGGACGGCCCCTCGATGGAGGCCGTCCCTGCGCAGTTGAATATGGCTATGTTATCCCAAAGCGGCCGGCTTGTCAAGCCTGAGTATTGCGGAAAAGGGGAGAAAACCAGGCGTTTGCTCAAGACTGGGGGCTGTAAGAGGCGGTGTCTTGGCTGGCCGGCTGATTCTGTTCCGGCAGGGCCAGAATATCACGGCGGTAGTGAGCGCCGTCCGCATTCTCGTCAAAAGGCTCGAAAGCAATGGGATCTTTTTCCTCGGGGACAGGAATATCAGGGGATGTGATCCCGCCGGGCATGACGTGGTGGACCGCCGGGTCCTCGGTTCTGGCGCTGTCTGTGTTGACGACGTCGCCCATATCGACGACGGCCCGCTGGCCCACCTGGACATAGATGGCATCGTCGTCGGGATCCAGCCGGGCCAGGACGGACAGGATGTGATCGTTGACTGCGGTGAGGGTCAGCTCAATGCGGTTGGCCTCCTCGTCGATGCCCCAGCCCGCCATCACGCCGCCGCAGTTTGGGTCTTCGTCCGGGAGGGCGTTGAGCTGGTCCATCAGCTCGCTCAGCTGGGCCAGGGAGTATTTGCAGGAGGAAAACATCACTGTATCGCTGCCCGTCCAGTCCAGCACCTGGAGCTCCAGGGTCTTGTCCCCAGGGTCCTTACTGCTGACAAGCTGGACCACCAGCCAGCCGGATTGGTCCAGATAAGCCCCGCCGTACCAGTCGGGGTACTGGCCGTTGAAGCGGTCCATCAGCTTCTGGTAGTCCTCGGCCCCCATCTGGACGGGGACGTCCCCCACATAAGCCCCGCCGGGCAGGTCGCCGGTGTTGGGGGCAGGGAGAGCCCCGGTGCTGACATACAGTTCTTTCTGGGAAAACAGTTTCAAGTCCTCCAGATTAAAGGGGTCGTCCCCCTCACTGTTCTCCTGCTGGTGGACGAACTTCCACCAGTTGTCCCAGGTCATCTGGTAGCCGATGGACTGGTACGCGTCAATTTCCTCCTGGGTGTAGCCGGCGTCCAGCATGGCGGCGGTCAGGTCCTCAGGAGTCATGCCCATGTCCCGGACGGCCCCTTCGCTTCCGCCGGTGGCGGTGGTGGCGTTTTCCTGAACATAGCCGGTCAGGTTATCCACTGTCACATAGCTGTGGAGGAGGTTTCCAGCGGGCCGCATGGTTTGGTAGAGGGGGAAGGCCCCGAGCACCAGCGCGGCACAGGCGGCTATGGCCCCATATTTTATCCAGGGGACGGGCCGCTTTTTTATCGGCCGGGCCAGCTTTTCAGACAGAGCCGTCTGAGCTTCGGGGGAGGGGGTCATCTGCTTCTGCATGGAGTTAAAAAGTTCCTTATTCATCAAAATACGCTCCTTTCAGCGTCTCTCGGAGCTGTTCCCGTCCCCGGGTCAGCCGCATTCGGACGGCCCCGGGGCGTATCGCCAAGGCTTTGGCGATTTCCTGGGTGGACAGTTCCTGGAAATAAAAGAGATAGATGGGCAGGCGATAATCCTCGGCCAGATTTTGCAGGGCGGTCCACACCTCGTTTTCTTCCGGCTCCTGGAACTGGACCGGGGTGTCCTCCCGCTCCGACAGGGGGACCGTTTTCTGTCTCCAGCTGGAGGACGTCACCCGCCGGGACTGGTTGATGGTGGTGCGCAGCAGCCAGGCTTTCCGGTGTTCTTCACTCCGAAAGGTGATGCCGGATTGATGGTAGGCCAGAAAAACCTCCTGAAATACGTCGTCAGCATCGGCGCGGCTGCCCGTCCGGGCCAGGGCCAGGCCGTATACCGTGTCTTGATAGCGGTCTATGATTGCATCCATCTCACCGCCCGCGCGCAGCGGCAGAGCTTCCATAGAGAACCCCTCCTTTCACCCATAACTCAATCCGGAAGGACAAATTGTCACAGAAATTCAAAAAACATTCTTTCCATTCTAACAGACTTGTGCTATAATTACCATGTATTATTGTGGGCAGGGGGAAGTATATGATAATCCTTGGCATCGACCCAGGGGTGGCCACCATTGGCTTTGGGGTCATCCGGGCGAACCGGCAGAGAAATACCCTCCTGCGCTACGGAGTTATCACCACCCCACCGGGCATCCCGCTCTCCCGCCGTCTCTTCCAGATTTCTAATGATATGGAGGAACTGATCTACACCTTCCATCCGGACGAAATGGCGGTGGAGGAGCTGTTTTTTTCCAAAAATATTACCACTGGCATCTCGGTAGCCCATGGCCGAGGGGTGATTCTTCTGGCGGCGGAAAAGCTGGGGGTGCCCATCTTTGAGTATACTCCCATGCAGGTGAAGCAGGCAGTAGCGGGCTACGGCGGAGCCGATAAGCGGCAGGTGATGCTTATGACCCAGCGCCTGCTGAATATGAAGGAGGTCCCACGTCCCGACGACGCCGCCGATGCGTTAGCCATCTCCATCTGTCACGCCCGGTCGGCCACCAGTCTGCTTAATACCGAGCGGGTCTTTGACCCGGAAAAATACGATACGAGGTAACAACGATGTTTTACTATCTCACCGGAACCGTAGCCCATATGGAGCCCTATTTGGCGGTCATCGACTGCGGCGGGGTGGGCTACGCCTGCCGCACCACCAGTTATACTCTTTCCGCTTTGAAAAAGGGGGACAAGGGAAAGCTCTTTACATATCTGAATGTTCGGGAGGACGCGGTGGAGCTGTACGGCTTCGCCACAGCGGAAGAGCTGCGGCTGTTCCAGCAACTGATCTCGGTGTCCGGCGTGGGGCCCAAGGCGGCGCTGTCCATTTTGTCCTCCAGTACTCCAGCCAACCTGGCGCTGTCCATCATCACCGGGGACGAGAAGGCCCTGACCTGCGCCCAGGGGATCGGAAAAAAGATCGCCCAGCGGGTGATTTTGGAGCTGAAAGACAAGCTGGCCAAGGGCCAGACCATCAACGCCGCCGGGGAGAGCTACGGCGGCTCCGGAGTTACCGTCATTCCAGAGAACAAGCTGTCTGAGGCCACTGCCGCCCTGGCTGTGCTGGGCTACTCCCAGGGGGAGATCAGCCTGGCTCTCAAGGGCATCGACCTGGAGAGTCTGTCCTTGGAGCAGATTATCAAGCAGGCGCTGAAAAAGATGATGAAGGGGTGAGAGGGTATGGCAAAGTTTGAATGTACCCTCCAGGGCGACTATGACCAGGCCCTGCGCTATTTTCACGATGGCATCCTTCAAAGCAGCCTGTCGGCCAGCTTTGAGGAGGAGAGCTATTTCCAGACCTTCGGTGTGCGCTGCACCGTCCGGGTCTATGAGCGCTACAGCATGACTGGCGGCAACCGCTTGTCCATGACCCTCACCCTGGTGGGAGATGGGGAGAAGCTGTACCTGTCCGGCATCACAGCCGGAGGCAGTCAGGGGATGCTGTTCAAATTCAACACCTTCGGCGAGGAGGCGTTTCTGGATACCCTGCGGGATCTGGCCCGGCGGTGGTAATGTTGCAAGGGCGGCCTGCGGCCGCCCAAGGGAGGAAGTGACACTTTGAGTATTGATTTTTCCGGCGGCGGGTTTGAGGCGGAGGAGCTGGAGCCCCTGGTGACCACCTCGCTGACAAGGGAGGACGAGGGGGAATACTCCCTGCGGCCCAAGACGTTAAAGGAGTACATCGGCCAGGAAAAGGCCAAGGGCAACCTGGAGGTTTTCATCCAAGCGGCGAAAATGCGCGGTGAGCCGTTGGATCATGTGCTGCTCCACGGTCCTCCGGGGCTGGGCAAGACCACCCTCAGCGGCATCATCGCCAACGAGATGGGGGTCAATGTGCGCATCACCTCCGGCCCGGCCATCGAAAAGGCGGGGGATTTGGCCGCTCTGCTGACCAATCTCGGAGAGAACGACATCCTCTTTGTGGACGAAATTCACCGCCTGAACCGGGCGGTGGAGGAGATTCTCTACCCCGCCATGGAGGACTACGCCATTGACATCATCATCGGCAAGGGACCCGCAGCCAACTCGGTCCGTCTGGATCTGCCCAAGTTCACCCTCATCGGAGCCACCACCCGGGCAGGCCAGCTGTCCGCCCCCCTGCGGGACCGGTTTGGGGTGACGCTGCGGCTGGAGCTGTATTCCCCGGAGGAGCTGAGCTGGATTGTCACCCGCTCCGCCGGGATTTTGGAGGTACCCATTGAGCCGGACGGCGCCATGGAGATTGCCAAGCGCTCCCGGGGGACGCCCCGGATTGCAAACCGGATGCTGCGCCGGGTGCGGGACTTCGCCCAGGTCCGGGCAGGGGGGGTTATCACCAAAAAGGTGGCCGACGAGGCCCTCACCGCCCTGGAGATCGACCACCTTGGCCTGGACGCCATCGACCACCGGATGCTCCATTCCATCATGGACAATTACCGGGGCGGTCCGGTGGGCCTGGAGACCCTGGCCGCCACCATCAACGAGGAGGCGGTCACCCTGGAGGACGTCTATGAGCCCTACCTGATGCAGCTGGGTTTTCTTACCCGCACGCCCAGGGGCCGGTGCGTTACCCCGAAAGCCTACCAGCACCTAGGTTTGCCCGTCCCCGGCGGGCCGGCCGGGCTGGACCAGCTGAGTTTCTAGGGAGGGCGTCATGGATCAAAATATTCTGTTCTTTTTCAACGAAAGACCGGAGGCCCTTCCCCTTTACATGGCCTTTGAGGGGCGGCTTTTGTCCGAGCTGGAGGGAGTGGTGATTCAGCCCCAAAAGAGCCAGATCACCCTAAAAAACTGCCGGGTGTTCGGGGCGGTGTCCTTTCTCGCCGCACGGAAAGCCAAGGACCGCCCCAACCCCTACATCACTGTCACTCTGGGGCTGGGCCGCCAGGAGTTCTCTCCGCGCATCGATCAGGCGGCGGAGCCATATCCTGGGAGGTGGACCCACCATATCGTCATCGGTTCGGCGGAGGAGATTGACGATGAGCTGATGGCTTGGGTCCGAGAGGCGTATGACTTCGCTGCGGCAAAGCGGTAATTATTTGCCCATCGCCCGCAAAACCTCTTGACGAAGACCCAATCCATAGAGATAATAGAGGTCAGAAGCGCGGCGCCAATAGGCGCCAAGGCTTACCTCAAATGCGTCATATAGGTCATAGCCGACCAGCTCCGCAATTTTGTGCGCGGTAGCGTCAAATTGCTGCTGCCGGATTACAAATTCCGGGTCGCTGGCGCAGAACGACTCGATTTCAGTGTCGATGGTTTCGTTGAGGAATAAAGAGAGCAGCGTGTTCATAAAGTAAGACCTCCGGATTGAAAGTGATTGTTGTACAAGTATTACTTGTAGTTTATTGTAAACCCTATTTTCTCCTTTGTCAAGGGGAAAGGAGATATTTATGGAAGAATTTCCAAAACGCTTAAAAGCAATTCGGAAAGAGTTTGGGCTGAATCAGGAGGAAGTAGCGAGGGATTTGGGGCTCTCAGCCGGTGGATACCGGCTCTATGAACAAGGGAAGGGCTACCCGGACGTGCCCCGGCTCTACGCGCTGGCGGAGTATTTCAACGTCAGCATCGACTATCTTTTAGGCCGCACGGATAAGCGGAAAGTGAATCAATAGGAAAGGGTGCAGCAGTATGGGAAAGTTATTTGGAACGGATGGCATCCGGGGCGTGGTCAACGCCGGGCTGGATGCCGACCTGGCCTACAAGGTAGGCTTGGCGGCGGCCACGGTGCTGGCGAAGAAGAAGGGAAGCAAGCCGCTGGTGACCATCGGGAAGGACACCCGCATTTCCGGCGATCTGCTGAAGGGGTCGCTGATTTCGGGATTGTGTACCGCCGGGGCGGATGTGCTGGACTTGGGTACTCTGCCCACCCCCGGGGTGGCCTGGGTGACGGTGGACGCGGAGGCGGATGCGGGCATTGTTATCTCGGCCAGCCACAACCCCTTCGAGCACAACGGCATTAAGATTTTCAACGGCAAAGGCTTCAAGCTGTCCGACGAGCTGGAGGAAAAAATTGAGGACATCGTTTTGTTCAGCTCCAACAATGTACCCATGAAAACGGGCGCGGACATTGGCAAGGTGAGCTACGTGGCCCCAAAGGCCAGCGAGGACTACATCGACCACCTGGAATCCACCATTGACTCTACCCTGGGCGGCCTGCGTATTCTGGTGGACTGTGCCAATGGCGCCGCCTCCGCCACCGCCGCCCGGCTGTTTGACCGCTTCTCCAAGCTGCGCACCGACGTTATCAACGCCGATCCGGATGGGGTGAACATCAACGAGCGCTGCGGCTCTACTCACATGGATGCCCTGGCCGCCATGGTCAAGGCGGGGGGCTACGACATCGGGATTGCCTTCGACGGCGACGCCGACCGCTGCCTGGCGGTGGATGAGCTGGGGAACCTCATCGACGGCGACCAGATCATGGCCGCCTGTGGTCTGGATATGAAAGCGAAAGGCCAGCTTCCCGGGGACACGGTGGTGGCCACCGTCATGTCCAACCTGGGCTTCCATGTCTATGCCAAGGAGCACGGCATAGAGCTGGAGTGTACCGATGTAGGAGATCGGAACGTCCTGGAGCGGATGATGGAAAAGAACTACCGCCTGGGGGGCGAGCAGTCGGGGCATATGATCTTCCTGGACCACGCCACCACTGGCGACGGACAGCTCACCGCCTTGAAAATCCTGGCCTTGATGAAGGAGAGCGGCAGAAAGGCCAGTGAGGTGTTCAGCACCTGTCCACGGTATCCTCAGGTGCTCATCAACATCCCCGTGGCGGACAACGATGTGAAAAAGGCCGCCATGGCGAGCCCGCTGCTGGCTCAGGCCGTCCAGCGGGAAGAGGAAGCCCTGGGGGATGAGGGCCGGGTGCTGGTCCGTCCCTCGGGTACCGAGGCGCTGATGCGGGTGATGGTAGAGGCGAAAACCCAGGCGGCCGCCCAGGAAACTGCCCAGCGGCTGGCCGATTTGATCCCGGAATTGTGAGCAATTTGCACGATTTTGCGGGTAAATTTGACAGACTGGAAAATGTAACAAAGTTTTTCCCGAAAACCCTTGACAAATCTGAACAATTTGTTTATTATGAATAACAATCGAGAGAATAATATGGAACAGAAAACTTTCCATACCTCAGATGAGGTTTTGTGTCTCCATGTGTCACAGGGAGATTCCCAGGCGGAGACGGAACTGGTGTGCCGGTATGGCTGGTTGGTTCGGGCCTGCGCCCGCCCCCTGTTTTTGGCGGGGGGAGACAGTGAAGACCTGATTCAAGAGGGTATGCTGGGCCTGCTCACCGCCATTCGTAGTTTCGACCCGGAGCGGGACGCCTCATTTCGCACATTTGCGGAGATTTGTATTCGCAGCCGTCTGCATACCGCCATACGGGCGGCACAGGGCGGCAAGCACGCGCCTTTAAATCACAGTGTTTCTTACGAGCCCCCTCTTTTTGACGGAACCAACGCGTATTTGTTTTCCAGTGCCGAGAGCCCGGAGGACGTGGTCATCGGCAGAGAGGAACGGAAAGAGCGCCTGGAAGCGCTCAAGGGTCGGCTATCCAAGTTTGAAGCGCAAATTTTACCCCCCTACCTGAGCGGGCTCTCCTGCGGAGAGATCGCCCAGCGGGTGGGCCGGACACAGAAATCGGTGGATAACGCCATCCAGCGTATCCGCCGCAAGACGGCCCTGCAAATTTCTTCCGGCGTATCCAGCGAAAGCTGATCGCAATATCACACGCCCAGGTCCAAGAGGCCGGGCAAAAGTCAAAGAGAGGGAATATCCATGTACGAAGACAAGATCCTGGTATGCAAAGAGTGCGGCAACGAGTTCACCTTTA
>CAMWBA010000036.1 GCA_947172355.1 uncultured Bacillota bacterium
GCAGGCCCACCTCAAAGTCGTTGGGGTCGTGGGCGGGGGTCATCTTCACGCAGCCGGTGCCGAAGGCCATGTCCACATAGTCGTCGGCCACAATGGGCATCTCCCGGCCCACCAGGGGAAGAATGCACTTCTTGCCCACGATATCGGTGTACCGCTCATCGGCGGGGTTGACCGCCACGCCGGTGTCCCCCAGCATGGTCTCGGGCCGGGTGGTGGCCACGATCACATACCGGTCCTCCTCCCCCTGGATGGGGTAGCGGATGTGCCACAGGCTTCCGGGCTTGTCCTGGTACTCCACCTCCACATCGGACAGGGCGGTGACACAGTGGGGGCACCAGTTGATGATTCGGCTTCCCTTGTAGATCAGGTCCTTTTCATACAGGCTGACAAACACATGGCGCACTGCCCGTGACAGCCCCTCGTCCATGGTGAAGCGGGAGCGCTCCCAGTCGCAGGAGGAACCCAGCTTCTTCTGCTGCTGGACAATACGGGCGCCGTATTTGGCCTTCCAGTCCCACACTCGCTCCAGGAACTTCTCCCGGCCCAGGTCGTAGCGGGACAGCCCCTCGTTTTTGCGCAGCTCCTCTTCCACCTTCACCTGGGTGGCAATGCCTGCGTGGTCGGAGCCAGGGACCCACAGGGCGGCATAGCCCTGCATCCGCTTGAAGCGGATGAGGATGTCCTGTAAGGTGGAGTCCATGGCGTGGCCCATGTGGAGCTGGCCGGTAACGTTGGGGGGCGGCATAACGATGGTAAAGGGCTTTTTCTTGGGGTCGCGGCGGCCTTTGAAGCAGCCGTTTTCCTCCCAGATTCGGTAGATTCGTCCCTCTACCTCCTGGGGCTCGTAAACCTTTGGAAGTTCTTTTTTCATGTTGATTCTCCTATCTTATGATTATTTTGGTTCTCTTTTATCGCTGCGCCCCAGCAGATCATCCGCCGTTACACCGTAAACGTCCGCCATCCAAACCAAAGGGGCAACTTTCAGGAGGCGCTGTCGCTGGTCCGGGAGAGGAACACATTTATGCGGGGCTGATCTAACAAAATTTTTGAATTTTCAGTCCGGTTTTCTTCTCAATCAACGTCCGGAACTGCTCGGGGGTGCCCATCGTAAAATCACATTTGGGGTAGACCTGTCCGTTTCGGCGGTCGGTTAACAGGACAAAACAGTCCTTTGTCTCGGCAGCCGCCTTGATCTGAGTGTAGAGCTGCCAGCTCTCTCCGGACTGGGTGCGGCGGACGTAGCAGATGTTCTCTTGAAAGGTGGTGTTGGCCACCCGGTCCTCAGCAGGGATCTGCCGCAGCCGCACCGCGCCGCTGATCCGGTCCTCCAGCAGCAAACAGCCCAGCATAAGCGCCCCCATCAGGGTGTTGGGCAGCCAGGTGCCAAAGCCGCCCCGGATATAACTCATCGTCAGAAATGCCTCCAGCACCACCACAAACCAAGCCAGCGTACGCACCGGAAAGCTGCTCCCCCGGCGCAGCGTCTTTCGAGTCACCCGGGCCAAAGCGGTCATAGCCCGCTGGTCGAGGGTTGTTTGTATGACAATCACACTGTCACCTCCATGAAAAACGCCCTGAGTCCCTCCGACTCAGGGCGATTATACAACCGCGGTACCACCTGATTTTCCCCCTTATAGGGGACACTCCTTCCTTCTGTAACGGGAAGCCCCGCCGGCGCTTACTGCTCGTTCAGTGCCAGGGCGCGGAAGCCACCTTCACCGGACCGGGTCGGGGACTTGCACCGTCCGTCCCCTCTCTTCGCACCCAAATACCGGATACTCCTCTTCCGCATCGCCTTTGTTGGGTAATTATAAGCAAAAAACAGCCAATTGTCAAGGTGTAAGTTCTAAATTGCAGGAAAATCCACCGCACTCGTTGGGCCGCAGTCTTATATTGGAACTCCAGTGCTTTACAGATAATGATACCGCCTCCGATAGTTCCAGATCAAGGCCAGCGCCACAGCTGCCCCCAGACCGTCGGCAGCCACCACAGCCAACCAGATGCCGTCTAAATCCAACAGCAGCGGGAGCAACAGGACCATCCCACCCCGGAACAGGAAGGTGCGCAGAAAGGAGATCAGTGCCGACACAAAGCCATTGCACAGATCGGTGAACAGTCCGGAGCCGAAGATGCCAAACCCCACAAACAGATAGCTCAGGGCAAAGATACGGAAGCCATGGACCGTCATGGACAACAGGTTGGGACTGTAGCCCACAAAGGCGGCGGCCAGAGGCCGGGCCAGCAGCTCCGACAGAGCTACCATGGACACCGAACAGATGGAGATGACCGTCAAACACTTGCACAAAAGGTTTTTCAGCTCTTCCCGATTGTCCGCCCCGAAGTGGAACCCAATAACCGGCCCAACCCCCATGGAAAAGCCTAAAAAGACAGCGGCAAATGCAAAGTCTACATACATCATCACCGAGTAGGCCGCCACTCCGGATTCTCCAATTAGATGCATAAGCTGGAGATTATACACGATACCAATGAGGGAAGAGGACAGATTGCTCATCAGCTCGGAGGAGCCGTTGGCACAGGCATTTTTCAGCTCGCGGGGGTAAAACCTGGTGGGGCACAGCCGCAGCTTGCCCATAGGGGGACGGAGGAAGAACATCAGGGGCAGCACACCGCCGGCCACATAGCTGAGCATGGTGCCCCAAGCCGCCCCGGCAATGCCCATATCCAGCACCGCGATGAGAACATAGTCCATAACAATGTTGGTCACTCCGGAGGCTAGAGAGAACACCAGCCCCATTTTGGGGAGCTCCGCCGTGACAAAAAAAACTTGAAAGGACATTTGGAGCATAAAGGGCACCGTTCCCGCCAGCAGGACCCGCCCATAGGCAATACAGTCCTCCATAAGCAGATCGCTGGCCCCGGCCAGCTTGGCAATGGGTTCAATGAACAGCGCGCCTCCGGCGGACAGGACCGTCCCCAGCCCAAGTACACACAGGATAATCATGGTAAAGTACCGGTTGGCCAGATCGGGCTTGCCCTCCCCCATGGTACGCGCTACAATGGCGCTGCCCCCAGACCCCAGCATGAACCCGAACGCCGCCAAAATCATGGACACCGGAAAGACAATATTCACCGCCGACAGGGCGTTCTCTCCTACCAGGTTGGAGACAAACAGGCCATCCACCACACTGTAGATGGAGGTGAAGATCATGGTTGCAATGGATGGCAAGGTGAAGCGCAGAAGTTTGCTGTATGTGAAGTGATCGGAAAGTTTGATTGGCATAAAGAATTATTCCTCCTGGGATGACTGAAAAAATTGATTCGACTCCTGGAGCAGCAGCGACAGATATTTACGTTCCAGGGCCAGCAGGCTGGCCCGCTCCTCCTCGGTCATACTATGAAAGGTCCGTTCCTCTGCCGCCAGTACAGGCCGGGCGGTGGCGGCCGCCAGACGCCTGCCCTGCGAAGTGAGCTGGAGATGCTTCCGCCGGCCGGAACCGCTGGTCAGCTGGATATGCCCGGCCTGCTCCAGCTGCTTTAGTCCGGAGTTGATGGTCTGCTTGCTGAGAGACAGATACCCGCTTAGCTCCGCCTGTGTGACAGGTCTTTGAAGCGCTTCCAAGGTGTATAAAATCCAAAAGGCGGAATCGGACAGCCCAAAATGCCGGCTCAGGCGGCGGTACAGCCCCTCCTCTTCCTTGTGCAGTCGGCAGGTCTCCTCAATGAAACGGTAAAATGTCAATTCCTCCATGGCAGTTCCCTCCAACAAAAAAGTCCGAAATCAGACTCGCACCATTGTAGTCTGATTTCGGACTTCTGTCAAGGGGGTTTTAAAAAATATTGGAGAGGGGCTGTTCCCTCTCCATTATTGAGCCTCGTTTTGTTCTATCCGGCAGGCCGCAACTCTATCATACGCCTGGCCGTTTCCCGTATCTCCACCGACACAGCCTCCCGTTTCTCGATGATCTCATCGTTCCATAAGGGCAAGCGCAAGGTCAAGGATACGTCCGGCTGCGTCCTCCTTGGACATGAGGGGCAGCTCCTCCTCACCGGTGCGGGTGATGACGGTCATTACGTTGGTGTCGGTTCCGAAACCGGCTCCGGCCACCTTCAGATTATTGGCGCAGATCATGTCCACATGTTTCTTCTCCAGCTTGGCCCGGCTGTTCTCCAGCATATTCTGTGTCTCCATGGAGAAACCGCACAGCACCTGGCCCGGACGGCGATGTTCTCCCAGATACTTTAGAATATCCTGCGTACGTTTTAGCGGGATGGACAGGTCCCCGTCCTTCTTCTTGAGTTTATCCTCCACATACTCAGCCGGGGTATAGTCGGCCACGGCGGCAGCTTTTACAATGAAGTCGGCCCAGTCCTGGCGGGCGGACACCGCTTCAAACATGTCCTGTGCGGAAGTAATCTTCACCACCTCCACAAAGGGGGGCGGGGCAATGGACGCAGGACCCGAAACCAAAACGACCTCCGCTCCTCGGAGCATGGCCATTTTGGCGATGGCATACCCCATCTTTCCGGTGGAGTGGTTGGTCAGATACCGTACTGGGTCCAGAGCCTCTTGGGTGGGACCGGCGGTGACCAGGACGTGTTTGCCCGCCAGATCGTGGGGCAGCGCAATGGCGCGGAGGATATGCTGAAGCAGCTGGTCCGGCTCGGGCAGCTTTCCCGACCCCACTGCTCCGCAGGCCAGCCGTCCGGAGGCAGGGGCAATAACCTCCCAGCCATAGCGGCGGAGGACGTCCAGGTTGTCCTGGGTCACAGGGTTTTCAAACATCTTGGTATTCATGGCCGGTGCAAGGAGCTTGGGGCAGGGACAGGCCAGAACGGTGGTGGTCAGCATATCGTCCGCCAAGCCGTGGGCCAGCTTGGCGCACACATTGGCAGTGGCCGGGGCGACAATGACTAGATCGGTCCGGTCGGCCAGGGCGATATGCTCCACCTGGTGGGCAAAATTCCGGTCGAAGGTGTCCACCATACACCGGTTCCCGGTGAGCTGTTCAAAGGTGAGCGGGGTGATAAACTCTGTGGCATGGGCGGTCATAATCACCTCTACATTGGCGTGCTGCTTCACCAGCGCGGAGGCCAGCGCCGCCGCTTTATAGGCCGCAATGCCTCCTGTAACCCCCAGCAGGACGGTTTTTTCCGTTAACATGGCAGTCTCCTCCTTCGTTCCCCACAGGGCTGGCTCCCCCGGTCAGGGGAGATACCGGCGCAGCCGGCAGAGGGGGGTAGGGCAGGCCCCCTTCGTGAAGGGGCTCCCGGCGAAACCGAGTGGGTTCTCGGACAGTTGGGAAACCCCTCTGTCATTTGCTTTGCGAATGGCACTCCCCTTCGCAAAGGGAGGCTCACGCGGTTCCCCTCTATAGTATACTGTGTATCCTCTTCGCTGTAAAGCCAAAAAGTTTTTTCTTGCATATTGGAGCGCTATCCTGTATAATAGTCGGTCGAGAGGGCGGGGGGCTTCCTGTGCCCTTTCCCTCTTAAATATTGCGCTGCATCCGCACAGGGCGGAGCGGCAGCAGGAGGTAATGTAACAATGAAAACCCGTAAGCGCGACACCCGCTGGATGGCAGGGGTAGCCATGTTTGTGGCTCTCCAGCTCACCCTCCAACTCACCGGCATCGGCCTGATCCCCCTTCCTCTAATTAATGCCACCACACTCCACATCCCCGTTATTGTGGGCGCGGTTCTGCTGGGACCCCTGGCCGGGGCGGTTCTGGGCGGAACCTTTGGACTTTGCTCCATGTGGACGGCCACCATAAATCCAACCCCTCTGTCCTTCGCCTTCTCCCCTGTACTGGCTGCGGAGACCAGCGGCGGTCCGGGGGCGGTCAAAGCGGTATGGATCGCTCTGGGGTGCCGTATTTTGATTGGTGTGGTGGCCGGCTGGCTGTGGATCGCGCTCAAGAAGGTCAAAATCAGCGACTATGCCGCTCTGCCCGTTGTGGGGGTAGCTGGATCGCTGACCAATACGGTGCTGGTCATGGGCAGCATTTATGCTCTCCTTACCCCTGAGTTCGCCGCTGCGCGAAACGTGGGGATGGAGGCGGTACTGGGCCTGGTCATGACGGTGGTCGCCACCTCTGGCGTGGCAGAAGCTGTTGCTGCCGCGGTGTTGGTCACCGCTGTGTGCAAGGCACTGCTCCACATCCCGGCGCTAAAGCCCCAGGCCCAGGCAGGGTAATCTCCCGCAGCCCCACAAGACAAAAGAAATCAGGTGAGCAACATGCTCCTGGCCATCGACATCGGCAACACAAATATTGTCATCGGCGGCATTGACCAAGGTACGATTTCCTTCGAGGCCCGCATCGCCACCGACCGTATCAAAACCTCCGACCAGTATGCGGCGGAGATTTTGAGTATGCTGAACCTCTTCGGCATTAAGCCGCCCGATGTGGACGACTGCATCATCTCTTCGGTGGTGCCTCCGGTGTTCAACTCGGTGCGCACCGGTATTGTAAAGGTTATCGGAAAGCGGCCTATGGTGGTGGGGCCCGGACTGAAAACCGGACTGAACATCCAAATGGATGCCCCCTCTCAGGTGGGCAGCGACCGCATTGTCATCGCTGTAGCCGCTCTGGCGGAATATGCGCCCCCACTCACCCTGCTGGATTTGGGTACTGCCACCACCATCGAAGTGGTGGGGAAAGGAGGCACTTACTTGGGGGGCTGCATCATTCCCGGCGTGCGGGTGTCGTTGGAGGCCCTTACCTCCCGCACCGCCCAGCTGCCCGGCATCCGGCTGGACCGCCCCAAAAAGGTTATCGGAAAAAACACGGTGGACTGTATGCGCAGCGGAATTATGTACGGCACCGCCGCCATGCTGGACGGAATGCTGGACCGGGTAGAGGAGGAACTGGGCTTCTCCACCACCGTGGTGGCCACCGGCGGAATGGCTCAGTTTATCGTCCCCTTATGCCGCAGAGAGATCAAGCTGGAACGTGATCTTCTCTTGAAAGGATTACACATCATCTATCAAAAAAACAAAAAAATTTGACCGAACGGTCCTCCGCCCCGCCCTTTATCTTGCAGGGCGGGGATTTTTAATTCGCCGTTTCTGGCCGATTTCCCCTTGCAACCCTGGGAAAAAGGGGTTATAATAGCCCCGTTACAGGGGCGGAAAAGGCAAACCCTGCGCGGCTGCGAATCCCGTCCTTCGGAGGTAACCACTATGGTAAAAGCGATTGTAGGCGCCAACTGGGGCGATGAGGGCAAGGGCAAAATCACTGACATGCTGGCCCAGCAGTCCAATATTGTCATCCGCTTTCAGGGCGGCGCCAACGCCGGCCACACCATTATCAACGACTACGGCCGGTTTGCCCTGCACACCCTTCCTTCGGGGGTATTCTACCCCCACATCACCAACATCATCGGCAACGGCGTGGCCCTGGACATCGCCAAGCTGGTGGACGAACTGACGCAGGTAGAGGCTCAGGGGGTGCCCGCTCCCAACCTGATGGTCTCTGACCGGGCTCAGCTGCTCATGCCCTACCACGTTCTTCAAGACACCTATGAGGAGGCCAGGCTGGGCGGCAAAGCCTTCGGCTCCACCAAAAGCGGCATCGCCCCTTTTTACTCCGACAAATACGCCAAAACGGGCATCCAGGTATGCGACCTCTTTGACGAGCCCCGGCTCCGGGAGCGCCTCACCGCCGCCGTGGAGCTGAAAAATGTTCTATTTGAGCATCTGTACCACCAGTCCAGGCTGGACGCGAACGAGATTATGGGCCAGCTGCTAGAACTGCGGGAGCGCATCCGTCCCTATGTGGGGGATACGGTCTCCTTTCTCCACCAGGCGCTCAAAGAGGGAAAGAGCATTTTGTTGGAGGGCCAGCTGGGCTCTATGAAGGACCCCGACCTGGGCATCTTCCCCATGACCACCTCCTCTCACACTTTAGCCGGTTATGGCTGCGTGGGGGCCTCCATTCCCCCCACCGCCATTGAGGATGTCATCTGCGTCACCAAAGCCTACTCCTCCTGTGTGGGCTCTCAGACCGAGCCCTTTGTCAGCGAGCTCACCGGTCCCGAGGGGGACGAACTGCGCCGCCGGGGGGGCGACCACGGTGAATTTGGCGCCACCACAGGCCGTCCCCGCCGGGTAGGCTGGTTCGATGCTGTGGCCACCCAATATGGTTGCATGATCCAGGGGGCCACCCAGGCCGCCCTCACTTGTCTGGACGTATTGGGCTATCTGGATGAGATTCCCGTCTGCACCGGCTACGAGATTGACGGGATTGTCACCAACTCCTTCCCCACCACGCCCTCTTTGCTCCGGGCCAAGCCGGTCTTCACCAAGCTGCCTGGCTGGAACTGTGACATCCGAGGCTGTACCAACTATGCTGCCCTCCCCGCCAACGCCCAAGCCTATGTGGACTTTTTAGAGGCACAGATCGGTGTCCCCATCACCATGGTATCCACCGGGCCCAAGCGGGAGGAGATGGCCTATCGAACCCCAAAACGCTAAACAATACCTGGGCGATCCTCCTTTCCAGCTGCTCTGGAATACTTGTCTTCGATTCTACGTTTCTAAACAAAGGAGAACACCATGAAAAAACTGCTATCCTCGCTGCTGGCCCTATGTCTGGCCCTCTCGCTCACCCTTCCGGCCGCCTCCGCGCTGGAGCTTGACGAGGCCAAAGAACTGCTGAAGGAGCTCTATGTAGACGGCGTTTCGGACGAAGTGCTGGCGCTGGACTCCCTGGACGCCATTTTAGAGGCCATCGGCGACCCCTACACCTTCTACATGACTGCGGAACAGTACGATGCCTTCAACCAGTCGGTCAACGGGCAGGTGGTGGTAGGCATCGGCGCCACGGTGGAGACCGCCTTTGACAACGGCTACCGCATCATGTCTGTCCTGCCCAGCTCCCCAGCGCTGGAAGCCGGCATTCAACCTGGCGATGTTCTAGTGGCGGTGGACGGGGTGGAGCTCACCGCCGAAACCGATCCCCGTGTGCCGATTGTCGGCGAGGAGGGCACCGGTCTTACCGTCACCGTCCTCCGGAATGGACAGCGGCTGAACTTCTCCCTTGTCCGCCGGTCGGTGCAAATTCCCATCGTCACTTATGCGCTGAAGGGAGGCGCGGGATATATCGACTGCATCAGCTTCGGCACTACCACCCCCTATCAGGTCCAGGAGGCCATCCAGCAGCTGGACAGCAGCGCCGCCGTCTGGGTGGTAGACCTGCGTTCCAACCCCGGCGGAGGCAGTGACTCCACCGCCCTCACCTCCAGTCTGTTTACGGGCGGCGGCATCATGCTTTATTTCCGGGACGGCGGGGGAAACTATCAGTACACCTATACCTCTTATGACTTCCCTGCCCTGACGGACAAGCCGGTCATCGTCCTCCTCAGCGAACATTCTGCCAGCGGCTCTGAGCTCTTCGCCGGAGACATCCGCTCCTATGGGGCGGGCATCGCCCTGGGCCAGCGCTCTTTCGGCAAGGGAACCGCCCAGTTGGTGCTGGAGGAGTCCAACTGCGAATATATGGAGAACGGCGAGGCCATGAAAATCACTGCCTACCGCTTCTTCGCTCCCGACGGAGCCACCAACCACATCGTAGGCGTACTGCCCACCCTGCTCCTCTCCCCGGAAAATACCGAGCGCGCAGCCATGCTGCTCACCAGCCCTGCTCCCAATCGAACCGCCGGATACCTGCGCCTGGATGTGGCCGAGTACCAGTTCTACATCCGTCTGAGCGACGCCTTGCAGGAGGAAAATCGGGCCGCCTTTACCGAGCTGCTGGAGGCTCTTCCCCCCGATTGCGGCTTATACCAGGGCTCCAGCTCCAACCGCTGGACCCAAGTGGAACCTGCGGGCTTGGCCAAAGCCAACGGGTTGGCCTTCACCTCCCGCACCCTTCCCGACACCGCCGACAGTGAATACAGCTGGGAAATCGACACCCTGACCGCCTATGGCATCCTCACCGGCTACGCTGACGGCAATTTCCATCCCACCGATCAGGTGTCCCGGGCCCAGTTCTGCACCATGATCGCCTCCGCCCTGGACTTGACTGCCTCCGCCAGCAAGAGCGGCCGGTTCTCCGATGTGCCTGCGGGCAGTTGGTTTGAGGGCCCCGTTTCCGCCATGGCGGACATGGGCTTTATCTCCGGCTATGGTGACGGCCGCTTCGGTCCTGGTGATCCTGTCAGTTACCAGGAGATGGTCACCATCTTAAACCGGGTCGCTGCCTGGGTCAGTATGGACGGATACGATCTGAACCGTCAGCCCCTCCAGCTTCAGGACGCGGTGACCTTCAAGGACTTTGCCGACTGGGCCCAGATCCCCGCCCGCAACCTCAACGCCTTGGACTCCCTGCTGGACGGCTGCGCCCCCTCCGACCCCAGCACCCGAGAGATGGCCGCTGCCATGCTCTGCCGGCTGATGGTTAACACCAATCTGATCTGGAAATAAGGTTCATTCCTTCTTGCAAAAAGGAGTGAGCCAGAGGAAAATTCCCCGTAAAGCCCCCATTGTTCCTTTTCCGCTGAACATCAAACCGCCATACTGACCCGTGATTTCTCAACATTTCTTTTTCGGTTCCTTTTTCTTAATAAAGAAAAAAGGAACAAACAAATTGGAAAGGACCTGACAACATTGACGAAGATTGACATTATTTCCGGCTTTTTGGGCGCCGGCAAGACCACCCTCATAAAAAAACTACTGGATGAGAGCTTTCAGGGGGAAAAGATTGTTCTCATCGAAAATGAATTCGGCGAAATCGGCATTGATGGCGGCTTTCTCAAAGACGCCGGGGTGGAAATTACTGAGATGAACTCCGGCTGTATTTGCTGCTCCCTGGTGGGGGATTTCGGTGCGGCGCTGAAGCAGGTGCTGTCCGACTACGCCCCTGCCCGCATCGTCATTGAGCCCTCCGGGGTAGGCAAGCTATCCGACGTGGTAGCCGCTGTGGAACGGGTTCAGGCCGAAAGCCCCGACCTGCACCTAAACAGCTTTGTCACCGTGGTGGATGCCGCCAAAGCCAAGGTCTATATGAAGAACTTCGGTGAGTTTTTCAACGACCAGGTGGAACACGCCTGTGCCATCATCCTGTCCCGCACCCAAAAGATCGACCAGAAAAAGCTGGATGGAGCGGTGTCCCTCCTGCGGGAGAAAAATCCCAAAGCCGCTATCCTCACCACCCCCTGGGAGCAGCTCACCGGGGCCCAGATTCTCTCCGCTATGGAAGGGGGCAAGGATTTGGCCAGCGAGCTGATGGAGGAGATTGAACACGCACATCACCACCATCACGACGAGGACTGCGGCTGCCACGACCATGCGCACCACCACGATCATGACCACGAGCATGAGCATCACCACGATGGACATGACCATGGGCATTGTGACCATGAGCACCATCATGACCACGGCGACACCTGCACCGCCTGCCACGACGGCCATCACCATCACCACCATGACCACGACGCCGATGAAGTGTTCGCCTCTTGGGGCCGAGAGACCCCCCGGACGTACAGCCGGGAGGAACTCCAGGAGGCCCTATCTGCCCTGGCTATGACCGAGGACTATGGCATCATTCTCCGGGCCAAGGGAATGGTCCCCTGCGATGACGGGACCACCTGGCTCCATTTCGATCTGGTTCCCGAGGAATTCCAGATCCGGGAGGGGGGAGCCGACTACACCGGCCGGCTGTGTGTCATCGGCTCCGATTTGAAGGAAGCGCAGCTGGAAAAGCTGTTTCTGCTGGTGTAATGAGGTGAACCAATATGCCTGATTCCCGTATCCCTTTGTATTTAATCACCGGCTTTCTGGACAGCGGAAAGACCACCCTCCTCACCGACACGCTGAATATGGACTACTTCAACAACGGCCAGCGCACCGTTCTGCTTCGATGCGAGGACGGCGAGGAGGAATATGACCAGCAGCAGCTGTCCCAGCGCAACTGCCGTCTTGTCCCCATTGAGAACCAGGAAGCGCTGAATACAGAATTTCTTAACGAGGTTGACCGCCGCTATCAGCCCGAGCGGGTGCTGCTGGAGTTCAACGGCATGTGGCCGGTGGATGTGCTGCGAAAGTGCCGGCTGCCCAAAACCTGGGGACTTTACCAAGCCATCCATGTGGTGGACGGCTCCACCTTTGAGACGTATCTGAACAATATGCAGTCCATGTTCATCGACATGGTGTCCGAGGCTGATATGGTTCTATTCAACCGCTGTACCCCTGATATGCCTCTGTCCGGCTGGAAGCGGTCGGTACGGGCAGTAAACCGAATGTGTGAGATTGTCTTTGAGGACGATCAGGGAGAGGAACTCCCGGTGGAAGACATTCTCCCCTATTCTCTAGAAGCCCCTCACATTGCCCTGGAGGACGCCGACTACGGCATCTGGTATCTGGACATTCAGGAGCACCCTGAACGCTATGTGGGCAAAACCATCACCTATAAGGCCCAGGCCATGACCGGGATGAAACTGCCTCGGGGCTCCTTTGTTCCCGGCCGCAACGCTATGACCTGCTGTGTGGAAGATATCCGCTTTTTCGGTTTCTTGTGTAAGTATGACAAGGCTCGCGCTCTGCGCAAAGGGGAGTGGATCACCGTCACCGCCGCAATCAAGTGGGAGCATGCCGACGTCTATGAGGATGAAGGTGTGGTGCTCTACGCCCAGTCTGTGGAGAAAGCCGCACCTCCCCAGGACCCGTTGGTCTACTTCCGATAAAAATTGAATGTTCGCCGCTGTTAGGAAAACGGAGATGTCCTAGATTTTATCTGTGCTTCCCCCGCTTTTGGTGGGGGAAGCACAGGTAAACCGTTTCTTGGTAGACACTCCTTAGGAAAAATTTCCTCTTGACAGCGGCGTTTTTTCTGCTATCATAATAGTACATTAGTTCTATTTTAGGGAGGAGTGCCCCCATGTCCTGGACCCAAGTCTGCTGCCAATACGACGGCTCATTCGCCGGATTTCTGTCCTGCATATTCGACTGCTATGTAAATCGGGAGGAGCCGGTGGAGTTTCGTCCGGACTTCTGCTGCTCCCTCTATCCCCTGCGCAGCGTGGAGACCGACGAGGCCCATGCAAAGCGGGTATATCGCTCCTTTGCCTTAAAATTCGGCAAGGCGGGACAGGAGATGGTCACCCGCGGATTTCTCACTTGCCTGCCGGACAAAGAACTGTGGCTGTGGCGGTTCATCCGCCAGGGCTATCACCGAGGTCCTGTCCTCCTCCACGACCTCACCGAGCCCACCGTGGACAAACTGCGCAAGGCGGTGTGGCATCTGGAACATGAGGCCCACCAATATACCGGTTTTGTCCGGTTCTCGGATATGGACGGGGTGCTGGTGGGAGAGATCCAACCGAAAAATCGCGTCCTTCCGCTCCTGCGGCCCCACTTCTGCGGCCGCTATCCCCAGGAAAACTTTGTCCTCCACGACCGCACCCATGGCGAAGCCCTCTTTCACCAGCCAGGAGCCGGAAACTGGGCCATCCTACCGGTGGAGGATTTCTCCATGGGCCCCCCAGGAGCAGCGGAGCTGGCCTACCGGCAACTGTGGCGTGCTTTCTATCACACCATCGCCATTGAGGGACGTTACAATCCCAGATGCCGTATGACCCACATGCCCAAACGCTACTGGGCCATGATGACCGAGTTTCAAGAGGAGTGGGGCACCGCCCTGCCTGAAGTCTCTTCTCCACCTCCGCCCCCGATTCAACGATAATTTTTCCTATGTAAACCGCTGGTTGACAAAAAACACTCCTCAGTTGGTGGTCAAATCCTTGGTTGAGGTGGTATGTTGGAGGCAGAAAGGAGCGTGAACGCTATGACATTTGGACAACGTGTCGCTCAAAAGCGCAAAGAGCTGGGCCTGTCGCAAGAGGGGCTGGGAGAGCGGCTGGGCGTATCCCGCCAGGCGATTTATAAATGGGAGTCGGATGCCGCCCTGCCCGAAATCGACAAGCTGATTACCTTGAGCAAACTCTTTTCCGTTCCTGTGGGCTGGCTTCTGGGGGTGGAAGAGAACGAACCGGAAACGGTCAACCAGGACCAGGAAAAACTGATTGAGGCTGTCCTCTCCCGCTATCAGGCCGCCCAGCCCAAACCCCAAAAGTCGGCCTGGGACAAGTGGTCGGTGCCCATCCTCTTCGCCATGTGCGGAATTATATTGGTTTTGTTGGTACGGGTAAACAACAAGGTCAACAATGTAGAACAGGGCTCTGGCTATCTGTTTGACTCCATTGCCACCGTCCGACACTCGGTAGATGCCCAGATCCGTTCCATCACCAGCCAGGTGGAAGAAATTCTGAACAGCCAAAACTCCATCCTATCGGAGTTTTCCACCCATATAGATTCCATCGACCCGACGGACAACACCGTCACCTTTGCCCTTCGGGTGGTGCCTAAGACCTATACTCGGGGGATGACCGCCCTGTTTGCGGCCCGCAGCGGGGAGGACGCGACGGAACAGCCCGTGGAGCTTGGGGAGGACCACTCCTTTTCCGGACAGATTACCTGTCCCCTTTCGGACCAAATTTCTCTGCGTGTGATCTTTGTCACCGACGACTGGCGGCAGACCCAATGGCTGGAGGATTACGACGATCTCTACACAAATTCCTTCCCTCATCTGAATCTTCACCAGCGTTACCAGCTGGATTTGGACCCAAAAAATGGTGTCCTGCCCGCTTCAGGCCAGAACGCCGCTCTGGAGGTGTGGAACTATGATGAGACAACGGGCAGCCATACTCTGGGCTGGGCTCCCAGCTTGCCAGCCAAACTCCAGGTTGGCCTGTTCCGGGAGAAAAAATTGGTCTTGTGGTATGAGGGCCGAACCCACACCATCTATATAGACGGCATCCCCACTGAGGAATTTGCCTGGTTCCGCCCCAGCGATGTGGTCCTGGATTCTGGTACGGATTACCATGAAGCAGCGGTATATACCGACGAATACGGCCGGCAGCGCGTCTACTGCGGCACAGGCATCAGCTATCACGAGGAGAGCATTTACACTTCCACACCCTATGCAGACGGCTTGGAGGGCTGGGAGTTTTAGCCCTTGCCTAATCGCCTATGTTGTGTTATAATCTGGAAGAAAATCTCCCAAACACAACAGGAGGTATGTGCCATGAAATGTCCTTACTGCGCCTTTTTAGAGAGCAAGGTGGTGGATTCCCGCCCCGCCGACGAGGGGTCCAGCATCCGCCGCCGCCGGGAATGTCTGTCCTGCCACAAGCGGTTCACTACTTATGAGACCATGGAAAGCCTTCCTCTTATGGTGGTCAAGAAAGACGGCAGCCGCCAGAGCTTTGACCGCAGCAAGGTGCTGAGCGGCATCATCCGTGCCTGCGAGAAACGCCCCGTCCCCTACCAGGCAATGGAGGGGCTGGTGGCAGAGATTGAGCAGGTCCTCCAAAACCAGATGGATCGGGAAATCAGTTCAGCCCAAATTGGTGAGCTGGTGATGGAGCGGCTGAAACAGCTGGACGAGGTGGCTTATGTCCGCTTCGCCTCGGTGTATCGGGAGTTTAAGGACATTGACACCTTCCTAGCTGAGCTGAACAAACTGCTGAAGGATAAATAAACAGGAAACCACCCCGCCAAGGCGGGGTGGTTTTACATGGAAAAATCCTCTTTGGGCAACATTTCCCAGGAAAAGAGAGGAAGCAGTTCCCGAGGGGTGATGGGCTCAGAGCGGTCGATGAGCTTGGCCGCACAGGCCAGTCTCCCTACAATTTCCGGTGCGGTATACTGTATCTGGAGCTGCCCCAACTCTTGGTCCCGGTCCCGCTTGGCCAGTCTCCGGCCATCGGAGGCCAACAGCAAGGGCAGATGGCCATACTCCGGATGGGGCAAGCCCAGCCGCTCCTGGAGCCACAGCTGCCGGGGTACAGAGGACAGCAGGTCGCTCCCCCGCACCACTTGAGTGACTCCCATGGCCCCGTCGTCCACCACCACGGCCAGCTGATAGGCGTATACTCCGTCGGAGCGGCGGAGGATGAAATCTCCACAGTCCCGCTTCAAGTTCCCGTAGTAATCTCCCTGAAGCAAATCACTATATGTAATCGTATCTTCCGGTACTCTCACCCGCCAGGACGGCCGGCGGGTCTTAGCCAACTCCGCCCGCTCCTCCGCCGTCAGCCGCCCACAGCCTCCGTCATAGACGGCGGACCCGTCGGACCGGTGGGGCGCTGAGGCAGCCAACCGCTCCGCCCGGGTGCAGAAGCAGGGATAGATCAGCCCCTGCCCCTCCAGCTCCCGGAAGGCTTCTGCGTAAAATTCTGTCCGCCTGGACTGATACACCGGTATGCCGTCCCAGTCCAGCCCCAGCCACTCCAAGTCCCGCAGGATCTGATCGCAGTATTCGGGGCGGCACCGGTCTGGGTCCAGGTCCTCCAGCCGAAGGACCATCCTCCCCCCGGCGCTCCGGGCGGCCAGCCATGCCAGCAGACAGGACCACAGATTCCCCAGGTGCATCCGCCCGCTGGGGCTGGGAGCAAACCGGCCAACAATGTTACGTTTCGTTTCCATAGTCAATCACTACCCGTTCACAGTGGGGGCAGTTCCACGCCGGCACCCTTGGTGCAAAGGCGTGCTTCTTCGTCAACAGAGTATCCCCCTCCTTCGTTCCCAGTCCAAGCCACCAATACCGGGGATATTTGGAGAAAAAGACCCATTTTGAACTCTGGACAGCCCCTTCTTCCATCTTCTGCTGACACCAGAGACACAGCATCACCGTTCCTCCTCTCCGTATTCCGCCAGTGCCTCCCGCAAAAATTCCAAATCCTTATCGTCCAGGGCGTGGAGGCCGGCGGTCTCCTCTAAGTGGTGGGTAAACTCATGAGCCATGGTGGCAAAGATCTCATCCTTCCAGCCTTCCTCATCTTCCTCGCTGAGCAGAGCGGCGAAGGAGCCGTAATACAACAAAATGTACCGGCCCAGATTATCGTGGACGTACTCGCCCATGATATACATCTCCCCCGGGGGGAAATCCGGGTCCGGGAGGGCCTTCTCCTCCAGCTGGATGCCTCCGTCCAGGTTCTCGAAAAAGACTTCTGGAAAATCCTGGGCAATCTCCTCCAGCCAGTCGCCCATCTGGTTGTAGGTCGGGATCACAGCCCACACCTCCTTTTGCTAAATCATGCTTCATACAGGGTGCCCCGTCTCCCCCATAGCCTGTTGGATACTTTCTCTTGCCCTATCTCTGTGACCACTTTATAAACAGGGGCCCCCCGAATACAAGCTCCAAAGAAATAGATTTGGCCGCACTGTATACATTTCAGATAGTGGCACACCGTATAATGCTCCTCTTTATCCAAAATATCATATACTTCACTGAGCAAGCAGTCTCCCGCATATAATTCCACACGCTTATGCTCTTCCAGAACCTTTACCATTTCCAGTATAGGAAAATAGTTTCTATCATGATTGGGTGCACTTTGAAATGCTGCCCGCAAAATACTACAATTGTTACACATAGCTATCTTTCTTTCATCCGGGTGATAAATCCGCTTTTCTTCTTAACAGAGACAAGGGGGGAACCTGTTGGGGCAGTCTCATGCGAAAGACCATCTGGGGGTGGCGGACCTCCTCTAACGGGATACGGTCGGCATCCCACAGGGCCTCTACGGCGAGGGACTGGGGCCGGACATCGGGGCCTACCAGCTCCAACTGGTCACCAACTGCGAACTTGTTATTCAAAGTCAAGACAGCCTCCCCATCCTCGCCGCAGGACTGCACCTTGGCTACAATCTGCCAATCCCGGACATACCGGGCGTTCTCGGTAAACTGTCCCGGCGGGCCATAAAAGAAGCCGGTGGAGTAATGCCGGTGACTGATGTGCTCCACCTCATCCCGCCACACCGGGTCCAGGGGGCCCCCGGCCGCCGCCGCGTCGATGGCGTGGCGGTAAGCTCCGGTGACGATGGCAGCGTAATAGGCCGACTTGGCCCTTCCCTCCAGCTTGAGAGAATCTACCCCGGCCTCCGCCAGTTCGGCCACATGGTCGATCATGCACATATCCCGTGAGTTCATAATGTAGGTTTCCCCGTGCTCCTCAAAGACGGGGAAGTATTCTCCTGGACGCTTCTCCTCCACCAAAGCGTATTGGTAACGGCAGGGCTGAGCGCAGGCCCCCCGGTTGGAGTCCCGGCCTGTCATGTAGTTGGACAGCAGGCACCGTCCCGAGTAGCTGACACACATAGCCCCATGGGCAAAGACCTCAATTTCCAGCGCGGAAGATGTTTTGGCCCGAATCTCCCGAACCTCCTCCAACGACAGCTCCCGGGCCAGAATCACCCGGCTGGCTCCCAAATCGTGCCAGGCCTGAGCGGACTGGTAATTGACAATACTGGCCTGGGTGGAGATGTGGCATAAAACATGAGGCGCATGACGTTTAGCCAGTGCCAGCACCCCTACGTCGGCCAGAATCACCGCATCCACCCCAAGCTCCTCCAGATACTCCAGCCACTCAGGCATCCGAGCAATCTCCCCATTCCGAGGCATGGTATTGCAGGTGACATGGACCCGGACCCCGTGGGTCCGGCACAGCTCCACCGCCGCTTTCAGTTCCGCAGGCGAAAAATTCCCGGCAAAGGAGCGCATCCCAAAGGTATCCCCCGCCAGATATACAGCGTCCGCCCCATAGGCCACTGCCATCTGAAGCCGCTCCATATCCCCCGCCGGGGCAAGCAGTTCCATTTTCTTCATGGTATCTCTCCTTAAAAATATCCACCGGCGGCGCCGGTGGATATTTTTTCTTACTTGTACCGCTCCTGACTGGCAATAAATCTTTGCAGCTGGTCATAGGTCTGGAAGAAGTGGTGAATGTTATCGTCGCCCAGGGCGTAGTAGTAATACTTGCTGCTGGAGGGGTTCATGGCTGCCACAATGGACTCCATGCCCGGGTTGGCGATGGGTCCGGGGGGCAGTCCCTTATACAGATAGGTGTTGTAGGGGGAATCAATATTTCGGTCCTCTCCGGTGGGCTCTCTGCCTCCGTTGATATAAACCAGGGTGGCGTCAATTTGGAGATAGCCCTGGGTTCCGGCGTTGGGGTTGTTCAGCCGGTTGTAAATAACCGAGGAGATATCGGTACGGTCCTCATTGGTGGCCTCCCGCTCGATCATGGAGGCAATGGTAAGAATTTCCCGCAGGGAATACCCGGTGGCCTCTGCCTGTTCCCGGATGTTGTCACTTACCTGGCTGTCGAAGTACAGCAGGAGCTTGTTCAGTGCGTATATTGGATCATGAGGGGTGTAGAAGTCGTAGGTGGCGGGCATGAGGTAGCCCTCCAGCCGGTGGTAGTCCCCCAGAGGAATATCCTCCAGGAAGGAGAAGGCATAGTCGTGATTGGCCGCCGCATCCTGCAATTCCTCCAACGACTTGGCCACCCCCTTCTCCACCAGCAGATCGAAGATCTGGTCCACGGTGTACCCCTCTGGGATCACCACCGTCACCTGGGCCCGGTTGGCGGAGTTGGCCCGCATGCCAGCCAGCAGCGCCCGGTAGTCCATATCGGTGGTCAGAGTATAGGTCCCCACCGAAAGGGAGTCCTTTTTGTGGGTTATTGTAGCGAAGAGTTTGAACAGGAACTTATACTCAATGAGCCCCTCCTCTTCCAGCCGTTCTGTCACAGAATCGAAGTCGTCCTCCGGCTTCACGGTGAACGAAACCACCTTCTCCGCTTTATTCAGCGCCAGTACATCTCCCGCGGCCACCCAGCCCACACAGGCCAGCACCACCGACAGCCCAATTACCGCCGCCACATACAGCAGCACCAAAAGTGCGGTGCCGCCGGCGGAACGCCGCTTTTTTCTCCGCCGCCGCGGGGCGTTCTCCGGACGCTCGCCGCCCGTCTCTCTGCGGCCGGAGCCGGAGGAGGCACGCGGCCCGCTTCGGCGTTCTCTGGAGTCGTAGTAATCTTGGGACATAGGGGTCAGCTCCTAACAAAATTTTCCGTATCCCTGTCACCGCGGACAAGGAGGGACCATAGAATAGTACAGAACGCAGGGAGAGTATCCCGGCGAATCAAGTGAGGTGAAATGCAATGTGCTGTGGGAACAACAGCTGGGGCGGCAGCAGCGCCCTATGGATCATCATTCTGATCATCATCCTCTTCGGCTGGGGCGGAAACGGCTGCAACAACGGCTGTGGCTGCAATAACAACTGTGGCTGCAACAACAACTGCGGTTGCAACGACAACGATTGCGGCTGCTGCTAAGGTTCCGGTCTACACACCTGGGAAACCGGGCGGGGGAACACTCTCCCGCCCCTTTTCCTTGCCCGGCCGGGGACAAGCCCTCAATAGCAGATGGACTCCAGCACCTTGTCCACCGCCGCCCGGTCCAGAAGCGCCTCGATCAGCTCCGCACCGAAGTCGAAGGCGGAACCGGCGGCCCGACAGGTGATAATCTTGCCGTCCTTGATCTCCCCTGGGGCAGTTTGGACCTGGGCGCCGGTGAGCTGGCCCTCCAGGCCGGGGTAGCAGATGGCCTTTTTGCCCTCCAGCAAGCCCCATCGCCCCAGCAGGGTGGGGGCAGCACAGATGGCGGCCACCCAAATGTCCCGCCGGATCGCCTCCCGCACCAGGGCCTCCACCCGGGGGTCCTCCCCCAGATTCTTCACACCCACGCCGCCGCCGGGCAGGACCACCATTTCCGCCCGGTTCAAGTCAGCCCGGTCCAAGGTCAGATCGGCCTTCACTGTAATTTGATGACTGCCTGCAACTGCCTCCCCTTGAAGCGACACCAGCGCCGTGTCAATATTAGCCCGGCGCAGCAGGTCGGCAGGGACCAACGCTTCTGCCTCCTCAAACCCTGGAGCCAACAGAATGTATACCATACGATCTCCTCCTAATTGCAATTCTGCCCACCTTACCGCGCACGGAAGGCGAAAAACCGTTGGCCGAAGTAGTTAAGCACCACAAACAAGCCCGAGCCGGCCAGCATGGTCAGATTGCCCTGGAGCTGTGCGCCAAGGCCCATCCCTCCCAACACCCAGCTTACTGCCGGCCTGGCCAGACCATAGGCCATCAGATAGCACACCGAAATGTTGAGTGCAAACCGGAACACCACCCCCGGCCCCTTCTCCTGATTTTTGAAGGTAAAGTGTTTGTTCAGAAAAAAGCTGACGATACTGCCTGCCACATAGTTGGCCGCGGAAGAGATCCAGTAGCCAACGTCTCCCCAAGTGTAAAGCCCCGCCAGATTGTACAGTCCAAACATAACCCCACAGCCCACCAAGGTATTTACGACCCCCACCAGCAGGAAGCGAAACATGGTGGGGTCAAAGAGTTTTTTCAGCTTGTCCATGTTCCTTCTCCCCCTCGCACTGATCCGCCAAAATGTATCGGGGACGGTCTTTCAGCTCCTCATAAATTTTTCCGATGTAGTAGCCGATAATGCCCAAACAGACCATCAGAATGCTGCCAATGAGCAGTTGGAGCAAAATCACGGTGGTAAAGCCCTCCAGCGCCCGTCCGGTAACCTTCTGCCACAGGGACCAGACACCCAGTACTGCGGAGCAGAGGAATACCGCCGCTCCCAGCAGGGTGACCAGCTGGAGCGGAGCCACGGAAAAGGCGGCGATGTTGGTAATAGCGTATCGCACCAGGCTGCGGATGGACCATTTGGACTCCCCCTCCAGCCGGGGCTGCACCTCAAACTCCACCTGGGCGGTAGAAAAGCCAATCCAGGAGGACAGGGCCCGGAAAAAGGCATTTTTCTCCCGCATGGCCAGCAGGGTGTCCACCGCCCGCCGGTCCAGAAGCTTGAAGTCGGATGCCTTCGACATGTCGATGCCCATAGCCCCGCTGATGGCAGAATAGAACATCTTGGCTGCCAGGGTATGCAGGGGATTCTCTCTCCCCCGGCTCACCTTGATGCCCTCCACCACCTGATAGCCCTCCTGCCACAGACAGTACATCTCCACCACCTTCTCCGGCGGATGCTGAAGGTCGCAGTCCATCACCGCTGTGCAGTCCCCTCGTGCCTGAGCCAAGCCGGCAAAGATGGCGGCCTCCTTCCCGAAATTTCGAGAGAACCGCACCCCCCGCACCTGGGAACGTTGGGCCGTCTGGGTCTGGATCGCCTTCCAGGTGCCGTCCCGTGAGCCGTCGTCCACAAATATCAGCTCATGCCGGATACCGGCTCCGGTGAGGATGCCGGAGATGGTCTCCGCCGCCCGAGGAACGGAGGCTTCCTCGTTGTAAGAGGGCAGCACCACCGACAAAAGGCCCTGTCTCTTCTCGTTGTCCATAGCTTATCTCCTGTGTTCATAAGCAATCTCAAAGTCCGATTTTGGGGTGTACTCCTCCCGGAGCTTCACCACTACCCGGCCGTCCAGCAGCTGAACGCTGCCTGCGGCTGGGTAGAGGGGCATGTCCTGGAACGCTTGACTTTGAGACACAGCAATCATGGTGTCCTCATCCAGTTCCTCCACGGGGAGGTTCAGCCAGTCCCGGAGATAGTAATAGATATGTTTGTTGCCTGGGGCGGCGGTGTCTATAGGGACACTGTAGTGACCAATTGGATCATAGCTCACAATCTGCGACTTGAGCTGGTCCGCCGGAATGGCTCCAATAACCGCCACCTCCATCCCCGGCTGATAGCCAGGGCACGCCTCTATCCGGGCATACAGCCGGGTGAGATAGCTCTCGGTGGCCCGGTGGGCCTGGGCAGAGACGGTGTACAGCAGGTTGTTGGTGTTCAGACAGAACAGCAGCAGGGCTGCCGCCCACACCGCCGCCGTCAGGGCTAGGAGGCCCCGCTCTCGGGCAGATACCTCATCCGCCCGCTGAAGCAGCATCAGCACCGCCAAATAGACCAACACAAAGGCATATTTCATCAAAGGGGTG
>CAMWBA010000037.1 GCA_947172355.1 uncultured Bacillota bacterium
TTTGTATTTCTCGCTTCGTTCCATCCGTGCGGCTCACAACGGTTCGGCGCTTTGCGCTGTCACGCCTCGCCTGTTCGCAACGCACGGCTTCGCTCCGGCTCGAAACACAAACATTCGGGCCTGCGGCCCTCTTTGGTTTGTATTTCTCGCTTCGTTCCATCCGTGCGGCTCACAACGGTTCGGCGCTTTGCATAGGATAGCCCAAATCCAAATGATTTGGAGGACTATCCCATGAGCTATTACGAAATTACAGGCGGACGGCCCCTGTCTGGGTCCCTGGCTGTCCATGGGGCCAAGAACAGCGTCCTGCCCATTCTGGCCGCCTGCCTGCTGGTTCCAGGACAGTGTGTACTCCATAACTGCCCTGATCTGTCCGATGTGTCCGCCACCTTGGACATCCTGCGTCTGCTAGGGTGCCAGGCGGAGCGGGAAGGGGATACGGTCTGGATCGACGCCTCGGCCCTGAGCCGCTCTGAGATACCGGAGCATCTGATGCGGGAGATGCGTTCCTCGGTCATCTTTTTAGGCGCACTGCTGGCCCGACTGGGGGAGGCAGAGCTGTCCTACCCTGGGGGATGTGAGCTGGGGCCCCGCCCCATTGACCTGCACCTGTCCGCTCTGCGGGCCCTGGGAGCAGAGATTCTGGAGGAACAAGGAGCTTTGTGCTGCCGGGGCAGTACAGGACTGCGGGGCAGAGAGATCTGTCTGTCCATCCCCAGCGTGGGAGCCACCGAGAACGCCATGCTGGCCGCCTGCGGCTGTGCCGGTGTGACGGCCATTGTAGGGGCTGCCCAAGAGCCGGAGATCATCGACTTGCAGGGATTTCTCCAGGCGGCCGGCGCACAGGTGACAGGAGCAGGCACCCCCACCATCACCGTCCAGGGGGGCACACCGCTCCATCCTGTGGAGTATCGGGTGATGGGGGACCGCATTGCCGCCGCCACTTACTTATGTGCCGCCGCCGCCGCTGGAGGCGAGGTGGAGATGACGGGGGCCAGCGCAGATACCCTCACCGCTGTGCTGTCCTGTCTGGAGGAGGCGGGCTGCACCCTGCACACCGCGCCGGACAAAATCGCCCTGACGTGCAGGGGTCCCCTGCGGGGGATACGCCCGGTACGCACCGCGCCCTACCCAGGGTTCCCCACCGATGCCCAAGCCATCCTTATGGCCGCGCTGGCGGGGGGCGAGGGGGCCACGATGTTTGTGGAAAATATTTTTGACAGCCGCTACCGCCATGTGGATGAGCTGCGCCGGATGGGGGCGGACATCCAGGTGGCCGGCCGGGCCGCTATGGTGTCCGGGGTGGGCAGACTTCACGGTGCGGCGGTCCGCTCCACCGACCTGAGAGGCGGTGCTGCACTGGTGGTAGCCGCCCTTGGGGCAGAGGGAACGACCCAGGTGGCAGAACTGCGGCATATCCGGAGAGGCTATCAGGCTTTGGACAGGAATCTGAGGGCGTTAGGGGCGGATATCAGAGAAATACCATAAGGAGAATACCCATGTCAAGACGCAGCAGCCGCAGCAGAACACGCAGGAGGAACAGGGGCCGGTTTGGACCGCTGTTCAAGTTGCTTTGTGTTGCAGCGGTGGCGATGGCAATGACGGTGGGCGTCACCGTGTTTTTCCGAGTGGAGGCGGTGGAGGTCACCGGAAATGCCCGGTATAGCAAGGAGGAGATTGTGGCGGCCTCTGGAATTGAACTGGGCGACAACCTATATAGTCTCAACAAGGTACGGATTGACCGAAATATCCGCACCACCCTGCCCTATATCGGGGATTTGACCATCAACCGGGCCCTGCCCAGTACCATTCTCATCACCGTCACCGAGTGGGAGGCGGTGGCACAAGTCGCCCCGCCCTCCCCAGAGCGGGCGGCGGAGGTTCAGGAGGAACTGGCCGGGGATGGTACAGAGCCGGTTCCATTGGCGCAGGAGTTTTGGCTGATTAGTGAGAAGGGGAAACTGCTGGAGCCGGCTGAGGAGGACAGCAGGGCCATCATTGTCACCGGGCTTACCTCCATTGCCCCCTCTGCGGGCAGTATGCTGGCGGTGCCGGATTCGGAAGAGCCCCGGCTGAACGCCCTGACCGCTTTGCTGGGGGCTCTGGACGAGGCGGAGATTGCCAGCCAGATTTCTGCCGTCCGTCTGGAATCCACCCAGTTGGTGGTGCGCTATTTGGACCGCTTTGATGTGAAGATGAAATTGAATGCCGATTTTTCCTATGATGTGAGACTGACACAGGCGGTACGCCTCCAAATTGAGGAGCAATATGGCACAGAGGCCGCCGGTTCGATTGACCTGACACAAGAGAAATACGGCGCAGTCTATGCTCCAATTCAAAAGGACGGAGTATGATAAGAAAATATTGGGAATTTTAGTCGGAAGCAGGATTTCCTCTTGACCTGAGGAAAAAACTGCGATACAATGGAACGAAATCGTGTAAGTATCATGGGCGTAGCCTACGTCAAATTGGGAAGGCCGCCCGCTTTTACATAGGAGGAAAGGTAATGGCGTTTGGATTGGATATCGGCCCTGACAGTGTAGTGAATATTAAAGTGATCGGCGTTGGCGGCGGTGGAAATAACGTGGTCAACCGGATGGTGCAGACAGGGACCGAGGGTGTGGAGTTTATTGCTGTCAACACAGATAAACAGGCGCTGATGACCTCCAGTGCCACCGTCAAGATTCAAATTGGTGAAAAGCTGACCAACGGCCAGGGGGCGGGTGCCAACCCCGAAATTGGCCGCAAGTCGGCGGAAGAAAACCGCAAGCAAATTTCTGAGATATTGGAAAACACAGATATGGTGTTTATCACCGCTGGCATGGGCGGCGGCACCGGCACCGGCGCGGCCCCCATCGTGGCTGACATCGCAAAGGAACTGGGTGTACTTACTGTGGGCGTGGTCACCAAACCCTTCAAGTTTGAGGGAGCCCGGCGGATGCGTCAGGCCGAGGCGGGCATTGCGGAGCTACGGGATAGGGTGGATTCTCTGGTTATCATCCCGAACGAGCGGTTGAAATTGGCCAGCGATCAAAAAATTACCTTGATTAACGCCTTTGAGATTGCCGATGACGTACTGCTTCAGGCGGTGCGGTCCATCTCTGACCTGATCAATGTGGCCGGCTTTATCAATTTGGACTTTGCGGATGTGTCCTCGGTGATGAAGGATGCCGGCCGCGCCCACATGGGGGTGGGCCGGGCCGCAGGCAAGAATAAGGCGGAAGAGGCCGCACGGATGGCTGTGTCCAGTCCTCTGCTGGAGACCGCCATCAGCGGTGCGACCGGTGTGCTGGTCAATGTGGCCGGTTCCCTGGATATCGGCTTGGAAGAGGTGGAGACCGCCGCCAACCTGGTGGGGGAGGCGGCGCAGACGGACAACATTATTTTTGGTGCCACCTTTGATGAGAATTTGGAGGACGAGATTCGAGTGACCGTGATTGCCACCGGCTTTGACGAGAATCAGCCCATTTCCTTTCCGCAGCAGAAGGAGCCTGTGACGGCGGCGGTAGCTGCTGTTTCCGATGAGCCTCCAGCCGTTTCGGCCAAGCCGGAGGTCCAGCCGGAGCCTGAGCCCGTTCCGGAACCCCCAAAGCCTGCCGTCAACGACGACGACTGGGACAGCTTGATGCGGATTTTTGGCAAGAAAAAGTGAGCAAACCCCCGCCCTGCCGTCTGGCAGGGCGGGGGTTTGTGGTGTTATAAAAAGAGGGCCAGAATGGACGTCATGATGCCACATACGCAGATGGCGATGGAGCTCATAGCGCCTTGGACCCGGCCGATCTCCATGGCCCGGGTGGTGCCCAGAGCGTGACTGCACGCCCCTATGGACAGCCCTTCGGCGACCGGATCGGTAATACGGAACAGTTTGGCAAAGAGGGGAGCCATGACCGCGCCAATCAGGCCGGTAATGATAACCGCCGCCGCCGCGATGCCTCCGATCCCGCCCCGGCTCTCAGCCACGCCGATGGCAATGGCGGTGGTAACGCTCTTGGGTAGTAGGGAGGCGGCAAGGGTCTCCTCCACATGGAACAGCCGGCACAGCAGCAGGACGCTGCCCACACTGGTGAGGCTGCCCGCCAGACACCCGGCCAAGACAGGGAGAAAATTTTCGCGCAGAATGGCCCGCTGATTGTAGATGTTCAGAGCCAGCACGGCGGTGACCGGCCCCAACATCATCTTAATAAAGTCTCCTCCCAGGGCGTAAGCCTGGTAGGGGACCCGGAGCAATGACAGCACGCCGATAATCAGGGCGGCGGCGATGAGAAGGGGGTTGCACAGGAGAAACCCCGTCTTTTTTTGTATCCAGCAGCCGGCCCACCAGGCGGCGGCAGAGAGGGTTAAGCCAAAGAAAGGGGAGGAGAGAATTGCGTCAGTCATGGCGGTGCCCCCCTTTTCTGCCCCGTATCATCAGCTGGACGGTCACACCGGTGACAAAATAGACCACCGGGGTGGTGATTGCCACCACCAGCAGAAAGGGGACCAGCTGACGCAGAATGGCGGGGGCGTGCTCCATCACCTCCACACAGGAGGGGAGAAAGAAAAAGGCCATGTTAGCCACCAGAAAGGTGCTGAAGGTTTCGATGTGCTTCGGCTTGAGTAACCCGCTGAACAGCAGCAGCCCCAACAGCAGCAGAGCGATTACGCTGGCCGGAAAGGCCACCGGGAGGAGGGCGGCGATGCCCTCGGAGATCAGGCAGAGACCGAATATAACCGCCGCCTGGGCTATGATATGCAAGAAAATCACCTCTCACGTTGTTCCGACCGTCCCACCAGATAGTCCAGGGAGACGTCGTAGAAGTCCGCTATTTGAACCAGCACAGAGGCGGTGGGTTCCCGCTCACCAGTTTCGTAACGGCGATAAGAACGGTAGGTAATACCTTGCCCCTCAGCGGCTTGTTCTTGCGTGAGTCCCTGCATATTGCGTAAAAGTAAAAGGATTTCTGGAAGTTTTGTCATTTTTCAATTCACCCCTTGACAGGACCGAACGGGACAGCTATAATAGACGGAAAGTGGCCCGAATGGGACAGGAATGGAGGTATTGCAATGGACGATTTGATGAAATGCTTGTACGAGTTTGTGACGGCAAGGCGTTTAAGGACGCTTTGGAGTGATCCAGAGTATAGGGAATTGTCCCAAAGCGTGGAATCACGGTGGAACAAGATAGAGGAGGGGCTGGACAAAGAGCAGCAGCGGGAACTGCGGACCTTGATGGAGGAAGTCTCCGCCCAAAATTCCGTCGAAAATGAACACTTTTTTCGTGCGGTGCTGTCTCTGTCCAGAGAGCTTTACGCCCTTGTGCGGGTGCCATAAGCCCCCGTGCGGGCCTCTGGGCGCTCAGTCCCAGATTGCGGTAGCGAAATAGTCCTCGGGGGTCTCAGCCCGGCGGATCAGGCGGGTGGAGCCGTCTTCACACAGCAGAACCTCGGCGGAGCGCAGCCGGCCGTTGTATTGGTAGCCCATGGCATGGCCGTGCGCGCCGGTGTCGTGGATGACCAGCAGATCGCCGATTTGAATTTCGGGCAGCATCCGGTCTACAGCGAACTTGTCGCAGTTCTCGCACAGGGAGCCGGTGATATCGTACTTGTGGTCACAGGGGGCGCCCTCTTTCCCCATAACGGTGATGTGGTGGTAGGCCCCATAGATGGCGGGGCGCATCAGGTTGGCGGCGCAGGCGTCTACGCCGATATACTCCTTGTGGATATGTTTCTCGTGGAGGACCCGGGTGATTAGGTGGCCGTAAGGGGCCAGCATAAACCGGCCCAGCTCGGTGTGGATGGCCACATCCCCCATCCCGGCCGGGACCAGGATTTCCTCATAGGCGCGGCGAACCCCGTCGCCGATGACCGCGATATCGTTGGCTGGCTGATCGGGATGGTAGGGCACCCCCACGCCGCCGGACAGGTTGATGAAGGTGATGTGACAGCCGGTCTCCTCCTTCAGTTCCGCCGCCACCTGGAACAAAATGGAGGCCAGGGCGGGGTAGTACTCATTGGAGATGGTGTTGGAGGCCAGAAAGGCGTGGATGCCGAACTGCTCCGCCCCCAGTTCCCTGAGACGCCGGAAGGCTTCGGTCATCTGAGGCCGGGTCATGCCGTATTTGGCATCCCCGGGGTTGTCCATCACCTGAAAGCCCTCTTTGCTCTCCCCCAGGGTAAAGGTGCCGCCGGGGTTATACCGGCAGGAGATTTTCTTGGGGATTGTGCCGATGGTGTCCCTTAGAAAGTCGATGTGGGTGATGTCGTCCAGGTTGATGGTGGCCCCCAGTTTGGCAGCCAGGGCAAATTCCTCGGCTGGAGTGTCGTTGGAGGAGAACATGATCTCCTCTCCGGCAAAGCCGCACCGCTCCGACATCATCAGCTCGGTGAGGGAGGAGCAGTCTACGCCGCAGCCCTCTTCCCGGAGGAGCTTCAAAATCTGTGGGTTGGGGGTGGCTTTCACGGCGAAGTGCTCCCGGAATCCAGGGTTCCAGGCGAAAGCCTGCCTCAGTGCCCGAGCGTTTTCCCGGATGCCCCGTTCGTCATAGAGGTGGAAAGGAGTGGGGTACTGCTTCACAATTTCCTGGAGCTGTTCCAGGGTGACAAAAGGCGTTTTCATGGGGTGTCAGCTCCTTTTTCTATATATAAGGCAACAGACAGTCTATCTTCTTTCTGCGGATTTGTCAATAAAATTCCTTGACAATCCAGGGGAGCGGGTGCGATACTAAAAGACGACATTCAAAAAGAGAGGGGATCATCCATGGCCTATACCAAGGAAGACATCATCCGCATTGTCCGGGAGGAAAACATTGAGTTTATCCGGATGCAGTTCACCGATATTTTCGGTCAGATGAAAAATGTGGCCATCACCGCCAGCCAGGTGGAGAAGGCGGTGAACAACCAAGTCATGTTCGACGGTTCCTCCATTGAGGGGTTTACCCGTATCCATGAGTCGGACCAGTGCCTGTATCCCGACCTGAACAGCTTTGTCATCCTGCCGGAAAAGGTGAGCGGAGCTCGGATGGCCCGGATGTTCTGTGATGTGTACAACACCGACGGAACCCCGTTTGTGGGTGATCCTAGAGGGGTGCTGCGCCGGACGCTGCGCAGGGCGGAGTCTATGGGGTTCGACGTGTTCAACATTGGGCCGGAGCTGGAGTTCTTTCTCTTTGATACCGATGAGAATGGGCATGCCACCACCAATACCAAGGATGAGGCGGGCTATTTTGATCTGGGCCCTCTGGACCACGGCGAGGCCACCCGCAGGGAGATCAGCCATACCTTGGAGCAGATGGGGTTTGAAATTGAGGCCAGCCACCACGAGTGCGCGGTGGCCCAGCACGAAATCGACTTCAAGTATAACGATGCTCTGGACGGCGCAGACAAAATTATGACCTTTAAACTGATGGCCAAGAGTATTGCCCAAAAGAACGGCCTCCACGCCACCTTTATGCCAAAACCCATCTATGACATTGCGGGCAACGGGATGCATCTGAATATGTCCCTGTTTAAAAACGGGAAAAATGTGTTCTATGATCCCAACGGGGCGCGGGGGCTTTCGAACACCGCCTATTCCTTTATTGCCGGTCTGCTGGAGCATGTCCAAGGCTTTACCGCCGTCACCAACCCCCTGGTCAATTCCTACAAGCGTCTGGGCGCCGGCCATGAGGCGCCCCGCTACCGGGCCTGGTCGGCGTCCAACCGCTCTGCGCTCATCCGCATCCCGGCCGCCCGAGGGCAGGCCACCCGGGTGGAACTGCGCAGCCCTGATCCCTCCTGCAACCCCTACCTGGCGGTAGCGGTCTGCCTGGCCGCCGGCCTGGACGGCATTGCCCGAGGGCTCACCCCTCCCGCGGAGATTACCGGCGACATTTACGCCATGGATGATGCCACCCGGGAGGCAAACGGCATTTTCTGTCTGCCGGACACCTTGAAAGATGCTCTGGCTGAACTGGAGCGGGATGCCCTCATTCTGGATGTGTTGGGCCAGCATGTGGCCGAACATTATATCAAGGGTAAGATGAAGGAGTGGGAGGAGTATCAGACTCGGGTGTCCAGTTGGGAGCTGGAAAAATATCTGGTTGTCTATTGACTGCACTGGGGGCGGCTTTTGCCGTCCCCGGTCTTTCTGTTTTGGTGGGCGCATAATTTGGAAATCGAAAGGAGAGGATATCATGCGCTTTACCAAAATGGAGGGCCTGGGCAACGACTACATCTATCTCAACTGTCTGGAAGGGGAGCCAGAGGATCTGCCTGCGCTGGCGGTCCGGCTGTCTGACCGGCACTTTGGTGTGGGGGCGGACGGCCTGATTTGTGTCAAGCCGGGTCGAACCGGGGACTTTACCATGGAGATGTACAACGCCGACGGTTCCCGTGGGGCCATGTGTGGCAACGGCATCCGCTGTGTGGGCAAATATGTTTACGACAAGGGGCTTACCCGCAAGACCTGCCTTACCATTGATACCGATGCCGGGCCGCGGGGGCTGGAACTTTATGTGCTGGGAAGCCGGGTGGATTCCGTAACGGTGGATATGGGGCCGGTGCGGGTGTTTGCGCCGGTTGAGTTGGAGGAGGAACATGAGACCTTTACCGTGTTTCCGGTCGATACCGGCAACCCACATGGGGTGATTTTCTGCTCCAACCCGGATGAGATTGACCTGTGCCGGCTGGGTCCTCTTTTGGAGGCACATCCCGCTCTGGGTGAACGGCGGAATATCGAGTTTGCCTCCTGCTCTGACCGGGCGCACATTGTCCTCCGGGTGTGGGAGCGGGGTAGCGGGATCACCTTGGCCTGCGGCACGGGGGCCTGTGCCGTTTTTGGAGCGGCACTGACGGAAAACCGGTGTGAGGGCCGGGCAGAACTCCGCCTTCCTGGAGGAGCCCTTACTTTGGAGCGGTGCGGGGAAGGCGTTTTTATGACCGGTCCTGCCCGGACGGTGTTTGAAGGGGAGATAGAAATTTAGGTGTCGTTCGGGCGTATTGACTTCAAATAAGCCCCGGCCTGCCCGGAAGAAGGAAGGCAGCGGAAGGGTTCCCCCAAAAGAGTGTCCAACACACAGAGATTTTATCTGTGTTTCCTCCGCCGAAGGTGGGGGAAATAAGTCAGCCGATCTTCGCTGCGGACACTTTGCCAAAAAACATGCCTTGACAACCTGGGGGGATACCTTTATGATAAGGAGGAATCTGGAAGGGGGACTGTTATGGAATATATTACCAGCCGGCAGAATCCGATCTGCACCCATTTCCGCAAATTGGCCTCCTCTCGGGTTTATCGGGAGGAGACCGGAGAGATGCTGTGCGACAGTCCCAAGCTGCTGGAGGAGGCCGGCCTATGGGGAGTTGGCATCCAAACCCTCCTATACACCGAGGGGGTGGAGCTGCCTCCCTTTGATGACCATGGGACCCGAGTTGTGCAGGTCACCGGGAGGGTGATGGAGGCGGTCAGCCCCATGAAGAGCCCCCAGGGGGTGGTGTTCTCCTGCCAGTCCATGCGGCACGACCCGCCGAAAACCCTGGAACCGGGACGCTATCTGGTGCTGGACCGGGTGCAAGACCCGGGAAATGTGGGGACCATCCTGCGCACGGCGGACGCCTTCGACTGCGATGAGGTGTTTCTCCTCCCCGGCTGCGCCGATGTGAACAATCCCAAAACCATTCGGGCCGCTATGGGGGTGCACTTTCGCCGGTGCATTTACCAGTGTACCCTGGAGGAGCTGACCGCCCTGCTTCAAAGGGCGGATATCCCCTTGTATGCCGCCGCCCTGGGAGAGAACACCGCCGATGTGCGGGAGCTGGATTTGTCCAACACCGCCGTGGTCATCGGAAGCGAGGGACAGGGTGTCTCTCAGGCGGTGCTGGAGACCTGTTCCGGCACCTTGAAAATTCCCATGTCCCGCCGCTGTGAATCCCTAAACGCGGCAGTGGCCGCTGCGGTCATTCTCTGGGAGATGGCCCGCAGATGACCCGGGGCGTCTGCCTGAGTTTGTCCGGCGGTATACCAGAGCAATGAACAGGAACGACACCGCCATCATGGCTCCGAACAGCTGGTAGGAGGCGATGTAGTCTCCCGTCAGGTCAGCCAGCCAGCCAGGGACAGGACCAAAGACTACAATACCAAAGGCGTAAAGGCTCTGGCTCCATTTCAGCCCCTTCGCGAACCCCGCATCCCCCAGGAAATCCCGGGCCCAGATGGAGTAAGACACATTGCTCAGCGGCAGGGCAAGGCCGAAGAGCGATGCGGCGGTGAAGGCGCACAGCTTGCTGCCGTTAGAGGCCAAACAGAGCAGCACAAAGGCAAGCAGGGCCGAAAGATACAGCAGATAGCTGGACAGCTGTCCGCCCAGCCGGTCGGCCAGCTCGCCATAGAGCACCTTGCCCACCATAAGAGCCAGCCCCACACAGGAGACCAGCGCTGCCGCCGTGCCGGGGTCGAAGCCCTCGGTGCGGTAGAGCACACCCACATTGCTGATGCCGATGCCGGTGGGGGCCCCGGTAAGGAACACCCCGGCTAGGAACAGCCCCCAGTACAGCGGGGTCATTCCTCCCGGCGCAGGGTGGTGAATGGGGGTGTGGTCCTCCGGCTGATCCCCACCTTGGCAGTAGGGCTCCAGGTCCATCCGGGCCGGGTCGTCTCGAACCAGAAGAAAGACCAGCAGGCCCAGCAGAAGAACCAGAACACCCTCACTGTAAAAGGCGGCGGACAGCCCCCAGTGCTCGATGAGCCAGGTGAGGGGAGTTGGAACCAGAATGGTGGCCAGACCGCTGCCCGCCGAGGCCAGCCCCAAGGCAAAGGCGTTCCGGTCCCGGAACCAGTTGTTAATCAGCAGAGACAAGGGGATCATCCCGGCCCAGCTGTAAGCCAGCCCGGTGATTGCCGCCGCCGCCAGATAGGCGGGCAGAGAATTGGCCGAACCAAACAGAAGGCGGGAGAGGGCAAGCATCCCCATAGCTGCCGAGACGGTTTTCCGGATGCCCAGACGGGCGCAAAGCTGTCCGGCGCTGAGCATCCCCAAGACAATAAATAGGCTGCGGGTGGTAATAACCCAGGAAGCCTGGGTGTTGGTGAAGCCGTTTTGGATGATAATATAGGGCTGATAGACCGAGTAGACATTGCTCCCCAGCCCCATGGCGGAGAACAGCATGATGGCGCCCCCCAGGCAGACCAGCCAGGGGAAAATAGATTGACGTGAACGCATAAAAATCGCTCCCTTTCGTATGTATAACCATACTGTGAATGGAGAGATTTGTAAAGAGATTTTTTGCACTCTTTCGGACAGCGGTGAACAGATGTAAGCAGACCCATAAAAAATAGGATACTCTCTGGCCGCTGGATGCAAGTGGACACAGAGCGGTTGGGGAGAGAGGAGCGGATGGTATGGCCAAATTAAAATATTGGCTGTGGCTGGCGACCCGAAGAGGTCTGGGCCCTGCCGGGGTGCTGATGGTGCTGGACCACCTGACCACTCCGGAACGGGCCTATTACAGCGAACAGGAGGACTTTGACCCCCTCCCTCTGCCTCCCGCAGTCAAGGAGGCACTGCTGGACAAGGGACTGGAGGGGGTGGATCGGATCTTAGACGACTGCGACCGGCTGTCGGTAGACATTATGACCTTTCAAGATGCCGGCTATCCCCAGCGGCTGAAGCAGCTGGCGGTGCCGCCGGCAGTCCTTTATGTCAAAGGGAGGCCGTTCCGCTTTGATGAAGAAGTAGCCATCGGCGTAGTTGGGACCCGGAGACCCAGCCAGGCCAGCCAGGTTCGGGCGGGAAAGATTGCCATGGAGCTGACCGCTGCGGGGGCGCTGGTGGTGTCCGGTATTGCCGAAGGCGTTGACCGCTGCGCCGTTTTGGGGGCGCTGAGGGGCGGCGGACCGGTGGTGTCGGTGCTGGCCGGAGGGGTGGACCAGCGCTTTCCCCATGAAAACCGCTTTTTGTATGACGATGTGGCCGCCGCAGGGGCGCTGATTTCGGAGTACCCGCCAGGCACGCCCCACAAGGGGAGCCATTTCAATCCCCGCAACCGCATTCTCAGCGGGTTGTGCCTGGGGGTATTGGCGGTAGAGTGCGAACCGCAGAGCGGCACCATGCTTACCGTCAATCACGCCTTGGAGCAGGGGCGGGAGGTGTATGCCATTCCCATTGGCCTGGATGAGCAGTCCGCCAGAGGGACCAACCGGCTGATTCACGATGGAAAAGCCAAGCTGGTGGAGGACGGACCGGATATTTTGAAGGATTTTGCGGAGCTGTATCCCAGCAAGCTGGCTGGGGTGTCCGCCTTGGCTCCGGCGGTGGTGGAGGCCCGGCTGGACAAGCCCCGGGAGGCGCCTCCGGCCAAACGCAGGCCCCAGCAGTCGGCCCCCAAGCGGGAGCAGATTTCCCGGAGCCAGCAGAAATCTCGGTTTACCGACGACGAGCTGGAGATCTTAACCGCTATAGAGCAGGCCGCCCTCACCGCCGATGAGATTGTGGAGAAAACCCAGATTCCCGCCAAGCGGGTGCTGTCCGCACTCACCATGCTCCAGGTCCAGGGGGGCGTAGAGGAGCGGCCCGGCCGGCGGTTCTATGCCCTGGTGGAGCTGGAAACCTAGCGTACCAGGTTGGACAGTTCCCGGCTGAGGGCCAGCGTGGCCTGGAAGATGTATTCCTGTTCAAAGAAATGGGTCAGCTTGTTGTATTCTAGGAGATCTTGCAGAAGCTGCTGTTGCGTGGTGTTTAGTTGGCTGTGGAGTAACTGCCTTTTTTCCTCGGCATAGCGTTTGACGGTTTCATATTCTGGATCAGTATAAATGCCGGGGATGTAGTTCCTGGTCAGAAATTCAAATAATGCGTTGGTGAGTTCGGTCATAGTAAACGCCCCCGTCAAATGAAAGTTTATTTCATTTTAACACGAAAATTTTGAGGTGTCAAGAGAATATGCTCACTGAAAGATTAAAACAATTGAGGAATGAGCGAAGATTTTATCAGCGTGAGTTAGCAGAGTATTTGGGAGTCTCGGTACGCACTTATCAATTTTATGAAAGCGGACATAATGAACCAAATATCAAATCTTTGATTGCGCTTGCTGACTTTTATAATGTTACCATCGACTATCTGGTGGGGCGCACCGACGAGCGGAATTGATCCCAAGCCCGCAGGGGGCAAAGGAGACCTTCCCAGCTCCCCCGGAACGGGAGGGCATACCATGAAGTAATCAATCTCTGGAGGTAATCCAAAGTGGCAAATAAAACAGACTTAGTGATTGTAGAGTCCCCATCCAAGGCCAAGACAATCGGCAAATATCTGGGGCCGGGGTATGAGGTCAAGGCGTCTATGGGGCATGTCCGAGACCTGCCCAAGAGTAAGCTGAGCGTGGACATTGAAGGCGGTTTTATCCCCAACTACCAGCCCATTAAGGGCAAGGAGGACGTCATCAGCGATTTAAAGAAGGCGGCTAAGCGCTCCGGAAAGGTCTATCTGGCTACCGACCCGGACCGGGAGGGGGAGGCCATCTCCTGGCATCTGAAGGAACTGCTGGGGATTCCTGACGACAAGACCTATCGGGTCACCTTCAATGAGATCACCAAAAACGTGGTCAAGCAGTCCATTGCCGCCCCCCGGGCCATCGACCAGAACCTGGTGGACGCCCAGCAGGCCCGGCGGATTCTGGACCGCATCGTGGGCTATCAGCTCTCCCCTCTGCTGTGGAAAAAGATCCGCCGGGGACTGTCCGCCGGGCGGGTGCAGTCGGTGGCCACCAGGCTGGTGGTGGAGCGGGAGCTGGAAATTCGGGCCTTTGTCCCCCAGGAGTACTGGTCCATCGAGGCCGAGCTGGAGCGGGTGGCCCCCAATCTGGGGGCGTTTAAGGCTCAGTTCCACGGCAAGGATAAAAAGATGGAGCTCCGCAGCCAGGCCGAGGCGGAGGAGGTAATTGCTGCCGTTTTGAAGGGAGCCTGGTCGGTGGCCAAGGTGAAGCGGCAGGAGAAAAACCGCCAGCCCGCGCCCCCGTTTACCACCTCTACCCTCCAGCAAGAGGCGTCCCGCAAGCTGAATATGTCCCCCGCCCGCACCATGTCCATTGCCCAGCAGCTCTATGAGGGCATTGACATCGCCGGCCAGGGGACGGTGGGCCTCATCACCTATATGCGTACCGACTCCCTGCGTCTGTCTGATGAGGCGGTGGCCGCCGCCCGGAGTTTTATCGGCCAGCGGTATGGGGCAGCCTACTGCCCAGCCCAGCCCCGGAAATTCAAGACCAAAGGAAACGCCCAGGATGCCCACGAGGCCATTCGGCCCTCCGACGTCACTCTGGTCCCAGACGACATTAAGAAGGACCTGACCAGCGAACAGTTCCGGCTGTATAAGCTGATCTGGTCCCGGTTCCTGGCCTGTCAGATGGCTAACGCCGTCTATGACAGTCTGTCCATTGACGTTTTGAACTCCGGCTATATCTTCCGGGCCAGCCACTCCTCGCTGAAGTTTTCCGGATTCACCGCCGTCTATGAGGAGGGCAGGGACGACGAGGAGGAAGAGAAAAAATCCTCCCCCCTGCCCGATCTGAAGGAGGGGGAGCCCCTCACCCATAAGAAGCTGAGCAAGGATCAGCACTTTACCCAGCCTCCTGCCCGATACTCCGAGGCCAGCCTGATCCGAGCCCTGGAGGAGCAGGGAATTGGCCGGCCCTCCACCTATGCCCCCACCATCTCCACCATTCTGAACCGGGAGTATGTGGTAAAGGAGAATGGTAAGGCCCTGCGTCCTACCCCCTTGGGGGAGGTGGTCACCGGGCTGATGAAGGACAAATTTAACGACATTGTGGATTATGACTTTACCGCCCAGATGGAACAGCGGCTGGATAAGGTGGAGGAGGGGGCGGTTGATTGGAAAGCCCTTCTGACAGAGTTTTATAAGGACTTCGACGCTGAGCTGAAACAGGCGGAGCAGGACCTGGACGGGGAGCGGATTAAGGTCCCTGATGAAGTATCCGAGGAGATCTGTCCCCAGTGCGGCCGGAATCTGGTGATCAAGTCGGGGCGGTTCGGCCGGTTTTTGGCCTGCCCCGGCTGGCCGGAATGCGACTTTACTATGCCTCTCGTGATAGAGATGCCCGGCAAGTGCCCGAATTGCGGCGGGCGGCTCTTTAAGCGCACCGGCAAGGCGAAAAAGACGGGGAAACAGTACACGTATTACTGCTGCGAACACCGGAGCAGCAAGGACGAGTCGAAGCGGTGCGAGTTTGTGACCTTCGATGTGCCGGTCAAAGACAACTGTCCCATCTGCGGACAGACTATGTTTAAGAAGGCCGGCAAAGGGGCAAGAAAACCTTTCTGCATCAATGAACAGTGCTCCAACTTTACCCCAGAGGAGAAACGGGGCGGCTGGAAGAAGAAGCCTGCCGCTGAGGGGGAGGATGCATCCACCGAAACAGCGGAATCGCCAAAGAAATCCGCAGCCCAAAAAACAGCGGCCAAAAAGCCGGCAGCAAAGAAACCGGCGGCGAAAAAGCCTGCCGTAAAGAAAGGGGCAGCAAAGAAACCGTCTGCCGCACAGAAGGCCACAGACGAAGGGGCTCCCTCCTGATGGGATATCGGAGGGAGTATACACAGTAAGCGAATAAACTGCCCCCGGTTGCGCAGAACGTACAGCCGGGGGTGGTTTGTTTGATAGGAAAGTCGGGGGTTGCTCCGCAGAATGAGAGCGCCTAACGGCAGATACGTCAAAAAGGAGGCATTTCTATGGGTACATGCTTTGACTGGAGTCCGGCTTATGGACAGGAGCTGATCGAATTTTATCGGGCCGCCATCCGCAAGCGCAGCTACTCGGATGAGGAGGGGGAGGTTGCCAGGCTGGTGAAAGCGAAAATGGAAGCGCTGGGGTTTGATGAGGCTTATATTGATCCCACCGGAAATGTGGTTGGCCGGGTGGGCAGTGGGGCAAAGATCATCCACTTTGACAGTCACATGGATAACGTCCAAGTCAATGACCCGGAGGACTGGATTGCGCCGCCCTTCTCCGCAGATATTGTGGATGGGATGGTCTACGGCCGGGGTTCGGTGGATATGAAGGGCGGGCTGGCCGCCTCAATCTACGCCGCCGCGCTGGCAAAAAAGGCCGGCCTGCTGGATGGAAAAACCGTGTATGTCACCGGTTCTGTCTGTGAGGAGTACTGCGACGGGGTGTGCCTGGAGCACTTTTACCGTGACAGTGGCGTAAAGCCGGATATCTGTGTGATCTGTGAGCCCTCGGACAACCAGATTACCCTGGGTCATACCGGAAAGGTACAGGCCCGGATCATCACCCAAGGCGTCTCCGCGCATGGCTCCGCCCCGGAGAAGGGGATCAACGCCGTCTATGAGATGGCGGAAATTATTATGCGGGTGGAGGAACGGAACAAAAAGCTCCAGGCTGAACCGGGCCGTGGAACCATCGTCCTGTCCCACATTTCCTGTGTCACCGCTTCCCTCAACGCGGTGCCCAGTCAGTGCGAGATCTATCTGGATCGCCGTCTGCGCCTGGGAGAGAGTGTGGCCCAAGTCAGGGAGGAACTGGACAACCTGGTTGCGGGCAAACGAGCGGTATGGAAACCTGGGACCCTTCGCCATACCAGCTGGACAGGAACGGAGTTGGTCTATGAGCCCGCACATGAACCCTGGAAAATTGCTGAGGATGCGCCTCTGACATTGAAGTGTAAGGAGGCCTATAAGGCGGTGTTTGGGCAGGAACCCTCGCACTACGATTTCTGGGATTTTGGCACAAACGCAGTGGTGCCTGTGTCTATGGGGGTGGCTACCATCGGATTCGGTCCCGGGGAGTATAAACTGGCCCATATGACCAACGAGCGGTGTGATCCAAACAAAGTGGAGGATGCCTGCCGGTTCTATACCCAACTGATCGGCCTGCTTTAATGACTGGACTGAGGTACAAGATATGAAATAACCAATTTTAGGAGACGGCACCGGATCAGACGGAGTTATTTTTTGGACAGGCGAAGTTTGACCATGTGGTTCACACATTGGATTTGACGATGAAATCCCAACCAAGGCCGCGTTCAGCGGCCCGCTGCGGCGCACATACCGCAGCACGGAAAAAATTTTAATCCGTTTCAAGTTGTTTGATGATGCAGGGAGGAACTATGAACAACGCAATTCAAATCGTTCACCGGGACGACTTAAATGCCGACAAAAGATCATCCCGCTTTGGTGTGAATACGGCCAAAATGGTCCGAAATTTCCACAAAAGTTTTCCGCAATATGTCCCGACTCCGCTGGTTCATTTAAAGGGATTGGCCTCTGCTCTTGGTGTGTCCGATATCTATGTCAAAGATGAGAGCAAGCGGTTTGACCTCAATGCCTTTAAGGTGTTAGGCGGAAGCTACTGTATCGGCCGGTACATTGCTCAAAGACTGGGGCTGCCCTTGGATGAGCTGTCATATCAGCAGTTGAGCAGCCAAGCGGTGCGTGAGGTGTTAAAAGACCTGACTGTGGTGACCGCCACAGATGGCAACCACGGGCGCGGAATCGCGTGGATTGCTGCGCAGTTGGGAATAAAAAGTGTGGTGTATATGCCGAAAGGAAGTGCCCAGGAACGATTAAATCATATCCGGGCGCTGGGCGCAAAAGCTGAAATAACAGATTGGAATTATGATGATACCGTCCGTTTTGCTAACAAACAGGCGGCGGAACAGGGTTGGGTTCTTGTTCAGGATACAGCATGGGAGGGGTATGAGGAGATTCCGGCCTGGATTATGGAGGGATATACAACTCTGGCATTGGAGGCGGTGGAACAGCTGGGCGGTGTACCTCCCACACATATCTTCCTCCAGGCCGGTGTAGGCGCTATGGCGGGAGCCTTGGCCGGATTTTTTGCCGACTATTATGGGCCAGACTGCCCAATCATCACTGTAGTAGAGCCAAATCAAGCCGATTGCATGTTTCGCACCGCGCAGGCAGCCGATGGCAGGCTTCACAAGGTAACCGGAGACCTGGCTACTATCATGGCCGGTTTAGCCTGTGGGGAACCCTGCCGCATTGGCTGGGAGATATTGGATACCTGTGCCGCGAATTTTTTGTCGGTGCCCGATTATGTTGCTGCCAAAGGAATGAGGGTGCTGGGAAATCCCGTTGGAAATGATATCCGGATGACATCCGGAGAGAGCGGCGCTGTAACAATCGGTCTTGTGGCCGAGGTAATGACCAGGCAGAATCTGCACGATCTGAAGAAAACGCTATGTCTTGATCAATATGCTAGAATCCTCTGTATCTCCACCGAAGGAGATACAGATCAGCACAACTACCGAACTATCGTCTGGGATGGCGCATATGCAAGCGGCGAAACTCCAATCTCTTCGGTTTCCGTATCTGGATTATCGGCTGAAAACTAAGAAAAGGCGGTACAAAAAAACCATGGCAGGGGCCATAAGAGCCCGAGGTCATACCGGGTGTAAACTGTGGGGAAACCGCCGGATTTGGCGTGCGTCTGAGTGAAGTGTCCAGGCGGACCATCGATCGGGACGTTGAGACCATCTGCCGGCCTGGTATTCCCCTTAGTTTGCCTACGACCATAAGCAAGGGGACGATGGCAAGTGCATTGAGCAGTGCAGGGCCTGGAGCAAGGAAGCCCCTGTCAATAAGACGTGCAGCGTGACTGCGACGCTCCCCACGACTACGCTGAAGGACAACAGCTGGGCGACTGTCCGGCAGGCGTCTGACGCGGGCAACAAGGCCGACTGCCGGGCCGTGGGCGGATACAAGCCTGTGACCATCAACGGCAAGGTGGGCGGCAAGCTGGTGGGCCTGTGCGACAGCCAGTACAACAACGAGCAGATGTCGGCGGGCTGCGTATTACTACCGCCCCCGTTTTTCCCGGTTTTGAGCGGCTCCAAAAATTCAGCAAAGCCTTGAATTTCAAGGGCCGCAACGGATTGAAAATTGAACTAATTCATGATACAATATCTTTGCATATTCCCCACGAGGTGTAAGAAAAAGGCGATGCTCAGCGAGGAAACCACTATGTATAACCATCAGTTAGACACCTTTATTCAAGTAGCCGATGCTGGCAGCTTTTCCAAAGCGGCGGAGGCGCTGTTCATATCCTCCACAGCGGTGATGAAGCAGATCAATCTGCTGGAGGGAAGCCTGGAGGTTCAGTTATTCAACCATACCCCTCGTGGGCTGACGCTGACGGATGCAGGCAAGTCTTACTACCAGGACGCCAAGTACATGATCCGGTATGCCAAAGATGCCCAGGTGCGGGCCAAGAATGCCATGCAGAGCAACGAGAGTGTGATCCGTATCGGTACATCCCTGATGACGCCCAGTCAATTCCTGCTGGACTTATGGCCCCAGATGCATGAGGTTCACCCAGAGCTGAAATTCCAGATGGTGAACTTCCGATAACACTCCGGAGAATGCACGGGAAATTCTGGCGAACCTGGGGCAGAACATCGACATTGTGGCTGGCATTTTTGATGAAACCATGCTGACCCTGCGTTCCTGCGACGCGCTGGAGCTGATGCGGGTCCCCATCTGCTGCGCCGTGTCCATCTACCACCCGCTGGCCCAAAAGAAAAAGCTGGCAGTAGAGGACTTGTACGGACAGCGGCTCATGCTCATGAAACGCAACTGGAGCAAGCATGTGGACAGGCTGCGGGATGATTTATGGGAACAGCATCCGAAAATTCAAATCGTTGATTTTCCTTTTATAATCTGGAGGGTTTCAATCAATGTGAGCATGAGAACGCTCTGCTGATGGCGGTCCCGCAGTGGGAGGGCGTACACCCGCTTTTGAAAATCCTCCCCGTGGAGTGGAACCACTCCATTCCCTTCGGGCTGCTGCACTCGCCCGCACCTTCGCCCACAGTTCAAAGGCTGATCCGCGCAGTGGCCCAGGTAATGAACGCGAAGCTATAAGTCAAAGGTTGATACTCATAAACAAACCGATACTTCTGCTTTAGGCAGAGATGGGGTATTCTTAATGACAAGAGTACCCCATCTTTTTATTTTAAGGAGAATTTCGATATGAACGAACAGATGACTTTGACACTGACGGGCGACGTGGTCATGCCCATGGCCGGTATCGGTACCTTCCTGCTGTCCCCCGATGAGGCGGAGGCATCCTGCGTCAGCGCCCTTGCGGGCGGCTGCCGCCTGATCGACACCGCCAACGCCTATGTCAACGAGCGGGCCGTGGGGCGGGCCATGAAGCGGTCCGGGCTGAAGCGGGAGGAGATTTTTCTGGAAACGAAGCTGTGGCCGTCTTTCTACGAGCAGGCTGACGCCGTGGAGAAAACCCTGGAGCGGCTGGACACCGACTACATCGACCTTCTGCTGATTCATCAGCCCGCCGGGAACTATGTGGCCGGTTATCGGCTGATGGAAAAGGCGTACAAGGAGGGCAAGGTTCGCTGCCTCGGTCTGTCCAACTGCAACATGGAGCAGAACAAAGAAATCCTGTCCATCTGCGAAGTGAAGCCCACCATCCTCCAGACGGAAGTCCACCCCTACTTCCAGGAGAAGGAATTGAAAAAATTCCTGACCAGCCAGGGCATGGCGATCCAGGCGTGGTATCCCCTGGGCCACGGGGACAAGGCGCTGATCGAGGAGCCGGTGTTCTCCAAGCCGGCGCAGAAGTACGGCAAGAGCAACGCCCAGATCATCCTCCGCTGGCATATCCAGTCCGGCAACATTGTCATTCCCGGCTCCAAGAATCCGGCGCACATCAAGGATAACTTTGCCCTCTTTGACTTCGCCTTGACGGAGGAAGAAATGGCCGAGATCGCCGCGCTGGACAAGAACACCCGCTACTACACCAGCACACCGGAAATGCTGAAGAAATACGCGGAGATGGTCCCCCCGGTAGACGAGCAGAAATAAGATGGCGGCGCCGGTGGTGAAACGGGCCGCAGAAAAACAGAATTAAAAGGAGCAATGAGAGCATGAATAATTTTATTTTTGAGAACGCCACCAAAACCTTCTTTGGAAAGGGCTGTGTGAAGGAGTATCTGAACTGCCTTGTCAGCAAGTACGGCAATACAGTGATGTTGGCCTACGGCGGCGGCTCCATTAAGCGCAACGGTATCTACGATGAAGTAACCGGCATCCTCGCCGCCGCCGGAAAAACCGTGGTGGAGTTCCCCGGTATCATGACCAATCCCACCTATGCCAAGGCTCAGGAGGGCGCGGCTCTGGCGAGGGAGAATGATGTGGATGTGATCCTGGGCGTGGGCGGCGGCAGCGTCATGGACTGCTGCAAGGCCATCTCCATGGCGGCGGCTTACGATGGGGACATCTGGAACGATTTCTGGGCGCGGCCCGGCGTGGTGGATTTCCAGCCCTTGCCCCTGGGCGTGATCGTCACCGTGGCCGGGACCGGCAGCGAGATGAACGGCGGCGCGGTCATCACCAACGAGGCCCAGAAGGTCAAGACGGGCCGGGACTATCCTGCCGCCAACGCCCGGTTTGCCCTGATGGACCCCACCTACACTTACAGCGTCCCCAAGTTTCAGTTGGCCTCCGGCGGCTTTGATATTCTCAGCCACATCATGGAGACATATTTCAGTCCCTGTGACGCAGAGAATGTGTCGGACGATATTTCCGAAGCCCTGATGCGGGGCGTGATCCGGGACCTGCGGGCGTCTCTGGCAAACCCGGCGGATTATGATGCCCGGAGCAATCTCATGTGGGAATCCACTATGGCGGAAAACCGCATTATCAAGCTGGGGAAGAAGTGCGACTTCCAGTGCCATCAGATGGAGCATCAGTTGGGGGCTTACACCGACTGCAACCATGGCGCGGGACTGGCGGTTCTGCACCCAGTCTACTACCGGCACATCTACAAGGACGGCCTTGCAAAGTTCAAGCGTTTTGCCGTCCGTGTCTGGGGCATCGACCCCACCGGCAAGACCGATGAGGAAGCTGCCGCCGCTGGTGTGGAGGCTTTGGCGGACTTCATCAAGGAGATCGGCCTGCCCGCCACTCTGCGGGAGTTGGGGGTGTCCGAGGACATAGACCTGGGAGCTATCGCTACTTCCTGCAGCGTGTCTCCCGGCAGCTATGGGAAAATGTGCCATGCGGAATTTGCTCGGATTTTTCAGGAAGCATTTTGAGGAAAGTGAAATAATGTCTGCAAAAGTTCTTGACTTGGAGTAGACTTTAAGGTCTATACTCGGCTTATCATAACGAAACGGAGGATCACTATGAGAAAACACTTTGGAAGCAACCCCTGGTTCTTTCCTCTGCCGGTGCTGATCATCGGCACTTACGATGAGAACGGAAAAGCGGACGCCATGAACGCCGCCTGGGGCGGTCTGTATGACCGGGACAAGGTAGTCCTCTGTCTGAGCACGGGACACAAGACCACCAAGAATATCAAGGCGAAGGGCGCGTTCACCGTCAGTTTTGCCGATGCCGCCCATGTGGTGGAGGCGGACTATGTAGGGCTGGTATCCGCCAATCAGGAACCGGATAAGCTGAAAAAGGCCGGCCTGCATACCACCCGAAGCGAAGCGGTGGATGCTCCGCTGATTGATGAGTTTCCGGTTGCCCTGGAGTGCAGGCTGCTCAAGGTGAACGAGGACGGCAACATCATCGGCCAGATTGTGGGTATCAGCGCGGATGAGAAGGTGCTGGGTGCGGACGGTAAAATTGATGCCGCCAAGCTGCAAGCCATCTCCTTTGACCCCTGCG